>CANHPN010000035.1 GCA_947462535.1 Akkermansiaceae bacterium | reverse complement strand
GGGTGCCGCCGACGGCACCATTGACGATACAAATTGGCATCGAATGCTGGGCAACGACATCCCGCGCCAGCTTCATTGCCCAGAAGCCGATTTTGCTTCCCCAGTTTGGACTCGTGGGTTTCGCATACGCCGGTTTCCAACCAAGCGTCGCGTCATAGGTTTTGATCCACGGATAGCTGGTATCAACTTGAGGTTCCGAGTTGTCGATGGCCAATGCGTTCGACTGGCCATTGATCATGTAGGCATCGCCGCACAGCAAGTCAGTTACCGTGGCGACATCCGTGTCCGTTCCGCCGGTGGTGGTGCCATACACCACGCGGTAAGTGATGAGGCCCGCGGCGATCGGCGCGGAGAAGGCGTAGGCACCTCCCGCGAGCGGCTGGCGGTATTCCGCATCAAGCGTTTCGGTCCCGCCCGAGGGTGTCTTGTAAACCTTGAGGTAAACGCTGGCCGGCGTGCCGCTCTGGGTGCCGTTGTAGAAAATCGTGCCGAGATTGGTGAACGGATTGCGGGCGATAAACTGGCCTGTCACCGGCTTTTCAGTCGCGCCGGGCGTGCGTTCCACCCAGGGATCGGTCGCGGGTTCCTGGACTTGGATCGTTGTGGAATTGGTGACGCCCTCAGTGCCATTGGCCATGGTCAGCGTGACGGCCAGCTTGCCGCTGCCTTGGGAGCGTGTTAGAGTCAAGACGCCGGGCGTGATTTGTTGGGTCACGGCCACTCCGTTGACGCTCCATTGATAGGTGAAATTGGTGCCGCCGTTGGCTTGCAACAGGGTCAGGTTGGTGATGTTGGGCTGCACCGTGATCGTTTGGCGGCCATCCCAGGTGGCCGGAGCGGTCAGGGTGAATTCCGGCAGAGGAGGAGCGATTGCGACCGTAGCGATGTAGTTCTTGACGACATTGGAATCCGAGGAAGTCACCGTGTAAGTCTGCGAGGTCGTGAAATCCCGGGCAGTGCCGGATACCGGAACACAAGTGGCTCCGGGCCAGAGCGTGAAGGTGGGGGCGAGGTTGGTCACACCCGAGCCATAGGGCATGGTCAGGGTGATGTTGGTTCCGCTGATGACAGCTTCCATGATAGAAGGTGGATTGGACGCCAGGCTGAAATTCAGCATATCCGCACGCGGGGCGACCGCGCCCGTTTGCACAAGCTGGAATCCACTGAAGGGGGAATTCGCCCCATCGCCGATGCGGAAGCTCACTTTGCCATCAAGATCCGGGACGATGCCCACAATGCGGCAATAGTTTCCGATGTTTCCCGTGCCGGATGTGACATTCGCGGGGTTGGTGTCCGGGGTTAGGGCGGGCACTTTACCGTTAGATTCCGAGAGGATGCGGTTGAGATAGAAAGTGCCGGACAACCCGGTGCCGGCAGTCTGGGTGATGGGCAGGCTGTCGCCGTTTTTCCAATACCAGTCGGAATAGAACAGGATGTCATAGGTCCTGGTAACCGTCAGTCCCCGGAGCGTGAAGGAGGATGCGGCGCGCCCAGCAAAATAGCCGAGGAAGATCTTGTCACCGCTCGTCAGGGCTCGGCCACCTGGATTACCGCCGCTCGTGAGATCGAGCGTGATGCCACCGGCGGTCGAACCGGCGGAGTCCATGAGCGCGAGCCCGGTGTAGGAGGATGAGGTGATGGAGTTCCAATTGATCGGAGTGCTTTGTGGGACGGCACCTGCGTAGTTGTCGGCGGTGGTGACCTGGTTGCCGATGTTGACGTTCCATACCACGGCTCCAGAGGGTGGTGGGTTGGTGGTGGCGGATTCGGCACTGGAAACGACCGTCTCATTTTGAGCAGGGCTTTTGTCACGGGCTTTGACCGTGTAAGTATAGCTGGTGGATGGGTTCAGACCCGTATTGTTATAAACCGGGCTGTCCTGCCATCCGCTGTCCGTGCCGCCAGGATTGCCGCTGGTTTCATCGAAGAAATACTCCACGCCGCTGGGATCGCTGGCGGTGGCGGCGGTCATGGTGATGCTGGAGGAATTGCTGGCGGCGGGCGGGGCCGCCCAGGTCATCGGATTAGGAGTTGGAGGTGTCGAGTCAGGTGTCGCAGTGGTGGCGGATGCCGGGTCGGATGCCGTCGTCGCGTTTTGTGCGGAACTCTTGTCGCGGGCGGTGACGGTGTAGATGTAGCTGGTGTTGGGGGTTAGGCCTGTATCGGTGTAAGTCGGGCTGTCCTGCCAGCCGCTGTCGCTACCACCGAAATTATTGCTGGTTTCATCGAAGAAATACTCCACGCCGCTGGAATCGCTGGCGGTGGTGGCGGTCATGGTAATGCTGGAGCTGCTGGCAGCCGCTGGTGCGCTGAGCCAAGTCATAGGACTGGGAGTGGGCGGAGTGGCGTCGGGCGCACTGCTGACGGTGAGCAACAATCGTTGGGGACTGCTCGCGGTATCCACCGAAATGGTGCCGCCAGTGATGCCGTTGTAATTGATGGTGGTGGGGGTGCCGGTGATGGCGGTGGTCGCGGTGGCGAGCACATACACGCCACCGGCGGGGGTGGAGGCGGCGGTGAGGTCGAGGATGTTGCCAGCGGTGAGGGTCAGCGTGCCGGTGATGGCACGGGTGACCTGGGCACCTGTCGTGGCGGCGACGGCGAGCGCATGGCGAGCGCCCGAGGCGATGGTGACGCTGCCACCGATGTTGCCGTTGCCGGCCAGGGTGCCTGCGTTGACGCTCACGGCCGTGGCACCGAGGGAGCCGGTGACGGCGAGCGTGCCGGCGCTGAGGGTGGTGGTGCCGTTGTAGGTGCTGTTGCCCGAGAGCTTCAGCGTGCCTGTGCCGGACTTGGTCAGACCGAAGGCACCGGAGACCACACCGCCTACCGTGAGCGTTGCGTTGTTGTTGATTGTCACGACCGGGGAGACCGTCAGCGTCACGGCACCAGTACCCAGATACAGGTCGCTGTTTGCGCCATTGCTGCCTACGAACGTCCAGCTTGTTGCCCAGGCAGACGGGGGATTGGTTGTCGAAGTTGTGATCGCCGCACCGCTGGAGTTATCGAGAGACGGAGTGCCAGAAGAGAATCTGAAGCCTTGGTGGTTTGTCACGGCTCCTGCGTTGTTGTAGTGAAAAACTCCTCCACTCAGGTATAGCCCCTGGTCATAGGTGCGGATTGTTCCAGTAGCAATCAGATTGCCGTTACTCATGTAAACGCTACCTACGTCCACGTTACCCACACTCCATGTGCCTGTACCATCGTGTCGCAATACACCATACTGGTTGCCAGTGTCGAACTGGATTTTGCTCACCGAATTACCGGTGGTTGAGCCGCCCAACCTGATGCAAGCCTTGTCACCTGTAGCTCCCTCATACGGAATAGTGCATGTTCCAAGAATCTGACTCCCGCTGGTTGGAGCGAACGATAGCCCCAGGGTAATCGAGGTTCCGTCTCTCACAGAGACTGATGGGCTTCCTGTAATCGCAGAAATAATGGTATGGTTCACATCAACAACAGACTGGGTAATTGACCCACCCGCTGCAAAATTCAGCGTATTACCGGTAATCGTATAGCCTCCTGAGGCAGAGTTGAAAAGCATGCCTTTGACTGTGACGGCCTCACCAAGCGTGACTGTGCCTACCGTGCCGCCGAAAATGGCCGTGTCGTTTGTGGTATTGGGCCATGCCTTGCGGGATACAACCCCCTGGTCCCAGTTGAACTGCGTAGTGCTCCAGGTGCCGGCGCCGCCGGCACTCAGGCCATCGCCCGTGCCGCCGGTGTTCGGGCCGTCCCAGTACCAGGTGTTGGCGGCCACCAGACCGCCAAGGTTGTTGATTATACCCGTGCCTGAGAAATACGTGTCATCAATATTGGCGGCACCCGAAGCGGACGCGCCCCACGTGCCTGTGGCTGCCAGGCTGCCATTGAGAACCAACGCGAGGACATTGTTCGTGCCGGAAAAGCCGAGATTCAGTTTGGCACCGGACGCGAGATACACCGGACTGTTTGCGCTCAGAGATGGCTGAGTGATGAAAAGGGTGCCTGCATTGACAGTCGTAGCTCCCTTGTAGGTATTGATGCCTGTAAGTTTCAGCGTGCCTGGACCGGCTTTAGTCAGGCCAAATGTGGGGGCGCCGTCTGTGATCACACCGCCGAAGGTAAGTGTTGTCGCCGCGTTGGAGACGGTCACAGTGGGTGTCGCAAGCAGAGTGACTTTTCCGGTCCCGATATTGAGATCGCTGTTTGCGCCATTGCTGCCTACGAACGTCCAGCTTCCTGCCCAAGTAGACGGGGGATTGTGTGTCGAAGATGTGATCGCCGCACCGCTGGAGTTATCGAGAGACGGAGTGCCAGAAGAGAATCTGAAGCCTTGGTGGTTTGTCACGGCTCCTGCGTTGTTGTAGTGAAAAACTCCTCCACTCAGGAGTAGCCCCTGATCATAGGTGCGGATTGTTCCAGTAGCAATCAGGTTGCCGGAAGTCATGTAAACGCTACCTACGTCCACGTTACCCACACTCCATGTGCTGGCACCACTCTTCGTGACAGCGCCCCAATTCATACTCGTTCCTTTTGTGATGATTGATATTGAATTGCCGGTGGTTGCCCCGCCAAGCATAAGAGAGGCTTTGTCGCCATTTGCCCCGGCAAAGGGAACCGTACACGTACCCAGCGTCACCGTGCCATTTGTCGGGGCAAAGGTGATTCCAGTAGCATACGAACCTCCAACCGATGTGATCAACACCGAAGGACTACCTGTAATGGCAGGAACAATCGTTTGGTTCATTGCTGTTGCATTGTTGCTGATTGTCCCGCCAGCGCCAAAAGCAAGTGTATTAGTTCCGCCGCTGAGCGTGTAAGCTCCCGCGTTAAAGGTAATATTACCGAGCGTGATCGACTCGGCCAGCGTGACCGTGCCCGCCGTACCGGCGAAAACGGCCGTGTCGTTGTTCGAGTTGTTCCAGGCCACGTGTGCCAGGCCATTCCCCTGATCCCAGTTTACGGTCGTGGTATTCCACGTGCCACCGCCAGCGCCACCTTGGCTGACGCCGTCGCCGTTGGTGCCGATGTTCGTTGTTCCGCCGTCCCAATATCTGGTGGACTGTGCGTTGGCGGGAGCTGCGGGCATGATTAGCACGGCCAGCGCGAAGGCGGGACCTGCGAGGATGCGATGGAACAAATTGCGGGGTTTCATGGTCTTGGAGTGTTGGTTACGGGGGTTAATCTTGGAATTGGTGTGTCGCGGAATTGGTGGTGCTTGGCGGGACGGGGACGGGAAATGGGAAACCACAGGATTGGGCGTGGTCTGGGCTGGCAGGAGAGGTGCTGGATGAAGGGCGTGGGCTTGCTGAAGCTCGGCAGGGCGGTGGCGCACGAAATTTATTCCCTTACCAGAGATTCGAATCCTGCGGGCTCGTGCAAGAAAAAAATCCAGAAAAAAATCCGCTATAGCCGGGTTGCTTCTCTGCGTGAATCGGCATTTCCGCAAGCGGGAATTTCGGTTGATCTTTTCGACTCCGACCCTTGGATGGGGAGCACGCAGTCCCGCATGTCCACGCCCGATTTCAAAGCCAAGCTCCGCGAGGTGCCCCATCAGCCCGGGGTTTACCTGATGAAGGACCGTCTCGGCCTGGTCATCTACGTCGGCAAGGCGCTCGATTTGAAACGCCGCGTCTCGTCCTATTTCATGGCCTCACAGAAAATGCGGGCGGACGTGAAAACCCGCGCGCTCATCGACTCGATCCACGATTTCGAGTTCCACACCGTCCGCAACGAGGAGGAGTCGCTGGTGCTCGAATCCAAGCTCATCAAGGATTACCTGCCGCGCTACAACATCGCCCTCCGCGACGACAAACGCTTTTACTTCGTCAAGATCCGGCTCGCCGATCCCTGGCCGCGCTTCGTGACCACGCGGATGAAGAAGGACGACGGCTGCCGTTATTTCGGCCCGTTCCCGCACTCCAGCGCGCTGCTAGGCACGCTTGAATGGCTCAACCGCGGCTTCGGCCTGCGCGTCTGCCGCTCGCACCGGCCCGGCGAGGCGGACTACAAACACTGCAACGCCGACGTCATTAGAAACTGCTCGGCCCCCTGCATCGCCCGGATCACCCGCGATGCCTACCTGGCTAAAATCGAGGACGCCTGCCGCGTGTTAGACGGCAAGGGCAAGCGCGAGGTTTTCGATTCCCTGCGCGAGGAAATGACCGCCGCCGCCGAACAACTTGATTTCGAGAAGGCCGCCAAGTTCCGCGACATCCTTCAGAACCTCGAAAAAACCCTGCGCCCGTCCCGCCAGTTCAGCCGCGGCCTCGGCATCCAGACGACGGTGCAACCCGCCGAGGATCTGGCAGAGCTCGGCGAGCACCTCCACCTCGCCGGACCGCCGCGCGTCATGGAGTGCTTCGACATCTCCAACGTCTCATCCAACCACATCGTCGCCTCGATGGTGCGCTTCACCGACGGCAGGCCGGACAACAAGAACTACCGCCGCTACCGCATCCGCAGCGTGGAGGGCCAGGACGATTTCGCCTCCATGGCCGAGGTCATCCGCCGCCGCTACTCGCGCATCCTGATGGAAAACAGCGCCGCCGATCCCGACGCCGGGTTCTCCCAGGAAAATCCAACAGAGGCCCAGCGCCGCCTCGCCCGCGAGGGCAGAGCGAAAATCGTCCTGCCGGACCTCGTCATCGTCGACGGCGGAAAAGGCCAGCTCGGCATGGCCGTTAGGGAGTTGCAAGCCCTGGGCCTGCACGATCTTCCGGTCGTCGGCCTCGCCAAGCAGCACGAGGAGATATTCGTCCCCGGCCGCAGCGAATCCATCCGCATCCCGCACGACCGCGGCGCGCTCAAGCTGCTCCAGCGCATCCGCGACGAAGCCCACCGCTTCGCGAACGGCTACAACGCGCTGCTCTACCGCCGCCGGATGAAGGAGAGCCTGCTCGACGACTGCCCCGGCGTGTCCGCGAACAAAAAATTACTCCTGTTGGAAAAATTCGGCAGCGTCGCCCGGCTCAAAAAAGCCACCGCCGCGGAGATCGCCAAGCTTCCCGGTATTTCGGAAAAGGCCGCCGCCGGGATTCTGGATTTCCTCAACCGCGCGGGATAGGGGCGCGTCGTTCTATCAGAACCTCCAGACGTCGAGAGTCTCGCCCTTGCGGCACATTTCCGGGGATTCCTCGATCACGCCGCGGCTGAGCCAGCCGTCGTTCCACTCCACCCAGTGGGCGCGCCCCGGCGAGGTGAATGAACCGGTATTGATCACGCGGCGGCCGTTTCGCAGCCACTTGCCGACGCGGTGGAAATGGCCGATGACGAGCATTTCCGCCTTCGGAAAATAGCGTTCGCAAAACCGCGCACCCGCCGCGCCTTGGATCATCCAGGCTTCGATCATCTTGACCGCGCGCCTCGGCGGGACGATCGCGTCCCACGCCCGCTGGAGAAATCTCCGGCCGGTCGGATACTCGACGGAGCACAGCTCGCGGGCGATTTTCCGCGCCACCCGCAGGCGCTCTTCCGCGTCACGGTCGGCGCGGGGATGCTCGTCCCAAAGCTCCATCACCCGTTTTCCGCTGACGAGGATCTCGCGCTTCCACGGCGAACCGTCGAACAGCAGGGCGTCGCCGTGAGTGACGACGATCCGCCCGCCGGCCAGCTCCACCCAGCCCGGACCGGGCCAGCCGGGGTCGTGATTTCCTGATAGGAAGACGGCTTCGGTGCCTTCCTCGCGGCAGAGCGATTTCAATTCGTCGAGCATCGCGGTCGAGCGTTCGAGAAACGGCCTGGCGAGTTCCTGCCAGGTGTCGCCGTTGAAAATGACCGTGCCCGCCCCGGCGATCAAAGGCCGCAGCGCGGCGACTTGTCCGATGCGGCAGATTTTATGGCCAAGATGAAGGTCGGAAAGCACCCGGACCGGTTCATTCACCGGCGACCCGGCGCTGGCGCACCGCCTCGAACAGACAGACGCCGGTGGCCACCGAGACGTTGAGGCACTCGACCTTGCCGGCCATCGGGATGGAGGCGAGGAAATCGCAGTTTTCCTCGGTGAGGCGGCGCATGCCTTTTTCCTCGGCACCGAGGATCAGCGCGAGCGGACCGTTGAGATCGAGCTCGTAAATGGACTTGGATTTCGCGTGATCCGAGGTGCCGACGAGCCACAATCCGGCGGCTTTGAGCTTCTCCATCGTCCGGGCGAGGTTGGTCACTTGGGCGAATGGCACGTGATCCGCCGCGCCGACCGAGACTCGGCGAACGGTCTCGGTGATGCCGACGGCCTTGTCCTTTGGCGCGACCACCACATGCACGCCCGCCGCGTCCGCGGTGCGCAGGATGGCCCCGAGATTGTGCGGGTCCTGCACGCAATCAAGGATCAAAACGAAGGGCACCGCCTGCTGTGCAACGATCGCCAAGACGTCGTCCTCGTCGAGCGACGGCACGGCGGTTTCCACCGTCTGGACATGGCGGTTTTCGCGGGCCTGTTTGTTTTGCGCGCCGTGCGGTGGGGAAAAACGGGGTTTCATGCGCGAAATTTTGATCACGCGAAACGGCGGAGTCCAGCGCGATGGTGGAGAATCAGGATCAGGGAACGACGAACACTTCCAAGCGCGCGAAAATTTTTCCCGCGCCGGATGGCAGGACGTATTTCACGAAGCCCGGTGTCGCGAGGTCCACGTCTGCGGTGACGTCCGTCCAAGCCGACAAATCCGGCGAGATCCAGACCTTGTAAGTGGCGCCGGGCGTGGCCGCCGGATGCGGATAGGAAACGACTCCGTCCACGGGCTGCGGATTGGGAGTGAACGTGGAACCCGTCGCGCCGAAGAAGTATTCCACGCCATTCGCCACGCCGTCGCCGTCGTGATCCTGGGACGCGCCCTGGTCGGGGGCGTGGGCGACGAGCCAGGAAGCGAAGGTGTTTTCCGTGACGGCTAAGGTAAAAGCGGTGGCGGCGAACGGGACATCCGGCGCGGTGCCGTCGGCGCTTTGGTCGCCGTCGGCATCTTGTGTTAGCCAGTTGCCGGTATCGTCGAGCAGCGTGAGGTAAGCCGCGAAACTTGCCTGATTCGAGCGGGATCCGGTGTAAGCCGCGATGTCCTCATCATCCGGGAGACGGATCATGTGCGCGGGACTCAAGCCGGTGCCCGTCGTCAAGTCTGCGGAATGGGTGGCGATCACGGCGAGGAAACCCGAGGGGGCCAGGGTGGCTCCTTGATAGGCGTAAACTGTTTCATCTTCTATGCCCAAATTAAAGCTTCCGGATCGGCTGACTGTTCCCACGCTCGCCGCCGGAGCTGTCGTGCCCAGACTACCCAGACTACCCAGACTACCCAGCATGACCACCGTCCCCGGAGCCACGCCACCTGTGGGTGCGGTCCAAGTGATGATTCCCTCGTTCGAATCCATGAACGCTCCGCCAGCCCCCACGGGCGAGCCGTTCCACTCGTTGTCGGTGAAACGGATTACCTCGTTTGCCGCGATGGGTGCCAGCGCGACGAAGGCGAGGTCGTCGTTGCCATCCGCGTTGAAGCCGACAAAGGCGATCGCGCCGGGACTCAGGGGGATTACCGGACTGGCGATCCATGCGAGCGTGACGTCGTCAATGGCAAGGCCGTGATCAACGCCGACGTGATCCGGATCTTTCCAGCGAATCATCAGGTAGTTGCCGGCCGGGACCAGGATGTTCGGATTGATCGAAATCGCAGTGCGGTTGGCCGAGTCGTTTCCGACCAGCGACCCCGGGCCGGTGGTGTTGACCGGGCTGCTGAAATCTCCAGGCGTGATCGCGGTCCAGCCGGTGTCGGCCGAGGGTGTCAGCGACGTGATAGGCATCGGACTGATCTTATACCAGAGCGTGACTACCTGCGCCACGGTCACGTCGCTCTTCCGCCATTGTTCGCCGGTATAGGCCAGGGAGTTGAGGGTCACGGCATCGCCGGAACTGTTCTGAAGCTGAACGCCATGGGCAAAATTTCCGGCAGTGGCGGTGCCGGAGCCGATCGAACCGAGCGCCCGGTCCGCAGTGCTGGCGGAGCCGTAGCTGTAGAGATTTCCTGCCATTTCGGAACCGGCGTCCGCGACGATGGAGTTACCGGAACCGCCGCTTCGTTGGGCGTGCCAGCCGGGAAGCGTCGAATCATCGGTCCAGGTTGCGGACCCGCTGGCAGGCAGAGTGTCGAAGTTCTGCGAGTAGGATCCCGTCCCGCTGATCGTGACGGGCGCGGCGTGGGTGAAAGCGCTTCCCACGGCGCACAAGATGCCGAGCCACGCCCGCGCGGGCCGGTCAGGGTGGGAAATGCGGACGGCGGGGGCGTTGTAGGGGTGTGGTTTCATGGCGGTGAGGAAGGGGCGGGCTGGCGGAGATGAAATAACCGGAATCGACAATCTAGCAAGTATCTATCCACTATCTGATTCCCCCGATTGCGGCGAGAGATTCGAATCAAATTATATTTTTGCTTGTGCCTCCTTAATTTTCAGTATTTACTGAAAAACGTGAACGCCGAAACCGAAAAACTCAAACTCGCCCGCGACGAGTTCGTGGCCCAGTGGGGCGCGCTCGGCTCGCAGTGGGGGATCAACCGGACGATGGCCCAGATCCACGCGCTGCTGATGACCGCTCCGGAGCCGCTGACGACGGACGAGGTGATGGAAGAGCTGGAAATCAGCCGCGGCAACGCCCACTCGAATCTCAAGGAGCTGGTCGCTTGGGGCCTGCTCCGCTCGGTGGTCAAAAAAGGCGAGCGGCGCGACTTTTTCGAGGCGGAGAAAGACGTTTGGCAGATTTTCACGATCGTCGCCCGCGAACGGAAACGCCGCGAGATCGAGCCGGCGCTGGCGATTCTCCACAAGTGCGCCGAGGTGAGCGAGGGCATCGAAACACCGGAGGGAAAAGCATTCCACGACCAGATGCGGGCGCTCGAGGATTTCGTCGGCTTCGCCTCGAAAATGTCCGACCGGATCTCCTCGATGAAGCACGGCTTCGCCCTGCAACTCGCCACCAAACTGCTCGGCTGAGGCAAAAAAATTTGACCACGGTTTTCAGATTTTCCTGAAAAGCCGGGATGGACGAAAATAAAAACAATAAGAAAGTTCCCATGAACCCTGTGATCGTGATTTTCGGAGCCAATGGATTTCTTGGCCGTTACCTCACCCGACACTGCGCGCGCAACGGCAAGGAGGTCGTCGCCATCGGCCGCAGCCGCGAGGGCTGGAGCGGCGACGGGATGTTCCTCGAATGGGACGGCAAAAACATCGGCCCGTGGGCGCTCGCGCTCGAAGGCGCGGAGGCGGTGATCAACCTGGCCGGGCGCAGCGTGAACTGCCGCTACACGGAGAAGAACCGCCGGGAGATCATCGATTCGCGGGTGGACGCCACGCGGGTCATCGGCGAGGCGATCGCCGGCTGCAAGACGCCGCCGAAAACCTGGCTCAACGCGAGCACCGCGACGTGGTATCGGCATGCGGAGGACCAGCCGCAAAACGACTGGCTCGGCGAGCCGGGCGAGGGGTTTTCCTGCGAGGTGGCGCAGGCGTGGGAGGACGCGTTTTTCGGCGCAAACGTGCCGGCGGAAACACGCAAGCTCGCGTTGCGGATCGGCATGGTGCTGGCGAACGAGGAGGCGACGGTTTACCAGGTGCTGCGCAAACTAACCGCCCGTGGTCTCGGCGGGGCGATGGGTTCCGGCAAGCAGCGGATCAGTTGGATCCACATGGAGGACTTCCTGCGGGCGGTCGATTTCGCGATCCACGACCCGTTTCTCGACGGCACGATCAATGTCACCGCGCCTGAATTCCCGACCAACCGCGAGTGGATGCGGACCTTCCGCGAGGCGGTGGGCATGCCGCTCGGTTTACCCGCCGCCCGCTGGATGTTGAAAATCGGCGCGCGGTTGATGGGCACCGAAACCGAGCTGGTTTTGAAAAGCCGCTGGGCCGAGCCGCTGCGCTTGCGCGACGCCGGATTCCGCTGGCGTTGGAGCCGGGCGGTGGACGCCGTGGCGGACCTGGATTCGCGCCGTGGTTTGGAAGGGTTTTTCCGGGCCGCATCCGAGCGGAGTGCCGGAGCGCGGGTCTGGCTGCCTGCGGCGACTCGTTAGGCGAGGAGCTCTTTCACCACTTTTCCGTGCACGTCCGTCAGGCGGAAACGCCGGCCTTGGTGGATGGAGGTGAGCATGGTGTGGTCGATTCCTAACAAATGCAGCATGGTCGCTTGCAGGTCGTGGACGTGGACGGCACCGGGCTCGTAGATGTGTTTGTCCGGTGAGATCGGGTTTCCGTCGGAATCGGCGATGTTGTAGCCGTATGCGTCCGTCTGGCCGTAGGTGATGCCGGGTTTCACGCCGCCACCGGCCATCCAGATGGTGAAACAGCGCGGATGGTGGTCGCGGCCGTAGTCGTCCTTGGTGAGCACGCCCTGCGAGTAGGCGGTGCGGCCGAACTCACCGCCCCAGACGACGAGCGTGTCCTCCAACAGCCCGCGTTGCTTCAAGTCGCGGATGAGCGCGGCGGAGGCCTGGTCGGTTTCCTTGCACTGGCCGACGATGGACGACGGCAGCTTGGTGTGCTGGTCCCAGCCCTGGTGATAGAGCTGGATGAAACGCACGCCGCGCTCGGCGAGGCGGCGGGCGAGCAGGCAGTTCGCGGCGAAGGTTCCGGGTTTCCTGCTGTCCTCTCCGTACATCGCGAAGGTGCTTTCCGGCTCGGTGCCCAGATCGGTGATGTCCGGCACGCTGGTCTGCATGCGGAACGCCATTTCATACTGGGCGATGCGGGATTCGATTTCCGGATCGAGCTCCTTTTCAAACTGGATGCGGTTGAGCTCGTTCATCTGATCGAGCATCGCGCGGCGGCCGGACTGGCAGATGCCATCCGGATTGCTCAGATAGAGAACGGGATCCTTGCCGGGGCGGAACTGCACGCCCTGGTATTTCGAGTCGAGAAAACCGGAGCCCCACAGCCGGGAATAGAGCGGTTGGTCGCCCTGGCCGGCGGAGACAAGGACGATGAACGACGGCAGGTTAGAATTGTCCGTGCCGAGGCCGTAGGAGAGCCACGAGCCGAGCGACGGGCGGCCGGCGAGCTCGGAGCCGGTTTGGAAAAAGGTGATCGCCGGATCGTGGTTGATCGACTCGGTGAACATCGATTTGACGATGCAAAGCTCGTCGGCGATCCCGGCGGTGTGCGGCAGGAGTTCGGAAAACGTCGCGCCGCTCTGGCCGTATTGCTGGAACTTGAACTGCGAGCCGGCGAGGGGAATCGATGACTGCTGCGCGGACATGCCGGTGAGCCGCTGGCCGCCGCGGACGAAGTCGGGGAGCGGCTGGCCGTTTTTCTCGCGGAGGAGCGGCTTGTCGTCGAAGAGGTCGAGCTGTGAGGGCCCGCCGGATTGGAACAGATAGATGACGCGTTTCGCCTTGGGCGCGAAGTTGGGAAACGTGGCGGGTATTTCCGCAGAAGATCCGTAGGCGCGGCGGCCCAGCATCGACGACAGCGCGAGCCCGCCGACGCCTGCGGCGGCTTGCTTGAAAAAGTGGCGGCGCGTGACGCCGAGCGGATCAAAGGATGGATTCATGAGGTCTAACGATTCCAGATCACGGCGTCGAGGTTGAGGATGGCTTGGCAGAGGACGGCGTTTGCCGCGAGGATGGCGGGATCGATGGAGGCGTCGGGAGTTTTCTCGCCGATTTTGAGGAAGGCCTTCGCGTCGTCGGGTTTCGCGTTGAAAACGTCGAGCTGATGGGTGAGCAGCTGCTTCAGCAGCTCCAGCTCGCGGGAATCCGGCTGGCGTCCGGCGAGACGGAGGAACGCGGCGCGGATGCGTGCGTCCGGGTCCTCGGGGTGGGCGCGGAGGACCACTTCGGCGAGCGCGCGGGACGGCTCGATGAACTGGGGGTCGTTTAACAGAACCAGTGCTTGGAGCGGGGTGTTGGTGGAGGCGCGTCTCACCGAGCAGGTCTCGCGGCCGGCGGCATCGAAGAGCAGCGCGTTCGGCAGCGGTGCGGTGCGTTTCCAGACCGAGTAGATCGAGCGGCGGCGGAGGTCCTCGCCCTTGGACTGCTGATAGGCGGGCGACATCGAGTTCGACTCGCGCCAGAGGTCCGGCCCGGGCTGATAGGGGGAAACGGGAGGTCCGCCGACTTTTGAAACGAGCTGGTCCGAGGCGGCGAGCGCGAGATCGCGGACCGGCTCCGCGGCGAGGCGGCGGGCGGGGCCGCGGGCTAACAAGATATTCGCCGGATCCTTTTCGCGAAGCCCCGGGCGCAGGCGCGAGTCCTGCCGATAGGTGGCGGAGAGGACGATCTGGCGGCAAAGGCGTTTCACGTCCCAGCCGTGCGAGACGAAATCGCGGGCGAGCCAGTCGAGCAATTCCGGATGGCTCGGCGCGGTGCCTTGAAAGCCGAAATTGTCGGAAGTCGGGACCAGTCCGGTGCCGAAAAAGTGCTGCCAGGCGCGGTTGACGAAAACCCTGGACGTCAGCGGGTGATCGGGCTGCGTCAGCCATTTGGCGAGGCCGAGCCGGTCGGGCGGGGCGTCGGCGGGGAAAGGCGGCAGGATTTGGGAAAAAGTGTTGCGGGTGACATCGTTTTCCGGCGTGTGCGGCGTGCTGTAAACCCCGCGCGGCAGGATCCAGGTCGGGCGGGGCGTCGGCGTTTCATCCATCACCGCGACGGTCTGCACCTTGCTCTCGATGTTGACGAGAGCCTGCCGCGCGGCACGAAGTTTTTCCCGAGCCTCGCGGAGCTTTGGAGGGACAACGGTGAGCTTGGTGTCTCCGGGTTGCTGAAGTTCCGCGATTTCCAACGGAGCGAGCGCGCTATTAAAAACACCGAGTGAATCGATCTCGCCGCCGCGGAAGCCACGGTCGCGGAAGCGTTCG
Organism: Akkermansiaceae bacterium; assembly: GCA_947462535.1. Classification (GTDB taxonomy): domain Bacteria; phylum Verrucomicrobiota; class Verrucomicrobiia; order Verrucomicrobiales; family Akkermansiaceae; genus Luteolibacter. The sequence goes on along the minus strand of CANHPN010000035.1, from coordinate 14,500 downwards.
CCGAGAGTGAAATTTCCAGAACCATAAGTCCGGTCGATCACCGATTGGCGGAGACGGTCGGTGGTGATTTCCGTGGAAACCGGTTTTCCATCGACGTAAACCGCCAGTCCGGCCGCGCGCCCGGAACCGTCCCAAGTCACGGAAACGCGGTGCCATTGGTCTTTTCCGACGACCGGCGCGGTGATCACGCCCACCGCCGCGCCAGGCCAATCGCGGGCGATGCGGACCTCGATCCGACCGCCGGCGAGCGTGCAATCGTAGCCATTGTAGCCCGCATCCGTGCCGAAAGTGCGCTGCCAGAGGACGACCGGCTCGGGATTGGCCACGGTGTCGCGGAGCACGAGATCCACCGTCCACGGCTGCGGCCAGTCCTCGGTGAGCAGGCCGGAGATGGAAATTCCCTGATCGCCGTCGAGCACCACGGCGCGGCCGCCGGGGGCGGTGGTGGTTTTTAGCCCGCCGATTTTCGCTTCCTTCGCCGGGCCATCGACGCGGTTCGGGGAAACGTCGGGTTTTTCCGATGGCTCGAAATCGAACAAGGCCACGCGGTCCGCCGGGCCGATCGTTTGCGGGAGCGCCGCCTGGGCGGCTGCAACCGCTTTTTCGGCGGCGCGGATCTGCGTTTCCTGATTCGGCGTGGGAAGCAGGAGCGCCGGGCCGGGAGTTATCTTCGGGTCGGAATAAACGCCGCGCTCGGCGATCGAATTGAAAAAACTGCCGATGGAATAATAATCCCGCGCGCTGATCGGGTCGTATTTGTGATCGTGGCAGCGGCTGCATTCCAAGGTCAGCGCCAGGAATGTGGTGCCGAAGGTGTGCACCCGGTCCGACACGCCCTCGACCCGGTATTCCTCGTGGATCGACCCGCCCTCCTGCGTCATGCGGTTCAGGCGGTTGAAGGCGGTGGCGAGAATTTGATCGCGGGTGGCATTTGGAAGAAGGTCGCCGGCGAGCTGCCAGGTGGCGAACTGGTCGTATGGCAGATTCTCGTTGAACGCGCGGATCACCCAGTCCCGCCACGGCCATTGGCCGCTGAGCAGGTCCGACTGATAACCGTAGGAATCGGCATAGCGCGCGGCGTCCAGCCATTCGAGCGCCATCGTCTCGCCGAAATGCGGCGAGGCGAGCAAACGGTCCACGGCGGTCTCGAATTTCGTCGCATCGAAGGATGCGATTTCCTCGGGTGCCGGCGGCAGTCCGGTGAGATCGAAACTGACGCGGCGGAGCAATCGAAGCGGATCGGCTTCCGGCGACGGCGCGAGTTTTTCCCGGTCCAGCCGCGCGAGCACGAAATGATCGATTTCATTTTGCGCCCGCTTCCCATCCGGAATTTCCGGCACGGTGACCGCAGCGGGCAGAGGAGTGAAGGCCCAGTGTTTCTCGTATTTCGCCCCTTGTTGAATCCACTTTTCCAACAGCTCCGCCTCGTCCGGACCAAGCGTGAGATGGGATTTGGGCGGCGGCATGATTTCCTCCGGGTCCGTCAGACGGATCCGCCGGATCATCTCGGAGGCCGCCGGATCGCCGGGAATGATGGCCCGTGTCTTGGATTCCTCGATCACCGCAGTGGCACCCTCGAAGGTATCCAACCTCAAGCCGGCGTCACGTTTTGAACCGTCCGGACCGTGGCAATGGTAACATTTGTTCGACAGAATCGGCTGAATCTCGCGGGAAAATGAGATGGCGCCAGCCCGCACGCCTGCCGTCAGGAGCGAGAAAGCGGTGAGAGCTGCGAATTTCATGAATTAAATATACCGGGGTCCAAATCCCGTTACGACCGACGCCTTCCGACTCTTTCGATCTCTCTGACTTCCGGCCGCGACGCGGCGAAGTTCACAAGACCACGGCTTTTCGGATCAATTTTCTTCAAATTGAGGATACACAACCCACTGATCATCAACAATCATACAATGTAAATCACCTGGGATTGGCTTTTTCAGTTTGCCCCGGCGGGCGATGCCGCCTATGGCTTGCAAACTTTGTTCAGCCAGAGCAGAGGCTCATTCCCTTCTCTTCAGCATGATTTATCGATCCTTTTCCCTTCTCTCACTCGCGGTTGCCGCGGCGTTTCTCACCAGCTGCGGCAGCTCTGGTCCTAACATTCTCTCGAAATCCTCGATTGGTTCCGGCTCCGGGCATTACGCGAAAAACGAAAGCTTCGCGCTTCCTCCGACCTCCTCGGTCGCAGTCGCCGCCGCCGCCGGCAAGCCCCGCGACAAGCACTCGATGCCGGTTTACTCGTTCAGCGACCGCACCCGGGTCGTCCGCACCACTGCCTACACCTGCAGCGAGTCCGACCACTTGATCTACGGCAGCAAGAACGCCACTGGCACCACCCTCCGCTACAACAACCGGGTCCGCAGCGCCGCCGCCGACTGGTCGTTCTATCCGGTTGGCACCACTTTCCGGATCAAGGGCCTGCCTTATCTCTACGTCGTCGATGACTACGGCTCGGCGCTTCTCGGCACCGGCACCGTCGATATTTACAAGCCAACCAAGGAAATCATGGATCAGTGGGGCCGCCGGAATGTCGAGCTGACGGTAGTCCAGTGGGGATCGTTCACCCGCAGTGCCGAGCTTCTCAGCCAGCGAACCAAATACGACCACTGCCGCAAGATGCTGGCAAACATCGTCCGCCAGCGCCCGGACCTCGCCAGCATCGCCAAGCTGTAATTCCCGCAAATTTTCCCCGAGGCCCGGTCGTTCATTCGACCGGGCCTTTTTTTATTCTCACTGGATCGGCGCGAACAAGCGCGCCGCCCGACACGCCGCGCGGAATAAAAACGGCTTGCCAGTGAAATCGCCTACCTTCGCTTCCTGCGAGTGGATGAAGTCGGAGACCAACATTGTCTCGACCTCGCCGACGAATTTCGCGTCGGTGGAAAACGCCGTGATCTCGAAATTCAACCGGAACGAGCGGTTGTCCAGATTCGCCGTGCCCACCGCCGCCAACCGGGCATCGATCAGCATCACCTTCTGATGCAAAAACCCCTTGTGATAACGGAACAATTTCACGCCGAAAGGAATCGACTGCTCGTAGTAGGAAAACGCCGAAAGCCACACCAGCAGGTGGTCTGCCCGCTCCGGAATGAGAATCCGCACGTCCACCCCGCGGATCGCCGCGGCCTGCAAAGCCGTGAGCACGCCCTCGTCCGGGACGAAATACGGCGACGCGATCCACAGTCGATTCCGCGCGGAATTCGCCGCCTCCGCCACCACCAGCTGCCACGAGTCCGCAGGATCCGCCGGGCCGGTCGGGATCACCGCCGCCACCTGGTCCGCCGCCTCCCGCCGCGCGTCCCAATGCAGTTCGGGCACCTGGTGGGATGCCCAGAACCAGTCCTCCAAAAACACCAGCTGCACCGCCTGCACCACCGGCCCCTGCATTTTCAAATGCGTGTCCCGCCACTCGCCGAAGCGCCGGTCACGGCCCATGTATTCGTCGCCCACGTTCAGCCCGCCGATGAATGCGGTCTTGCCGTCGCTCACCACGATCTTCCGGTGGTTCCTGAAATTCAGCTGCAGCCGCGACCACCAGTAGCGGTTGATCCCGAAGGACCGGCACTCGATTCCCGCCGCCTTCATCTCCTTCAAATAGCGCCGCGGCAACTTGTGCGAGCCGATCTCGTCAAACAGGAAATAGACCTTCACCCCCGCCCTCGCCCGCTCGATCAGCGCCTCCTGGAAGCGGGTGCCGAGCGTGTCGTTTTTCACGATGAAAAAATTCACGCACAGGTAATTCTCCGCCTTTCCGATCACCTCGAAAATCCGCTCGAAGGTCTTCTCCCCGTCGATTAACAGCTCCAGCTCGTTTCCGCAGGTGAATGGCAAGCCGCCCAATAACTGCGCCGCGCGCTCGAAGGCGTCGTCATCCGGCACCTCCACCTCGCAATCGCGCAGACGTTCCCGCATCGTCGCCGCCAGTTTGCCCAGCCGGAAATCCCGCTCCCGCCGCCCGCCGACGTTACGGGAAAACCGCGTCCGCCCCAGCAGCCAATACATCGGAATCGCCAGAAACGGCACCGTCAGCAGCGAAATCACCCACGCGATCGTCCCCTGCGACGTCCGTACATGCATCAACGCGTGAAGCACATGCAGGATCCCGATCACGTAAAAAACCAGCAACGCCACCAGTCCCAGCCACGTGTTGAACTCGAAATCCGGAAAAAACATCGCCGCAAGCTAACTGTGGAAACCACCGGTCACAAGCCTTCAACCCCGGACAAATCAGCGTCAGGAACTGCGCGCCCCCGCCGCTGCCCCCTTGCCCCCTTACCTGTCCGAGCGTGACGGTATTCGACTCTTTACACAACGTGGATTATCGTCACGATGCTTCCCGTGACGGAAAACATCGTTCATTTCTCCCGCGCCCTCGCGGACCCCACGCGCTGGCGGATCATCCGCCTCGTGCTGGTGGAAGCGCTCTGCGTCTGCGAACTCGCGGACGTCCTGGGAATGCCGCAATCCTCGGTTTCAAGCCATGTGCAGGTCATCCGCAAGGCGGGATTGCTGGAGAGCGAGAAGTGCGAGAAATGGACGTATTTCCGCATCGAGCCGAAATATCGCGAGCTCATCGGCACTTTGGAGAAATTCTTCGAGTCGGACGCCGCCGTTTTTAAAACGGACGCCGCCCGCTCCCTCGCCCGACTCGCCATCCGCGAATCCAGCTGCTGCCCCGGCCCCAAATCCCTCAAATCATGAATCTCTCCGAACTCAAATTCCTGCTCACCGAGCACGCCCACCGGTTCTTCCGCATCGCCCTGCCTGACGGCGGCGCGGTGCCGGTTTCCTTCCACGTCACGGAGGTCGGCCGCGTCGGGAAAACCTTCCTCGACTGCGGTGGCACTTTGCGTGAAACCACCACTTGCCAGCTCCAGATCTGGGTCGGCGAAGACTACGATCACCGCATCGAAACCGGGAAAATGGCGAGCATCCTCGGCAAGGCGAAATCCATTTTGCTCGACGATTCCATCCCGGTGGAAATCGAATACGAGGACCGCGTGATTTCCCAATACACCATCACCGGCCACGAGCTAACGGACGACGCCGTCGTCCTCCAGCTCGCCCACAAACATACCGAGTGCCTCGCGCCCGAGCTTTGCGGACTGCCCGCGCTCAACCGCCTGCCAGCCATCGGCGGGAAATGCGGCCCGGCCGGCTGCTGCTAACATTCCGATACCATGTCCGACGCCGTCGCCAAGAACATGTCATTCACGGACCGCTACCTCACGGTCTGGATCTTCGCCGCCATGGGACTGGGAGTCCTGTTGGGGAACTTCGTCATCCACAATCCCGCCGCGTTTTTCGCGCCGATGACCGTCGGCACGACTAACCTGCCGCTCGCCATCGGCCTGATCATCATGATGTATCCGCCGCTGGCGAAAGTCCGCTACGCCGAGCTGCCGAAGGTCTTCGCCAACAAGCGCATCCTCGGGCTTTCCCTCTTCCAGAACTGGGTCATCGGCCCGGTGCTGATGTGGGTGTTAGCGATCCTTCTGCTGCGGGACCAGCCGGAATACATGGTCGGATTGATTCTGGTAGGGCTGGCGCGCTGCATCGCCATGGTGCTCGTCTGGAACGATCTCGCGAAGGGCAGTAGCGAATACGCCGCCGGCCTGGTCGCGCTCAACAGCATCGCGCAGATCCTTTTCTACAGCGCCTACGCCTGGCTTTTTATCACCGTGCTGCCGCCCTACGTCGGGCTCAAAGGCGTGGCGGTGGACGTCTCGATGGCGGAAATTTTCCACAGCGTTCTCATCTATCTGGGCATCCCGTTCGCCGCGGGAGTCGCCAGCCGCGTGCTGCTGGTGAAGCGCAAGGGCGAGGCCTGGTATGAAAGCGTCTTCATCCCGAAAATTTCCCCGCTCACCCTTGTCGCGCTGCTTTTCACCATCGTTGTCATGTTCACTTATAAGGGCGACGCCATCGTCCGGCTGCCGCTCGACGTGGTTCGGATCGCCATCCCGCTGGTCATCTATTTCGCGATTATGTTCCTCGTCAGCTTCGCGATGGCCGCCAAGTTAGGTGCCGACTATCCGCGCTCGGCGAGCGTCGCATTCACCTCGGCTGGGAACAACTTCGAGCTCGCCATCGCCGTGGCCATCGCGGTGTTCGGTCTGGAGTCCGGCGTCGCGTTCGCCGCGGTCGTCGGCCCGTTGATAGAAGTGCCCGCGCTGATCGGTCTCGTCCACGTCTCCTTCTGGCTGAAGCGCAAATTTTTCGCAATTACATGAAACCACCCGCCATCCTCATCCTCTGCACCGGCAACAGTTGCCGCTCGCACCTCGCCGAAAGCATCCTCCGCGCCGCCCTCAATGACAATTTCCGGGTCGCCAGCGCGGGCTCGAAACCCGCCGGCTACGTTCATCCGCTCGCCATCAAGGCGATGGCGGAAATCGGCATCGACATCGGCGGCCACCACTCGAAGCACCTCGATGAATTTCTAGCGGACGATGTGAAAACCGTCATCACCGTCTGCGGCAACGCCGACCAGGTCTGCCCGGTGTTCCCCGGCCAGCTGAACCGCCATCACTGGGGCTTCGACGATCCGGCGCACGCCACCGGCACGGAGGGAGAGCAACTGGCCGTCTTCCGCCGGGTGCGCGACGAGATCGCCCGCGTCTTCCAAGCCTACGCCGCCGGTCTGCTAGACGCGGCAAAATAAGGGGATGGGACGTCTCGTCCCATCATGCATGGACGAGACGTCCACGCCCCTTAAGCACGTGTTTGGCTTTTTCCCGGATCTGAAATATCAACCGCGCATGGAGACACCGAACCCTTACGCATCGCCGACAATTCCTTCGATTCCGGCGACGGATGACATTTCCCGCCAGCTTCAGGGAATCCAGTATCCGCTCACGCTTTCCTTCAAGGTGCTCGCGCTCGCCAGCCAGGCGACGGTGACGGACGCCACCGGCCGCACGATCATCTATACCAAGCAGAAGATGTTCAAATTCCGTGAGCACGTGGAAATCTGGACGGACAAATCGCAGGGTACGCGCCTCGCCGAGATCAAGGCGAACAAGATGATCGACTGGTCCGCCCGCTACCATTCCACGGATGCCGCCGGCGAGGCGATCGGCAGCGTAGGCCGTCGCGGCTGGCGGTCGATGTGGAAGGCGCATTATGAGGCCTTCAATCCCGGCGACAACTCGCCGGACTTCTCGATCCGGGAGGAAAACGCCTGGATCAAGGTCGCGGATTCGATGATCGGCGAGATCCCGATCGTCGGCATGTGCAGCGGCTATTTCCTGCACCCGAGCTATCTCGCCAGCCGCCCTAACGGCACTCCGGCGATGCGCCTGACTAAGCAACCCGCGTTCTGGGAAGGTCGCTTCCAAATCGAGAAGCTCGCCGAGATGTCCCCGCGCGAGGAGCTGAATTTGTTCCTCTCGTTCATGATGCTCGTCCTGCTGGAGCGGAAGCGGGGATAAGGCGGTCTTTAAATGTCCACGCTGCCGAAGAGCTCGCGGGAGTCCACGCCGGAGCCGGTTTCGACGATTTTCCACTGCCGGTCCATGTTGAGCCGGACCGTGGCGAGGTGCTTCTGCGGCCACTCGTCCGGACCGATCATGGAAAGCAGTTTGCGCCCGCGCATCTCGTAAAGGTGGTAGGTGCCGCCGATGATCGGCTCGAACTGGATCTCCGCCTCATAGACGAGCTTGTTCCAATTGAAGTGGTCGATGGTGGCGAGGTAGGTTTCGCGGATTTCCTGGAGCTTCTGCTGGAGGTCGCGCTCGACCTGGGAAATGCCGCGGGATTTGAACGAGGTGAGGTCGTTCGGAATGATCGGCGGGCTGAGAGTGGATACGGGATAAGGCAAAAATGCCCGCGATGGCTTGGTTTCTGGCTCGGACATGATGTATGACGACCTCTCGCCCATGATTTCCCACCGGGCAACAAAAAAACCGGGCGGCCCCGAAGGACCGCCCGGCTGGTGGATTTTCCTCAAACTATAACGGCAGATTATTTAGGATCTGGCAAGGCCCATCCAGGGGTCGTTCCTTCAAAAAGCGAGCCCGCAGTGGTGGCAAGGATATTCGCCCCATTGAGTGCGACCGTTTTAGCGACCTTATCAATGGGCACCGAGGTGACACTGTTATCGATCTTCAGAATCACTGCCTTGCCATCAAAGAAATCAGGATCGAATGTGGTGCCCGGGACTTTTGTGAATGGTGCCGCACAAATCGGACGTCCAGGATTGCCTGACGTGCTAAAACCGCTTGTGCCATTCGTGAGGTACCCGAAGCCACATTCGCCTTCGTCCAAGGTTAAAGTGGCACTGGTGATGTTGCCATCAGGCTTTTTCGTGTAGGCAGATTTGCAGTAGAACATCGCCTCCGATTGCGTCATACCAGCAGCGAACAACTGTGAAAACAACGCATTGGATGTATTACCCGTTTTCACCTCGACGCCAGTAGCGGCAGTAACCTCTGCGCCACTCGTACTATCCGGGAATCTGGTATACTCGGTTTCGAACTCGAGCAAGGCGAATCCGATCTGACGGGCGTTGTTGACCGCTTCGGTTTGGTCGGCCTTTTTGCGCTGGCGGATCACCATGGGAGCGGTGAGACCGGCGAGCGCCGCGATGATGACGATGACGACGAGGAGCTCCACCAGGGTGAAGCCACGACGCGGATTGTAGTTAGTTTTCATGGTTTTATGTATTTGTATTTATGGTTGGGGCAAGCGCCCCGGTTTGCATGGACTCGCCGGTTAGAACCGAAGGGAACAGTGAAATTGTATCCCAGCCAAAACCCGAAGCAAGGATGAACTTCGGAGGATTCCAGCTCACCAGCTCACCAGCTCACCTTGACGCCGAAGATTCCGCTCAGGCCGGCTTCGTTCTGGCCAGAGCCGTGGATGCGGTAGGATTCATCGCTCAAATTCTCGATGCCGCAGGTGAGATCGAGGTTTTCACGGGCATGCCAACCGGCGCGCAACGAGGCGACAACGTAACCGGGTGTGCCGCCGGTGGGAATCCGCTGGTTGTCGGCGGCTTGATCGACTTCGGAAATCCGGTCTTCGTGATTGGCCGCGAGGATTCGCCCTTCGACCCAGAATTTGCCGGAAACATCGTTCCAGCGCAACGCGACGGAGCCGGAAAGCGGCAGCTGGCGGGTGTTCGGTTTCTCCTCCACTGGACCGCCGACAAAAGTCGCGGACTCGGTCTGGCCCTCCTGCCACGCGGCAAATCCGGACAGCGTCCACTGCGGGTGAAACCGCCAGGCTCCTTCCAACTCGACGCCGTAAACGTAGCCGTCGCCCGCGTTGCTGGCGATGGAGGTCTTGAGGGTTGGGTCGGTGAACGAAGAGACGATCAGCTCGTCCGCCGCAGTGTAGAACACGGCGAGATTGAGCGAGGTGGCTTCCGTTTGCCGCCGGGCCCCCAGTTCGTAGGTGATGTATTTCTCCGGATTGACGTCCGGGTCGCCGATGACCGGTGCTCCCGATTTCGCCGACAGATTTCCGGTGAGGTCGTCGAGATTCGGTGCCCGGAATGCCTGCGAAATGCCGCCGTAAACGCTCCAGCAATCGCTCAGGGAATAAATCCCGCGCAGCGAGCCGACGGTGTCGTCCCAGTTGCGACTCTCGCCGCCGCCGCCTGCAAAGCGCCCGAGGGACGCCTCGGCGTAGGTGTAGCGGGCGCCGGCGGTCAGTTCAAACCGATCGGTCGGTTTAAAAATGTATTGGCTGTAAACGCCGAAGAGATCGTACTCGGAATCGTCGGCGACCGGCAACGACTCGGCGCGAGGGCCGCCCAGGGCGTTGGACCGGTAACCGGACGAATCCACGGCGTCGTGATAGAAATCGAATCCATACACCAGCGAGCCCGGCCCGACCGGAGATTCCAGAACGAGGTCGATGCCGGTGGTTTGGACATTGATCGATGACCCGCGGAGGACGCCTGAATTGGTGGCGAGGTTGTCCGGGAAGCGGTTTTGAAACTCGGAATCATCGGTCGTCTGGAAGGAAAGCGTGGCGCTCCAGCGTTTGACCGGGGCGTTTGCCTGCGGATTTTCCCCGGCGTAGCGGAGATAGGTCATCGAGCGTTCCTGATCGTAGGTGTTTTCCGTCCATTTTCCGGGAGCCGCCACGTGGCTGCCGTCGGTCCAGCCGGGATTGTCCAAGGTGCGGTGCCAGCGTGAAATGTCGTCCTGGTTCACGTAATGGGTCGCGAAAGTGATCGTCGATTCGGGAGAAACCGCCCAGTCGAAGCGCAAATCGTAATCCTGCTCGGGATAGCCGGTGTTGTGCATGCGGCCGACGGCGGAGTCCTCGATGTCGCCGTAATCCTTCGCGGAAAGGCCGAGCAGAATCCCGAATTTCCCGCCCACTCCGGTCTCGGTTTCCAAGCGGCCGATGTGGCTGCCGTCGCCATTGGCGCGGTATTCATAATACGCCGAGCCGCCGATATATGCCTGACCGGCGGTTTCGTCGCGGAATCCGGAGGATTTCGTGAAGGTGTTGACCGTGCCGCCGACCGCATCCGAGCCGTAGAGCACGGAGCCCTGGCTCTTGATCACCTCGATGTGGTCGATGGCGAGTGGATCGACGGTGTTCCAGTATTGGACCGGCCCGCCGCGGAAGGTGGAGTTGTTGACGCGCACGCCATCGACGAGCAGTAAATTCTGCCGCCCGGTGAATCCGCGGATGAACGGCGAGCCGTGGCCGTGCGCGGTTTTTTGGACGAGCACGCCGGGGATGTATTGCATGGCGTCGGGGATCGTCCGTGTCGAGTGCTCGCGCAGGAAATTCGAATCCAGATAGCCGGTCGTGTAGGGCGCGGCGCTTGCAGTCCGGTCCGAGCGCGTGGCGGTCACGAAAAGGGGATCCAAAAAGTTTTGGGCGAACAAGGGGGAGGCGGCAGAGAGAATCAGAATCGCGGTCTTTTGAAGCATGTTGGTTGAGCATAAACGGGCGGAAGCGCGATTTTTTTCATTTATTTCATCAGAAATCCGCGGCGGCTCAGAAATCTCCCGGCTGCCGGCTCGGATCACGCCGGAATCCGTCCAGCAAGCGGAACTCCCCGTCCGTGATCGGATACGGGCCGGCGAACTCGACCGCATGCCCGCTCCCCGGGCCGGTCCGGCAGGCATACGCGTGGCGGGATTTCAGATAGTAGAGGATGAAATAACTGCGCTCGCGGTTCCCCGTCTCTGCCAGGAAATCCGGCAATCCCCGCTTGGCCACGAAAATCCCCAGATCCGGATAGATGCGCGTCTCCATTTCCAGACGCTGGTATCCGAACGACGGCGGCTCCGGCCTCACCAGCATGATCTGGTCCTTCGCCGCCGCCGCCATGCCGCCTGCCCGCCAGCCATCCGCGACCGGCCCGCAGGAAGTCGCCAGCCATCCGGCGAGCGCCAAAACCAGGACCCACGGCGTCCGCATTTTCTCAGATCGTTCCATCGCGGTTCACTCTACGCCGGGATTGCGCCCGTGATTTCGGGCGCGATCCTTTTCCACCAGCGAGGCGATGAAGCGGGTGTTCGGCCGGTTGCCCTCGGAATCGATGAAAAACGCCGTCTCCATCGGCACCAGGAATTCCACCGCAGAATTGATGCCCACCAGCTGGCCGTGAGCATCGACCACCGGTCCGCCGCTGTCGCCCGGCTGCAGCGGGATATCGATCTTGAATGTCCGGTTGCGGGTAAACGTGCTCTCCGGCGCGAGCGCGGTGCCGAGCCTGCCCTCGCCGGATTTGAAGCCCGTCGAAATCCCGCCGTGGATGACCAGGTTTCCGGCAGGCAGCCAGCGCTCCGGCGGCGTCCATTGATAGAAATAAGGCGTCTTCACCGGGATGTGCAGCAACGCCAGATCGGCCGCCTCGGAGCGCCAGACCACCCGCGCCTTCTTCGGCACCAGCCGTCCGCCTTGGCCGTAGATGAGAAACACGTTTTTCCCGTCCACCCCCGCGAGCACGTGGTCCGCCGTCAGGAAATAGCCGTCCGCCGCGATCGGTGCCGCCGAGCCACCATCCGCATCGCCTGGAGCTTGGGAGGTCGCGAAATTCCGGCTCACCCAGCGGTCGAGATTGTCGCGGTCCGTCACCACCACCGCGCTCACCCGCTCCGCGACGATCTGCCGCGTCATCCGGCCCGGCGCGACCGTGTCCGGGGGAGGGGAAACCGCACACGACTGCATCAACCCACCCGCCAGCAACAGCCCGAACGCCTGAACAAACTTTTCCATTGGCACCGATAAAAACACACTTCGTCCCATTCGTCACACTCGTTTTCAAATTTCCCCCAACAATCGCCCGATGGCCCGGCGGAACGGCGAGGGCATCGCCAGCGCCAGCACCTCCTCCGCGTCCTGCCAAATTTCACCCGGCCGCGGCTTGAAATTTCGTCCCACCCCGGCCCCGTCGTGCACCCGCAACGTCACCCGATAGCGCGTGATCGTGTAGCGATGCTCGTCGAGCAGCGGCAGGGATGAAATTTCCGCCGCCTCGCGAGTCGGCAGTTTCCACAAACCCTCGCGCCGTTTTCCGCCCTCGCGGTGCAGCAGCAAGCGCCCCTTCCCGTCTCGCAGCCACAGCGCGTGCTCGTCCACCGCCGTGATCACGGTTTTCCGGCGCTTCACCGGCAGCGACTCCGGCTCGCGCGTCTTGCAAAACCCCGCCACCGGACAACCCAGGCAATCCGGCACCCCGGGCCGGCAAATCCGCTGCCCCAGCTCCATCAGCGCCGAGTTATAAACCCGCGGCCGTTGCGGGTCCGCCAGCGCCTCCGCCCATTCCCACATCTGTTTCTGGCCCGCCGTGTCGTCCACCGGCGCGGAAAAATCCATCACCCGCGAGAGCACCCGCGCCACGTTGCCATCCACCACCGCCGCCGGAAGATCATGCGCGAACGCCCGCAGCGCCCCTGCCGTGTAGCGACCCACCCCCGGCAGTTTCATCAACGCCGCCAGCTCCACCGGGAACTCCCCTCCGTGCTCCGCGAGCACCGCCCGCGCCGTCTCCCGCAACATTCTAACACGCCGATAGTATCCCAGCCCCTCCCACGCCTTCAGCATCCGCTCGTCCTCTGCCGCCGCCAACGATTCCACGTCCGGAAAGGTCTCCAGAAACCGCGTGTAAAACCCCCGGCCCAGCACCGTCGCGATCTGCGTCTGTTGGAGCATCACCTCGGAAATCAAAATCGCATAAGGCTCGCGCGTCCGCCGCCACGGATAGTCCCTGCCGTTTTCAGAAAACCACCCCGCCAGCGCCTCCCGGAACGCTTTCCGGCCCTTCAACGCATCGCTCTTCAACCGGGGTTTCAGCATCGCGCCGCAGAATCACCGCTCACGCCGCGCAAGCAACCGCGAAATCTCAAAGTATTCGCGAGCTGCTTTCCCTCCCGGCTAAGACAACCGGGACACTTTCTCAAATTTCCTCAGTCTCTCCCTCCACAACTGGCACCAGCTTGCGGAAGTAAACCTGGTCGGCGTGGGTCATCCGCGTTTTGTCTCATGCCGCTACCTCGCTTCAATACCCAAGGATAAGCACCGCCGCATCCTTCACGTCGGCCACCACCGCCTCGGGCTTCTGCTCCACTCCCTACCCGAGCCGGATTACGACGTTTCTGACGAGGAAGTGGCTGAAAGGCTCCGGCAAATGAAATCGGGCGAAGTCAGCACCATTTCCATGGCAGAGTTGCGCGAGGGCGTTTTTTCCGACCGGGGACGCTGATGCCGCGTTTTCGCCCACTGGTCCGCCTCGACGTGACCGCCGCGATCCGTCTCTTCAAAACAGCACCTCCCCCGCCAGTTCCCGCGCTTCCTCCGCCACCCGCGTAGCTGGAGCATCTTGCTCCAGTCCGTCCAAGGAGCGCCTCGCTCCGAGTCTTCCTCTAAAATGGCGAGCTTCCCACTAACTCCTCGATTTCTGTTTCCCTCGCAAGAGCCGCTTCCTCAAAACTGCGGGGAGCACACGTGCCCTCGCGTGTTCCATGTCGCGCCCTCGCGGCATGGACGGCCCGCATCACGAGTAAGCCCGTCTCACCTGGCAGGCGCATGTTTTCAGCGAGGGCGCTGAAAACCAAACGCGTGTGCGCGTGTGCGCCCCTTGCGGGTCCTTGGCACTGAGTTCCAGCAGCTCGATGTCTCCCCCTCCGCTTCTACCAAAGCTGTTTCAGCCGCAGAAGCGGACTACTCTGTCAAGATTTGCACACTCACCCTATTTTCCGGCCCCGGACTTCTGCTCGTGGGTCTTCGCATCGGGCATTCCAGCGCTGGCTTCAAGAATTGCTTCGAGGAAATCGAGCGGATAGCTGCTCTTCACCGCGTAGTTTACGTTCTGCGTCACAGCGCCACCGCTCCAGCCGCCAATGCTTGTTAGTCGGGACTGACCCCAACGACACTAAATGGGGTCAGGTGTCGCATTTCAACAATTTTGCCAATTTTGCCAACTTCCGCAAGGTTGGAGGATGCTTCGCGGCGGCCGACACCAGACGACTCACCGAGCCGGAGTGGCCCATCGCCAGTCGTTGGGCAATCCACGGATTGCCCG
>CANHPN010000034.1 GCA_947462535.1 Akkermansiaceae bacterium | reverse complement strand
CCGACTCAAAGGCCACGCCGTCGCCACCGAGGAAACCTACGTTTACTGGAATCGCCGCTTCATCCGCTTCTGTTTCCAAAAACTCGGCCAAGCCACGTATGCTGCCGGCCCCTCCGCCATCTCCGCTTACCTCGACTTCCTCGCCCTAGAACGAAACGTCGCCCCAGCCACCCAACACCAGGCCCTCAATGCCATGGTCTTCCTCGTCAAAAACGTCTTCGGCATCCAGGACTTCACCCTAGATCACTTCACCCCCGCCCGTGGCCAACGCCGCCCGCCCGTCGTCATGACCCGCGAGGAAGTCCGCTCCGTCTTCGCCCGCCTGGAAGATCCTTGGAAACTGAGCGCGCAGATCATGTATGGCAGCGGTCTGCGCTTGATGGAAGCCATGCGCCTGCGCGTCCAGGATCTCGATTTTGGCCAAGGAACCATCACTATCCACGATGGCAAAGGCGGAAAACACCGCATCGTCACACTGCCAAAAGCCTTGGAAGAACGCCTTAAACAACACCTCTCCGCACTCCACGAAAAACACCTCTCCGATCTTGTCGTGGGTGCCGGGGATGTTCACATGCCGGAGTCGTTAATCAGGAAAAACCCCAACGCTCCCCGTCAGTGGTGCTGGCAATACGTGTTTCCCTCCGCAACCCTTTGCCCCCACCCGCGCACCGGAAAAATCGCCCGCTACCACCTCCACGATGATTCCATGGCGCGCCAAATCCGGGAAGCCGTCCGCAAGGCGGGTATCCCCAAGCGCATCACTTCGCACACGATGCGCCATTCTTTCGCGACGCACTTGCTTGAATCCGGCACCGACATCCGGACCGTTCAAAGTCTTCTTGGTCACGCCGACGTCTCCACCGCCATGATTTATCTCCACGTCATGAAACGTCCGGGCGCGGGCGCTCCAAGCCCTCTGGATAATCTCTAAACCGCTAAAATTTCCCCATATCCAAATTTACCGCTTGGCTCGCCAGCATGGACACCCTATCAAGTATTTCATGAACGAGGTCGCCAAAATCCGTACTTTCGGGTCGGGTTTTACCCTGATCACCGACCGGTCGGTTAACACCCCCCAAACCCGACCGGTCGTTCAATAACACTGTTCTGCTAAAAATGAAAATATATCGATTGAATGCGCAATATAAATGGCCGCTTTTCTGTATCGGCTCCCTCGTCATTGGTTCGGCCATAGGCTATTTCATTGGCAATCGCAGTGATCCTTCAGCACTTGGCGAAAGGGGCGTTCTCTCCTCCGGCATCCAAAACCATAGGCGGGGGGCGCAGCTGGAGCGGCCTGCTGCTTCACCGACCAAGAAGGAGCGGCAGAACGAAATGACTTTGCTAGACGCTCTGCACGGATCGAACGACAACCGCCGCGAGCGCAATCTCTACGCAGTCATTGCGGAGATGTCTCCGGATGAAATTTACCGAGTGGAGCAACAAGTTTTCAGCATTTGGGCGGAAAGCGACCCACGCGCTGCCGCCGAATACTGGGTCAATTCCTACGCAAGTGACGACCCGAATAGCCTCAATACGCTGAGTAGCATCGTAAGCAAGTGGGCGGAGATTGACACGCAGGAGGCGCTCGCCTTCGCGCAGCAGCTAAAGAACGAACAGTTCCGCGATAGAATCAGCGGCACCGTCCTCGGCAAGGTGGCAGAAAGCGACCCTCAGCTTGCAATCACACTCTTCCAGCAGATTCCTCCATCATCCCAGAGAGTCTCGTATGACCCAATCCGCGCGAATTGGCAAAAGACCGATGTAGCAGCTACCGCCGCGTGGATTTCTCAACTTCCCGAGGGTATGGTCGGCGGGAATCAGGGGGGGCATATCGCCGGAGCATGGGTTCGGGAGGATCCGATTGCGACTGCTGACTGGCTCAATCACCTGCCCGCCGGAGACCTGCGTGATGATGCGGTCAGAGTCTTTGCAACGTCTGTAAGTTCCCAAGATCCCGAAGTTGCCGCCAAGTGGGTCAATACCATCACAGACGCGGAATTGCGCGACGATATCAACCGGATGATCACTCGAAAGTAATTCCGCAGCGAAAACTTGTTGGGCTTAATACAACCGATGTCTAAAACAGGCAGAACAAGCCGCTCCATCCAACGGCGGGTAACGCTCCAGTTTGAATTCGGACTTCCATCCCCGCCGTGGATGAGCTAGACGTTCGCTAGAAAATGAATATCCGGCATGTAGCTTTTCTCATCTTTGCGGCCTGCGCGATTTCAGGCTGCGAGGAGTCCGTGCCGCTGAATTACGCGACCCGAGCCGCAGCCGAAGCAGAGAGTCTCTTCGCACGAGGTTGGTTGCCCGAGATCATCCCGCCGTCGAGTCGCCAAATCTCCATGCGCAACGACCTTGATCTCAACATCTCGAACGGTGAGTTCAGCCTCGATCCATCGGAACACGACGTTTTCGTCAGTCAGCTTGAGAGAGTGCCATCACGAGACGAGGGCCGATCTCTTGCCTACACCTATGAGGATTGGGTCTTCTGGATTGCCGATGCCAAGAACCATTGTCGATTCTATATGCGCCTTACCCGCGACAAACAACCAAGCGAACAAGCCGGCACTGGGCAACCCGCTACCCGCCCCGTGGTTGAGTCAGAGGGTAGCGACAAACCTCAACCTGAAGCGGAGGGGCGCTCCCGGTAGCGGGTTGCCAGGCCTCATCGTTCGGAAGAAAAATTAAGATGAATAAACGATCCATCACGCATTTAGCGCCTTTCAAGATACCACTCCGAGATAGTGAAGAACCAGCGTTTCTGTCAGTATTCCACAACGGCTCGGCATTTGTTTTTCGTTGGGTCAGCTTAGAGTCGGCCCCACGTTTTACGAATACCAAAACAGGGTACATTAGATCACACATGATTGCTCTCACCAGCGACACGCGAAGTCTCCCCACACATGGCCGCATCGAATTGGTTTTTGAAGAGATCATGGTCGGTTCTGATGCGCGGGGGGTGATTCGAGAATGGGACTGGTCAGAATGGCTCCCTTATTGCCCAGATTACCCATCCACCTAATCCCTTCAGAGTCCGCAATAAGAACACAACTCGACCGTGGCTTAAACCATCGAATGAAGATTCCGAACAAGACGCGGCTCATAACGGGCCATAAGCTTTTCAATTTCTTTTTCATAGACTTACCTTTCGCGCCCGTATGAGCGCTTTGACGTTCGTCTCAGAAATATGTTACTCTTCATCCCTTACGAAATCGAAACTCTCCAGCAAGAGAGACCCTGGGCTAACTGGCTCATCGTGGCGGCATGCTCACTAGTTTCATTGGTTGCTCTTTTTGGCGGTGGCTTGGCGTCCGGAGATTTCGACGCTCTTATCCTGAATGAATTCTCGTTGCCGGGTCTTGTCGGACACGTCTTGTTACACGCAGATCTCATCCACCTAGTGGGAAATATGATCTTTTTATGGGTATTCGGAAACGCTATATGCACAAACACGAACAATAGGATTTACCTCGCAACTTTTTTTGTTTGCACGCTAATAGCAGGAATTACGCACGTATTGTTGGATGGTTCATTAGCTATTGGGGCTAGCGGCGCAATTAACGGAATCGTTGGGGTGACCTTGGCAATGTATCCATTAAATCGGGTATACCTATTTTGGGTTTTCCTGATACGCGGAGGTTCCACTTCGTGTAAAGCATGGTTAATTATCGGCGCATGGTTTCTGTTCGACATATGGGGTGCTCTCAGCGGTGGTGGTATGATTGCTTATTGGGCGCATATTGGTGGATTTCTTAGCGGCCTTAGCTTTGGTCTTACAGCGCTTCATTTCGGTTGGTTTCAGCTTACAGAGTATGACAATCGATCATTGCTAGATATCATTCGCCGCGATCACCAAGAATAAAAGACGATGCCGAGGCCTATCTGCGCGAGCTTCCTGTTAGATTGGCGAAATTCGGACTCGAACTCGCCGATGAGAAGAGCGCGTTGGTTAAATTCAACCGGTGGGAGCCGGAAAGCAGCGGGAAGTTTACCTTCTTAGGCTTCGACTTCCACTGGCAGAAAAGCCGCCGCAATCCGAACTACCGGGTGGTGAAGCGCAGCACCAACGCCAAGAAGATCCGGGCCTCGCTGGCCGCGCTCAAGGACTGGCTGAAGAAATCGAGGAGCCTTCCGCTTCCCGAGATCCTCGCCATCCTCAAGCGTAAGCTGCTAGGTGACTGGAACTACTACGGCGTCATCGGCAACTCGGACCAAACCTGGCGCTATGCCTACTGGGCGAAGTTGATGGTTTACAAATGGCTCAACCGTCGCAGCCAGCGCAAAAGCTTCAACGTTACGACCTTCATCGCGGCGTGGGAGCGCTGGCAGATGCCGATGCCAACAACCGCCGAGGAGCCCTTGCCATTGCTCGCTCGACAAAGCCAGCCGCACCCCGCATGAAAATATCCAACAACAAGAAACCAATGATGATTGAAGTTCCACCTGCGCGCCTTCCTGAGGAGCCCGGTGCGGTAATTCCGCACGCCGGGATCTGTGAGGGGGGCGTCGGGTAACCGACGTCCCTACCTTAATCGATAAATATGGAAGCATCCCTCATTTGCGGTCAGATGGTTCTTTCGTGGGTCGGGAGTCGCGCTTGCAGCTCGCCGCCCCCACAAGTCGCTTACATTGAGAGGGAATGAACACAAGCAGGCGGGGATTCAGCGCGACCTTGGCACCACCTCACACGAACTTCGGCACGGTTTGGACAGACCTTGGCGCGATCCCGCACCTACCTTGGGTCGATCCCGCACAGACCTTGGCGCGGTCTGGACGGACCTTGGGACGATCTTGCATTTACCTTGGGCAGGCTGAACCGACTTGGGGGGTGGTTGCACGGACTTGGTGAGGGAAGGAAGGGGGCGAGCGCCAGATCGGGCCACCGCAGGGGCGGCGAGATGAGGGAATGTTCAGGGTTCTATCACTTCGGTATCATCGATGAGGCTCTTCGCACGTAGTTCAACCCTTCAGGGTGTCTTCGGCGGGGTTGTTCGTCCACCTGATTTTCGGGGTCGGCTTCCGCAACAAGGTCGCGGTACTGCTGCATTGGTTTTATTCCTACGTCCGCTACAAGCGCGGAGCGCGCATCATCACGGACCAGGGCACGTAGTCAGAGTCCCTCTTTGAGCGCCTTCTGCATCTTCTCCCAGAAGCCAAAGAAACCAGCGGTGGCCAACGGACGGAGAGCAAGGTCTTCGGAACGGTCGGCGAGAATCAAATCAATGCCAGCTTGGGCGAGGGTGGCTTGGATGGCGGGCAACTGGTCGTGAAGCGGCCCGATCTCGGGGCGCATGGCGGCGATCTGTTGGAGCTGGTTTTCATACGCCCAAAGACGAAGCGCATCGGTGACGGGCGAATCGGCGAGCACTCGGGATTCGACTCCGAAGGCGGAGCCAGCACGCTTGGCGGCATCGGCAAGCGCTGAGCGAAGCCAGTTGATCTTATATTCCGGATAGCGGAAACGAGTCCAGGTGGCGGTGTCACCGGTCGCGAGGATGGCACTGGGTTTCAGCGAAGCCAGCGGGCTTTGCTCGATGAAGAGATCCTCCTCGTGGATCCAGATGCCGAACCGGCTTTTGCGCAGCGGCGGCGTGGGTGGAAGCGAGGGGTGGGTAACCGTGGGCCGTTCCTCGTTAGAGAGGATGAGCGCCTGAGGTTGTTCCAGGAGTTCCAGTCCCACGTGATGCATCGCCAGAACTTCGGGTGGCAGGTATTTCTCCAGATTGCTGCGGCGGGGCAGGTAAGTTTTCCCCGGGGTCTGAAGTCCGGCGACCCAACGCCATGAAAGTGTGTTGGATGCCGGGTCTCCATCGAGCAGCTGGCGCAGGAAGAAGTCGGCCCCGAGTTGCCAGGGGAGCCGCTCGATGTGAATCCACCACCCGGCGAACCACATGCGGGCGTGGTTGTGGAGATAACCAGTTTCGACCAGTTCGCGGGCGAAGTGGTTCATGATGGCGACGGGGCTTTCCCCTGCCTCGCAGCGTGCGGCCCGCGCGCGTGTCGCTTCGGCATTCGGGTCGTTTTGGAGCACCGCGAGTTGATCGAGGTAATCGCTCCACACCTTGGGCCGAAGCGAGAGCCAGTTTTTCCAATAGCGTCGCCAATAGACTTCCTGGGTGAACTTCTCGACGGTGGACGCGGCGTAACGACGGAGGGGGGCAGCCGCACATTCGGATTCGAGGATCAGCCGGTGCCGGATCGCCGGGGAGAGACGCGAGATATTGGTGTGGCCGGGGAGCACGTAATTACGGGCGCTTGAGTAGCGTCCGGTGGCTGGGATGAAGGCATTGAGTTGGTCGAGCGCGTCCTTACGGGTGGATGCAAAGACGGGTATCGGCGGAGGAAAGAGTTCGTCTTTCATGTTAGAAATCGGTGGACATTTCACGGCATGCTTTCAAGCCTGCGATCCAGCGGTCATCGATGCCATTCGCAGCCGCAAGGATGGAGCCCACGATGGCCCCCCGGTGGCAATTGTCTCCACCAGCCATGGCATTGGCGACGATCCCGGCGTCGAATTGGTCGTGATACTTCCACGCCAGATAGAGGGCGGCCGGGAATGCCTGATCGATGTAACAGGCGGGACTCAGAACGTTGCCGATGATTTCAACGTCGGGTCGCGTGGCCCAGCGCCCGGCTTTCCGGCTGGAAAACCAATCGCCTGCCTCGCGAGCCAGCGCCTCGCGGATCGGGGTGCCCGCGTGGATGGATTTCAGCAATCGGGCGAGACAATCGGCGGCGCGTTGGACATTGCCGTGGCGGTGGGTGAGCGTTAGATGCTCGCGTGTGGTGGACCGCCAATCGGCATCCTCCGGCAGTGCGGCCAGCAGCGCGGGGATTTGGGCGAGTCCGCCGATGTGTTCATCGGAAATACCGCACTTGGTGACCTCCTTGCCCTGCGCGTATCGGGTGAAGAAACCGCGATGGTATTCCTCTAGGTAGGTGTCGTGATGCCAACCGGGCGTCAACATGCACTCGATGTAGCGGCGGGCCCACCGCTCGGGATCGTAGCCGCCGTGGGAACGGACTTGATCGTAAAGTTCGGTGGCGAGTCGGAAGTTCACGGTGTTTTCACCGGCCATGAGGAACTGGTGATAGTGGATGCCGCGCTGGCCCCAGAAGACGGCTTGGTCGCGGAGGATGTCGCCCTTTTCATTGAGCGCGTGGTATTCCGAGCGCCAGAGGATGCTGCCTGGATGGGGATTTCGCGGTGCCTGGTAGTGATCGAGCTCTCCGTAGTCGCGCCGGAGCGCCTCGCGGTCGTAATACCAGTGGCCGGGCATCGCGAGGGCGTCGGCGACAAGAGAACCGAGATAGGCGTGGTGCAGTGTCATGAGGCGATAGTATGGCTCCAACTTTCACCTGCGCCACCGGTCAGTTGGGGAGGACCTGGATTCCGTCAGGATAAACGCGGTAAAATATCAGAAAGCCCGTGGCGACTGGCGATTGATGCGGGCGATCGCCGCATCCTGAATCGGATTCTCGGGGCCGATGGCGATGCGAAGAACGCCCAGTAGCGATCGCGTGGCGGGAATCACCAGCCAACGCGGCATGGCATGCAGGCCGACCATCTTCTGGTAGGCGACAGGCAGCGTGAGAAACGCCGCCTGAAACAGCAGTCGATAGACGATGCGCGCGACGAATGGTAGCGGCGGATATCGGAGCCACTTGATCACCTCGCGGCTATCATCCGTCATCGTGAGCTGCGGATCAAAGTGTTGGATGTCATCCAGCAATGAGTTTTCGTCCTGCGGAGCGTCATCCAGCCCCAGCGGCTCTACCGAGTGTGCCCACAGCCGGATGTAGGCATCCGCTCCGCCGGGAATCGGCACTGGGGAGTAGGTCTGATGGCAGCGCAGAAAAGAGTCCATGAAAGCGATGTGCACCCACCGCAGCAGCTCGGGATCGGAGGCTTTGTATTCGCGTTCATGACCGTTGGCATCGCGGTAGGTGCCGCGCACTTTGCCGTGCATGCCGCGCACCCTTGCCGCTTCGCGAAGAATCGATTCGCGAGAGGCAAAGGTGGTGACGGTGAGCCACTGAATGGTCCCGGCCAGGCGTCCAAGCGGATCCGCCTTGTATCGCGAGTGATCGCGCACGCCGGCGAGGGTCCCCGGGTGGAGTGCCTGCATGAGAAGCGCACGCACTCCGCCGACCAGTGTCGCCATGTCGCCGTGGATAATCCATGGGGCATCATCTGGCAGGAAAAACCCCGGTCCCTCGCCCTCTGCGACTGCGCCAAGCCACGGCGGGTTGCCGCTCGGGTCACCGCACAGCACCGCGCGGAAGCGGCGTGCGATCTGTCGTTGGAGAAATGCAATCATGTTATCGGCAATCGGACTGCCATGCATGGCGTTCAAGCACATCCCGGTCGATGAACTCGCAGGCCGATGCGTGGGTGGCTTCCAGCACGACGGGAGGCGCAAATCCGGCATCCAGCGCCTCGACCCAGCGGCCGAGACATAAACACCAGCGGTCACCCGCCTTGAGTCCGGGAAACTGGAACTCGATACGTGGCGTCATCAGGTCATTACCCATCGATCTGCTATAAATCAGGAAATCCTCGGTCATCACCGCGCACACGGTATGCATACCGCCATCTTCCTTCGAGGTGTGGCAGCACCCGTCACGGAAAAAACCGGTCACCGGATCCATCGAACACGCCTGCAAGTGGCCACCGAGCACATTTTTCGCCATGCCACGAATGAGGCGCGTTTCCGCTTCCGGTCAAGCGGAATCCCGCCCTATGGTCGCGCACGACAAGTGAAAAAACCATCCGCGGACTCATGGTAATATCTCGAAATCGCACTACGGACGTTCTGGTCATTGGTGTCGGCATGAGCGGAATGGCAGCCGCCTCCGAATTGTCGCGGGCAGGTCGAAAGGTGATGGTGGTGGACAAGGGGCGTGCTGTGGGCGGGCGTATGGCCTCCCGCAGGATCGGCGAGGCGGTCTTTGATCATGGTGCACAACTCATCACCTCTCGCAGTGATTATCAATGCGGCGACCACTGCGGTATCGCCTCGCTCAATACCGCTCTGGCCAGCGGCACCGCTGCCGCAGTGGCGATTCTGGAGGACTTGCCATGAATGACGAAGCCCTCAGATGGCTGCTCGCCGCGCACGCCTTCGTCACTCTTTTCATGACAGGCCTGATTTGGTTCGTGCAAGTCGTGCACTATCCGCTTTTTGACCGAGTGGGGAAATCGGATTTCGCCGCTTACGAAAAACAGCACACACGGAGGACCGGGCGGTTGGTTGGCGGACCGATGTTGCTCGAACTGGGGCTGGCCGCTACGCTTGCATGGTCGCCCGGCGGCACAGCGGCCTGGTGTGGCCTCGCGCTGATATCAATTATCTGGCTGAGTACGGCTGTCGACCAAGTACCAATGCATCGCCGTCTTGAAAGGGGGTTCGACCAAGCCGCGCACCGGCGACTGGTGTGGGGCAACTGGGTCCGGACCATCGCATGGTCACTGCGGGGGCTGGTCGCGGTGCTGATGCTCGCCATTCCATGAATGCCTCGGCTTGCGCAGTCACTTAACCCCACTTGCGCCCATCATCCTCTTTCCAGCTGCGGATTCTGGGTTAAAAAAGCGGAGCCTGCTGGTGCAGACTCCGCTCGGGGTGATTCGGGCCGGATGAAGCAGGCGCTCCGGTTAGTCGAGGATCTGGGCGAGCACGTAGGGGAGGATGCCGCCGGCGCGGTAGTAATCTTTTTCCACCGGGGTATCGATGCGGACGATTACGGGGACGTCGAAGCTCTCGCCGTTGGCGGGGTGGACCTTGAGGGTGGCCTGCTGCATGGGCTTGAGGTCGTTGTCGATGCCGGTGAGGTCGAAGGTGGCGTCGCCGAGGCCTTTGACTTTGTCGTAGTCCTCCTTGTTGACGAAGTTGCAGGGGAGCACGCCCATGCCGACGAGGTTGGAGCGGTGGATGCGCTCGAAGGACTTGGTGATGACGGCTTTGACGCCTAGCAGGTTGGTGCCCTTGGCGGCCCAGTCG
Organism: Akkermansiaceae bacterium; assembly: GCA_947462535.1. GTDB lineage: Bacteria > Verrucomicrobiota > Verrucomicrobiia > Verrucomicrobiales > Akkermansiaceae > Luteolibacter. The sequence goes on along the minus strand of CANHPN010000034.1, from coordinate 19,526 downwards.
CGGCTGGAGCCCATGCCGTAGTCCTCGCCGCCGATGACGATGGTGGGGACGCATTCTTCCTGATAGGCGGCAGCGGCGTCGTAGATGGCGAGCGTCGGGATTTCGCCGTTCACGACGGCTTGGCCGGAGACGCTGCCGTTCTTGAGTTCATGACTCTCGGCCATGAGGTGGTCTTTCTGCGGGGCGGCGGACGGGTAGTATTTGGTGACACCGCCTTCGATGCCGGGGACCATGAGGTTCTTGATCCGGACGTTGGCGAAGGTGCCGCGGGTCATGACGCGGTCGTTGCCGCGGCGGGAGCCGTAGGAGTTGAAATCGGCGAAGCCAACGCCTTTTTCCACGAGATAACGGCCGGCGGGGCTGTCCATTTTGATGGCTCCGGCAGGAGAGATGTGGTCGGTGGTGACGGAGTCGCCGAAGATGCCGAGCGGGCGCGCGCCGTGGATTTCCAGGATGTCGCGCGGGGCGGGGGTGAAGCCGTCGAAGAAGGGCGGCTCCTGGATGTAGGTGGATTCGCGGTCCCACTCGTAAACGTTGCCGATGGAGGATTTGATATCGTTCCACTTCGGGTTCTGGTCGGAGAATCCGGTGTAGAGTTTTTGGAAAACGTCGGGGCGGAGCGATGCGTTCATCGCGTCGGTGATTTCCTGGCTGGTGGGCCAGATGTCGGCGAGGAAGACGGGCTCGCCTTTCGGGGTTTCTCCTAACGGCTCGGTGGTGAGGTCGATATCGACGGTGCCGGCGAGGGCGAAGGCGACGACGAGCGGCGGCGACATGAGGAAGTTCGCCTTGATGGATTGATGGACGCGGGCTTCGAAGTTCCGGTTTCCTGATAGGACGGAGGCGGCGACGATGTCTTCGGATTTCACGACGTCCTCGATGCCCGTGTCGAGCGGGCCGGAGTTGCCGATGCAGGTGGTGCAGCCGTAGCCGACGGTTTGGAAGCCGAGGGTGTCGAGCTCGGCTTGGAGGCCGGTTTTGTTGAGGTAGTCGGTGACGACGCGGGAGCCGGGTCCGAGCGAGGTTTTGACGGCCGGGTTGATCTTGAGGCCGAGAGAGTTGGCTTTTTTCGCTAACAATCCGGCGGCGAGCATGACGCTGGGATTCGAGGTGTTAGTACAGCTGGTGATGGCGGCGATGAGCACAGAGCCGTGGCCGATCTTGTCCTTCACGCCGCCCTTACTGTCGACGGTGACAATGGCGGTTTTGGTTTCGGATTTGGCGAAGCCGCCGTCGGCGACGGGAGCTGCGAGGAGTTCGCCCCATTTGACCTTGAGGTTGTCGAGGTCGATGCGGTCTTGAGGGCGCTTCGGTCCGGCGACGCCGGGTTTGACGGTGGAGAGGTCGAGATCGACGACTTGGGAGAATTCAAGGGCGTCGCGGTCGGTGGGGATGCCCCAGAGGTCTTGGGCCTTGTAGTAATTTTCGACGGTGGTGACGAGTTCGGCAGGGCGGCCGGTGCCGGCGAGGTAGCCGGTGGTGATTTCATCGATGCCGAAGAAGCCCATGGTCGCGCCGTATTCGGGAGCCATGTTGGCGATGGTGGCGCGGTCGGGCAGGCTGAGGGCTTTGGCACCGGGGCCGAAGAATTCGACGAATTTGCCGACGACTTTGGTTTTCCGGAGGACTTCGGTGACGAGCAGGACGAGGTCGGTGGCGGTGACGCCGGTGTTGAGCGCGCCGGTCAGATAGACGCCGACGACTTCGGGGACGAGGAAGGTGACGGGCTGGCCTAACATTCCGGCCTCCGCCTCGATGCCGCCGACGCCCCAGCCGACCACGCCGAGGCCGTTGATCATGGTGGTGTGGGAATCGGTGCCGACGAGGGTGTCCGGATAATAAACGCCGTTTTTATCGAGCACGCACTTGGCGAGGTATTCGAGGTTCACCTGGTGGACGATGCCGATGCCGGGAGGGACGACTTTGAAGGTGTCGAAGGCCTGTTCTCCCCATTTGAGGAACTCGTAGCGCTCGCGGTTGCGGTGAAATTCGAGGTCGAGGTTTTTTTCCAAAGAGTCGGGTCCGCCGGCGTAATCGACTTGCACGGAGTGGTCCACGACGAGATCCACGGGCACTAACGGTTCGATCATTTTGGCGTCCTTGCCCATGCCATCGACTGCGGAGCGCATGGCGGCGAGATCGACGAGGAGCGGCACGCCGGTGAAATCCTGAAGGACGATGCGGGCGACGACGAAGGGGATTTCATAATCACCGGGGGCCTTGGCGTTGTAGTTGGCGAGGTTGGTGATGTCCTTTTCCGAGACTTTCAGGCCGTCGTTGTTGCGGAGGAGGGATTCGAGAACGATCCGGATCGAGACTGGCAATTTCGAGAGATTCGGGAAGCCTTGTTGGGCGAGGGCGGGAAGCGAGTGGAAATTTCCCTGGGTGCCAGAGCCGGTGGTGAAAGTGCGGAGTGTGTTCATGAGTGGATCGTTGTGGAAAAGCCGATGGGGGTTGGAATGGGGCGGAGGTTATTGGCGACGGGGGATTTGTCAAAATCGTTCACCCGCAGAGTGAAGGTTGATTTCCGGGGTTGAGTGGCGGGTGCGATTGTGTAGCGTCCGCACATGCGAACCGGATGGGCTTGGATGATGATGGTGCTGTGCGCTTGCTGGATGATTTCCTGCGGCGGGACGGGCACCACGCCGATTGTGGAGAACATCGAAGCAGGTGACGAGCCAGCGGAGGGGGGAATCGCCGAGGTCCCGAATCCGAGCGCCTCGATGGCGAAAAAAAGCGGGAAATCGCTCGGTGAAATCCAACGGGGACACGAAGTTTACATGCTGCATTGCGGCGAGTGCCATGAATATAAGCTGCCGCAGGATTTGGACATCGACGAGTGGGAGACGGCGGTGCCGAAAATGATCGGACACGCGGGGCTGGAGTCGGCGGATGAAAAAGCGGTGCTGGCCTACGTGGTGGCGGTGAAGCGGGAGCGCGGGGAGGAATGAGTGGGGCCGACGATCTGCTCGCGTTCGCAGGGGGGATGGCGTTGGGGCAGTTCAGTCCGGGGCCGGACATGATCCTGCTGACGCGGACCGCGCTACGAGCGGGCGGCGCGGTGGATCGACGGCGGGTTCGGCATCGCGCTGGTCGCCCTGGCGGTCCGCTTGATAGCAGGCTAACGAAAAAGGCCCCGCGGGTTGCGGGGCCTTCGGCTGAATCGTGAGATTGGGTCCTGCGGGATCAGTCGTATTTTGGAGCCGCGTGCTGGTTGAAGTAGCCGTCGGTGAGATACATGGAGCCGGCGTAGTCAGGCAGCGGTCCGGCGTCCGGAGGAAGCGGGATGTTGCCGACGGTGGAGTCTTCGGACTGCGAGTAGGCGATGTTCACCGGCGTGCCGACCTTGACCAGACGGAAGAATTTCGGGGCGAGATTCTCGTGCATCCGGATGCAGCCGTGGGTGCAGGGCTGGTGCTTGACCCAGCCGGTGTGGAAGCCGTAGTTGGGTTTGAACTCGCACCAGTATGGCATCGGCGTGCCCTTGAAGGACCAGCCGGAAGGGCGGCTGCTGAGCATGGTCTTTTTGACGTTGTTGCCGCTGTAAGCGTAGCCGTGTGTGTTGGCGCGGTGTTTGTGCACCTTCTTGAAAATGGTGAAGCTGCCAGACGGGGTGGTTGTTCCCGGCGCACCGACGGAGACCGGCATGGCGAGCAGGATTTCGGAACCTTCCATCACATACACCCGCTGTTTGCTGAGAGAGACTTTCACCCGGACATTGGCCGGACTGGTGGGGAGTTTGGTGGGGCGGTTGTATGCGTGATAGGCCGCGAGACCGGAACCGCCGGATAAAACGTTGGAACAGGAGGGAAACAGGGTGGCCGCGCAGGCTGCGGCGGCGAGTGCGAGAAGTGATTTTGAATTCATGGCGTTGCGATCAAGCGGGAGGATTGCGATCGCTCGGAAAAATGCAAGACAAGGTGCGGGGGAATTGCTCAGCGGAGCCGCTCCCAGGAATCGACCCGGGAATTGACGAACCAAACAGACGCGACGCGGTAGGGGATGTAAGTGACTTCCGGGCCGAAGCCGTATCCATAATCTGGATAGCCCTGGTGGCCGTAAGGACCATAGCCGTATCCATAGCCACCGTAGAAGGTGGAGGTGTAAACCGGACGCGAGCCGGCGTAATCCCAGCGCTCCGTTCTCTTGGAATCCTTGGATCCCTCGAAGCGCCGCGCCGGATAGCCCCAGGCGAGCATCACGGCGTCCGGAGACATGCCGCGGGCGATTTGTCCCCGCTCGACGAGGCTCTGGTCCTTTTTGGGAAGCGCCGCGAACACCTGCGGGTTTTGCGCGATCCGCGCCTGGGGCGTGGAGGGGACACACGATGAAAAAGCGAGGCCTGCCAACAGTGCGGTGAGTAGTTTTTTCATGGTGAGGAATCTACGCCAAACCAATCAGTGATGCAACGTCGGGAAGGATCATTTTCAAGAACCGGTGGAAAGGGACTTGCCAATCGTGAATCCGACGCCGCAATCTTTGCCCGAACCTTTCCCCGACTTAAAACATGTCCGAACTTCTCGAAGATGATGATCTCACAGCCGCATTGAAAAAATGCCCTGAGTGGGACTACGAAAAAAAAGCCATCACCCGGACCGTCGAGTTCGAGGAATTCATGGATGCGATTGATTTCGTCAACGATCTCGCCGAGATCGCGGAAGAGGCGCAGCACCATCCGGACATCACCATCAAGCACACCAAGGTGACGTTGAAACTAACCACCCACGACGCCGGCGGCGTGACGGAGCTCGACGTCGAGCTCGCGCAGCGGGTGGACAACCTGGTAGATTGATCTGCGGGAATTTTGAACCAGGCAGGGTCGCCCGTCTGCGGGTGGTCCTGCTTTTTTCGTTCAGCGGGGGAGCATCAGCTCGTCGTCCTTGAGCCCCGTTAGGTCGCCGAGGCCTCTGAGCAGGCACCGCAGGGTGAAAAACAGGAAGATCATAATCGGCACTCCGATGACTGCGAATCCCCAACCGGTTAGCTTGGCAATAATCGCGTTGTAAGTTTCCAGCGCGTCGATGGCTTGGGCGTTGAAGCCATGGAAAAACCATTGCGCGAGGACGAGGTTCATCAGCGAGCTGAGGAAGAAGGAGGCGGCGAAAAGCCGGGTGGCCTTGTGAAGGAGGCGATCGTAATCCGCCTGCGCGGAAATCGCGGTGACGCGGTTCTCGATTTTCGGGATGTCGAAAATCGAATCGTTGTAAAGGAAGACGCGGATCAGCGGGGTGGTCGTGCGGTGCGAGAACAGGATCGCGACGCCGAGCACGAGCGGGATTAGTGCCTCCTTGAGGCCGAAGAGCAGTCCGGCGTTAGGTTTCACGGTGCCGTTCTTGTTCCACAGATAGACGGTCAGGCCGCCGGAAAGCAGGACGGAAACCAGGCCGAGCGCGGAGAAAAAGTTGCCCTTGCGGGTCTTGAGGTAATACCAGGCTCCGTAGCCGAGCGGCAGCAGCAGGGCGAGGATCATCGCCTTGAGCGGACCGATGTGCCAGGGTCTGGCGATTTTGCCGAGTCTTGCCTGCAAGTCCGGATCCTTGCTGAGGTAGCTAAGAATCAGGACGGGAACAATCACGTTGACCAGGATGTTAGCCAGCGGGTGTTCCTTCGGTGTCTTTGAATCGGGCATGAAGTGGATGGAGAGGAGGTGCTGCGGGACGGGCAGCAAAAAGGCGGCCCCGGAAATTCCAAGGCCGCCCTGCTGGATGAATCAGACCTTGCCGAAAATGCTCTGGCCGGTGGAACGGAGGTCGTCGCAAGCCTCCTTCATGCGCTCGCAGAGACTGAGTTCGCCCTTTTTCAGATAGGAACGCGGGTCGTACTGTTTCTTGTCGCCGACCTCGCCGTCGATTTTGAGCACGCCTTCGATGTTCTGACAGATGTGGGTGACGATCGGGCGGGTGAACGCGTATTGCGTGTCGGTGTCGATGTTCATTTTGACGACGCCGTAGTCGAGCGTCTCGCGGAGGTCGCTCTCGGAGGTGCCGGATCCGCCGTGGAAGACGAGGTCCATTTCGGCGTCCGCGCCGTGCTTGTCCATGACCGCTTTTTGTCCGTCGCGGAGGATGGAGGGCTTGAGTTTCACCGCGCCGGGCTTGTAGGCGCCGTGGACGTTGCCGAAGGTGGCGGCGAAGAGGAAGCGGCCGATCGGCTGGAGCGCTTCGTAAACTTCCACCATGTCTTCGGGCGTGGTGTAGAGTTTTTCGATCGGCAGGCCTGACGTGTCGTGGCCGTCTTCCTCGCCACCGACGCAGCCGGCTTCGACTTCGAGGATGATGCCGAGATCGGCGCACTCCTTGAGGAGCTTTTTGGAAATTTCGAGGTTTTCCTCAAGCGGGACGACCGAGCCGTCGAACATGTGGGATTGGAACAGCGGGCCTTTGCCTTCGGCGATGCGCTTGCGGGAGGCTTCGAGCAGCGGCTTGAGGAAGCCATCGACCTTGGCGGGGTGGCAGTGGTCGGTGTGGAGGGCGATGAGGACGTTGTGCTTTTCCGCGAGCAGGTGGCAGGCTTCGGCGAGCACGATGGCTCCGAAGGCGGCGTCTTTCACCGAGGTGCCGGATGCGAATTCGCCGCCGCCGGTGGAAACCTGGATGATCCCGTCGGATTTCATTTCGGAAAATGCACGCAGCGCACCGTTGATGGTGGGCAGTGAGGTGACGTTGATGGCGGGATAGGCGTAACCACCCTTTTGGGCGGCGTCCAGCATGGCGCGGTATTGTGCGGGCGTTGCGATTGGCATGACGAGTGTTTGCTTAGACGCGTGGAGGACTAGCGACAAGCCAGAATCGAGGAAATCCGCAGAGTCGCGCGGCTTGTGGCTTGCCAACCGCCGCTTGGCGCGATTGTTTCTCATTCATCCCGATGACTTCGACCGCATCAATTGTCTGCAAACCAACGCCTTGGTTTGTCTTCCGCGCGCTGGTGATGCTGCTGATGTTCGGCGTTTTCGCGGTGCTGTTTTATATCGACGGCTCGACCGGCTACCGGAAGAAAAACGAGATTTACTACCTTCACAAGACGTTCCAGATCGCGAACGAAGAGTTTTCGAAAATGAATTCTAGCGGCGCGCTCACTCCCGCGGAGTGGAAAAGCCATGCTGCCAAGCAATCTGTCGCGTTTCCCGAAGACCTTTCGATCCTGCCCGTTTCTCTCACGCTGCCGATGCCGTGGCCTGAGATTCTCCACGACTACGAGCGGATGAAGCCGCTGCAATGGAACATCTTGTGGCGCGAATACACCCGCGAGCGAGGCCTCGGCTCGTCTCCTCCGGAGAGTCCTTACGACGCCGGGAAAATCCGGGAGCAGTGGATCGTCGGCGGAGTTTGCGCCTTGCTGGCGGCGACCGCTGCGTTCTTTCTGCTTCGCACGCTGGGCCGCTCGATTTCGGCGGACGCCGAGGCGGTCACCTCGCAGCGCGGGAAGCGGATTCCCTATTCGGATTTCAAGAGGCTCGACCTCCGCAAGTGGGACACCAAGGGGATCGCCTTCATCGACTACGACGGCGCTTCCGGGAAGGGGCGGATTCGGATCGACGGACTGACATACGGCGGGTTCAAGAAGGAGAACGACGAGCCCGCCGAGCGCCTGATGCGCCAGATCCGCTCGCGGTTTTCCGGTGAAATCATCGAATACGCCTCCGTCACCGCAGCCGAATCCAAGGACGACGAATCCACTCCTGCCTGATTGATTTTCGCGGGTCCCGTGCTTTTCCGCTCCCGATTCGTTTTCGAGGTTGCCAAGCCGGGTCCGCAAGCGGTAACCACTCCCAACGCCAACACTCAACAACAGCAACTCATGTCAGACAAAAGTATCGAAGCCCGTGTAAAGGACATCATCGTGGACCAACTTGGCGTCAACGCTGATCAAGTGACCACCGAAGCCAAATTCGTCGAGGACCTCGGTGCCGACTCGCTCGACACTGTCGAACTCGTCATGGCTTTCGAGGAAGAATTCGACATTGAAGTGCCGGACGAAGAGGCCGAAAAGCTTCAAGCCGTCGGCGACGTGGTGAGTTATATCACCAGCCAACAAGCCTGATTCTGGTAGGCGAGCGCTTTGCGGAAGGGCGGACTCCTGATGGGCGTCCGCCCTTTTCTTTGCATTGCGCCCGATCCGGGTGACTATCTCCTGCCCATGCACTCGCAAGACGACATCCATTACGCGCTTGAAACGACCAAGGTTCTCCGCGAACCGGATCGTCGCATCGACACGTTTGGCGAGACCCGATTCGAGTTCCAGCTTATCAGTGAGCTGATGGACCGGACCAACGAGGTCCGCATCCGCACCGGTGAGGTCGAGGCCATGCGACCGCGCATTTTGCGTCCGTCCGCTTACAACGAGGTCGCGCTCGATGGATTCGACCCGTCTGCCAGAGCGCGTTTCGACAAGCTGGTGGACAAGCTCAAAGCCGAAGGCAAGGACCTCGCTTTCCTCCAATACGGTTTCCAGTTCAAGCGCGGCCAGGTCCACGAGGAAATCGTTCACGACAGCATCGACGCCGTCCGCGAGCGGGTGCTAGAAGAGATCCGCTTCACCGGTAATCCCGCCCGCGCCATCATCGAAGGCGTGGACGACGCATGGGAAATCTCCATCCTCAAGTTCTCCTTCGAGATGATCCTCCGCTCCCACGAAATTAACGCGTTCGATTTCAAGCGCCGCGGCCTCATTTAAGTCACTCTGTTTCGCCCATGAGCCTTTGGACGGTTTTCAAAATACTCGCCGCCTTGTGCGTTCTCGCGGTCATGGGTTTCACCGGCATGTTCGCCTATCATGTCGTTGTCGCACCACTCGGAGGCGTCTTTGAGCAGATCATTCCCCGTCCCACCGAAGTCGTCGGTACCCAGCCAGACGCCGAGTTCGCCAAGATGCTCGATTCCGCCGAGCTGCCGGACATCGACCCCGGCGAGAAGGCGTTTCAAAAGGCCCACGAACTGCTAGCCCTTGGCAAACTTGACGAGGCCCGCGAGAAACTAACCGCCATCGTCAACGTCTTTCCTACCTCCTCGTCGGCACCCGTCGCCCGCCGGATCGTCGGCGAGATGAACCTTGATGAGATCCTCTCCGCCGCCCACATGGACGGCAAGAAGACCCACATCGTCAAACGCGGGAACTCGTTCCTCGGCATCGCCTCCGAATACGGCACATCCCTGGATTCCATCATGCATCTCAACGGCATGATGGAGCTCAAGAACATCCAGCCCGGCGAGGAACTCATCGTCATGCCGCTGAATTTCCGGTTGCTCATCGAGCCGCGGCGCAAGGCGCTTTCCATCTGGGACGGTGCCCGCTTCATCCGGGAATACCCGGTCATTCATCTCAATGTCCCTGGTAAGTTGGAAATCGGGAAGACCAAGATCAGCTCGAAACTGGCCGAACTCAACGGTCACCCGGTCGCCCCGCAATCCAAAGACTACCGCGCTGCCGACAAGGTCATCCAGATCACCAAACCCTCCCTCCAGATCCGCGGCGCGACCGTGGCGACCGATGCGCTGCCGCACGGCATCATCCTGCTCTCACAAGACATGGAGGAAATCAGCCTGCTCACCCGCGTTGGTAACGAAGTGGAGATTCGCTGAAAACATGCGGCTGCCATGAAAGACGCGCTCGACCACCATCCGCTTCTATCGTTCGTTTCAAAAACCTCGCGAAACTCGCTGGCGATTCGCGAAAAAGCGGATTAGCCTCCCCGCAATCCATGGCATCCCAGGAAAATAACAAGCGCTTTAAGATTGAACCCATGCTGGGTGGCCTGGCTTTGCTGCTGCTTCTGGCGGGCTGTGTGTCCGTGCTCAGGCCCTTCATGACGGCCTTGTTGTGGGCGATCATACTGACTTATTCGCTCTATCCCTTGCAGCGGGTCTTCACCCGCTGGTTCCGCGGCTCGCGGACGTTGGCGGCTTGTTTCGTGACCCTAACCGTGACGGTGCTGCTGGGCGGGCCGATTTTCCTGATCGGGTTCAGCATCGCCCAGGACGGCAAGGATCTGGCGGAGGCGACGCGGAAATGGTTCATGGCGGCCCCCGACCAGGCCCCGGCGTGGGTGGAACAGACGCCGCTGGTGGGCAAGGAGCTGGGAGTTTATTGGTCGAATTTCGCGGAGGACCGCAAGCGTTGGATGGAGCAGCTCGACAAGGAGGTGAAGAATCCGCCGCCGCGTCCGAAGATTGTCGTAGAGAGGGGGGATGACCTGATTTTGCAGGATGCGCTGCCACCGCTGGCGGACGAGGCGGACAAAAAAGCCGGGGAGGCGGACGCTGTGCAGAACCCGCCGCACATCGTCGTTCTGTTGGGGAAATTTCTGGCATGGGCGAAAACCTGGTTGATCGCCGTCGGCGTGGCGGTGGGGCATGGGGTGACGCAGATTTTGTTGAGCGCGTTCCTGGCGTTTTTCCTGCTGCGGGATGCGCCGGTTCTATCGGAAAGGCTCGCCGTCGCGATGGACCGTCTGGCAGGCGGGCGCGGCCGGCACTTGATCAAGGTGGCCGGCGGCACGGTGCGCGGCGTGATTTACGGGATCTTGGGAACGGCGATCGCGCAGTCCTTGGTCGCTGGCCTTGGCTTCTGGATTGCCGGGCTGCCGGGCGCGGTGTTGCTCTCGGTGCTGACGTTTTTTCTGGCTGTGATCCCGTTCGGCCCGCCGATGATCTGGCTGCCGGCCGCGATGTGGTTGTTCGCCGAGGACAAGCCGGGGATGGCGGTTTTCATGCTGGTCTGGGGCGGTCTGGGGATCAGCAGCGTGGATAATTTCCTGCGGCCGTATCTGATCAGCCAGGGCAGCAAGATGCCGTTCGTGCTGATTTTCTGCGGAGTCATCGGCGGGGCGCTGTCATTCGGGTTGGTTGGGGTTTTCCTCGGCCCCACGCTGTTAGCCGTGGCGTTCCGCTTGATCGAGGAATGGTCCTCAGCACCCGTCGGGCCGCATGGAGAGCCGCTGCTTGGTGAGAGTTCGGGATTGCGCGAGCTACCCGCATCGGACACATAGCGGCATGGCGGTGTGTTCCTCGGTGTTAGGCAAAGTGCTGGAAGTCTTCGAGCGGAATTTCCGGGACCGGGGGGAACTGGGTGCTTCTATTAGTATCTGGTGGGATGGCACCGAGATGATTTCAAGCGGCCACGGCTGGTGCGAGCGCGAGCAAGTCCGCGAATGGACGGTGCAGACGCTGGCGCCGGTCTATTCCGCGACGAAAGTCCCGGCGGCGGCGAGTTTGCTGCTGGCCTTGGAGGGTAGGGGGCTTTCTGCGGAAACTCCCGTGCGCGAGGTCTGGCCAGCGTTTCCCGTGGCGGAGGCGCGTTTTTCCCACCTGCTTTCCCACCAGTGCGGGCTGGCCGCGCTGGATCGGAAGGCGAGCGTGTTCGAGCATGCGGAGGTGGTCGCCGCCATCGAGACGCAGGTGCCGGCGTGGCACTTGGGAGACGGGCAGGGCTATCACCCGCGGACTTTCGGTGCGCTGGTGGACGAGCCGGTGCGCCGTCTGACCGGACAGGCGCTCGGAAGTTTCTGGCGGCAAAAGATCGCCGCGCCGCTCGGCCTGGATTTCTGGATCGGTCTGCCGGAGGCCGAATGGCCGCGGGTCGCCCGGCTCTATCCGGGAAAGGCCGGCAAGGACGATCTGGCGGACGCCTTTTACAAGCAACTCACCACCTCCGGCACCTTCACCCGCCGGGCGTTCTCGTCACCGCGCGGGCTGCATGCCATCCATGAAATGAATGGGCCCCACGCCTGGTCCGCCGGCCTGCCCGCGCTCGGCGGAGTGGGAACCGCTTCGGCGCTGGCGAAATTCTATCAGGCGGCCATTGGCTCTATCGAAAGCCCGCTCTCGCCCAAGGTGCGGCAGGCGCTCGCCACGCCGCAGACGTCCGGCGACGACCGCGTTTTACTCCGTCCCACGGTCTTCACCTGCGGCGCGCAGCAAGACCCGCGCGATGCGGCGGGCCGGAAAATCCGCAACATTTACGGCCCGTCTCTCGCCGCCTTCGGCCATCCGGGCGCGGGCGGCAGCCACGCTTTGGGCGATCCGGCGACCGGGATTTCCTTCGCCTACGTGATGAACCAGATGGACCTCAGCGTAATGCCCGGCGTGAAGTGTTTGGAAATGGTGGACGCGCTTTTTTCTGAGCTGTGAAAAGTCTCTGTCCAGTCACACACATTGCTGCCTGCCGGCGCTTTCTATTCCGGAATCTGGTCTTTTAAGGAATTCCGCTTGCGGGGCGGTGGTCCGGGCGACAAACATCTCCACCGTGACCCCCGAACTTGAGAATCTGTTTTCGTTCCTCCGTTTTCCCAGCATTTCGACGGACTCCAGCCGCGCCGGCGACGTCCGGGCCTGCGCGGAATGGTTGATCGCCAAACTCGCGGGGATGGGCCTTGCGACCGAGCTCCACGAGACGCCGAAGCATCCCGTCGTCATCGCCAGAAACGAGCACGTCGCGGGCCGTCGCACGGTGCTCATCTACGGGCATTACGACGTGCAGCCGGTCGATCCGCTGTCGTTGTGGGCCAGCGATCCCTTCGAGCCGGTCATCCGCGAGGGCAGGATATGGGCGCGCGGCGCGACGGATAACAAGGGCCAGATGATGGCGCACGTGCTCGGCGTGGAGAAAACGCTGCGAGAAAACAAGCAGCTGCCGGTAAATTTGATTTTCCTGTTTGAGGGCGAGGAGGAAATCGGCAGTCCGAGCCTGGCCTCGTTCCTGCTCCATCATTGTGACGAGTTGAAGTGCGATATCATCGCGATTTCCGACACCGGGATGGTCGCTCCCGGCGTGCCGACTCTCGGCTACGGCCTGCGCGGTATGGCTTGCTGCGAGGTCATCCTGCGCGGTCCCAAGGGCGACCTCCACTCCGGTCTCTTCGGCGGTGCGGTCGCGAATCCGGCGACTGCCATGGCGCGGCTCATCTCCAGCCTCCACGCGCTCGACGGCCGGGTCTCTATCGAAGGGTTTTATGACCAGGTCCGCCCGCTGGAAGCATGGGAGCGCGAAATGTGGTCCCGCATCCCCGGAGTGGGTGACGCGGATTTTCTAGCAGTCACTGGTTCGCCCGGTCTATTTGGCGAGCCGGGCTACTCTTCCGCAGAGCGTCTTTGGGCGCGGCCCACCGCCGAGATCAACGGCATCGGCGGCGGCTATCAGGGCGAGGGTTCCAAGACGGTGATCCCGGCGGAGGCATTTGCGAAACTTTCCTTCCGCCTCGTCCCCGACCAAAGCCCCAAGGACATCATGGGAAAAGTCCAGAGGCATCTGGAATGGCACTGTCCGCCCGGCGTGGAAGTGGAAGTCCGCGTGGGCCACGACGGCAAACCCTACGTCACCGACCCCAACTCGGAATTCGGCCTCGCCGCGCAAACCGCGCTCCGCGCCTCTTTCAATGCGGAGCCTGTGCTCATCCGTGAAGGCGGCAGCATCCCCATCGTCCAGACCTTCCGCGACATCCTCGGCACGGACACGCTGCTGCTAGGCCTCGCCCTTTCCGACGCGCAGATCCACGCGCCGAACGAGAATTTCCCGATAGAGAACTTCGAGGCAGGCATCCGCCTGAACCAGGCCCTGCTCGTGGAGCTGGCGAAGTGACGGGGCGGCGGGGTGGATCTGCGGCGGTCGGCACGCGGCGGGTCCTATTCTCGGAAAGCTCCGACATGTCGGGAGCACTCCAGACAGTGGTGATTCTCTCGTCTGCCCGCCACTTCCGGTGACACTTGAAATAAACCGCGCAATCGGTCGGGAACCTTGTCAGGGTCGTCCGCGTGAAACCATTGCTTGCGAGTGATTGGCCGCGGTTGATCCGGCCGGGGAGCCGGGTATTTCTGGGCGGCGGGGCTTCGGTGCCGTTCGCCCTAGTGAGGTCGATGCTGGAAACGGCCGGGAATTTCAAAGACGTCGAGCTGGTCCACATCCACGGGCTTGGCGAGACGCCATGGATTGACCCGCAATACGAGCAGGTGCTGCGGACGAACTCGTTCTATCTAACGCCAGCGCTGCGGGAGGCAGTGGAGCGCGGGCAGGCGGATTACACGCCGTGTGCGATGTCCGAGGTGCCCTCGCTTTTTAAAAACGGACCGCTGCCGCTGGACGTGGCCTTGATCCAGGTGAGCCCGCCGGATGCGGATGGCTGGTGCTCGCTCGGAGTGAGCGTGGACATCGTGAAAGCGGCGACGCAATGCGCTCGCATGGTGATCGCCCAGATCAATCCGAAGATGCCGCGGACGTGTGGCGACACCTTGATTTCCATTAGGAAAATCGCCTGTTTCATCGAGTATTCCGCCTCCTTGCCGGAAGCGTCGCGGGGGATTTTCGACGAACGCCACGAGCGGATCGGCCGGCATGCGGCGCAGCTCATCGAGGACGGCTCGACGATCCAGACGGGTCTCGGAAACAGCCCGGAAGCAGTTGTCCGGGCCTTGCGGAAACACCGCCATCTCGGGATTCACACCGGCATGTTCAACGATGCGCTGATGGAACTCGTGCGCTGCGGCGCGGTCGATCATTCCCAGAAATCTTATCTGCCAGGCAAGATCGTCGCCAGCCACGTGCTGGGCAGTTGCAGTCTCTATCAGTTCGTGGACGGGAATCCGGACGTCGAGCTGCACCCGAGCAACTGGGTGAATGATCCGCACCGGATCGCGCGCAACCAGCGGATGGTGGCGATCAACGGCGCGCGGGAAATCGATCTGACAGGGCAGGTGGTTAGAGATTCGAGCGGGCACCGGTTTTACGGCGGGATCGGCGCGTTGCAGGATTTCATCCGGGGCGCGGGCCGTAGCAAGCAGGGCCGGCCGATCATCGCGCTCACCTCCACCGCCGATGAGGACGGGCGCTCGCGGATCGTCGCGGGGCTGGAGTCCGGCAGCGGCGTCTGCACCGGGCGGGGGGACGTGCATCACGTGGTCACGGAATACGGTGTGGCGAATCTTCACGGCCGCAGCATCCGTGAGCGGGTGGCGAGGCTGGTGGAAATCGCCCACCCGGATCACCGGGAATCGTTGCTCGCCGGTGCCCACGTCCGCGGCTGGCTGCCGAAGTTTTTCACGATGCCGGACTCGGGGCGGGGGGTGGACGACATCGAATCCTGTTGGATTAAATTTCAAACGACGCGGCTGTTTCTCCGTCCGCTGCACCCGAGCGACATGCGGACCTTGCAGGAGTTTTTCTACTCGCACGATGCGGAGACGATCCGCCTTCGCTACGGCTATGTCCGCGACAAGATGACGGGCGAGTCTGCCTACAAGCTCGCGGCGGTGGACCAGTCGAAAGACGTCGCGCTGGGAATCTTCGCCGAGCATCGCGGCCAGCAGGAGCTGCGGGCGATCGCCCGTTATTTTCTCGATGCGGATGGAAAAAGCGCGGAGGTGGCGTTCGTGGTCCACGAGTCTAACCGCCATTTGGGAATCGCGGGGTATCTGCTCGGCGAGCTGGCAACGGTGGCCAAGCGACGCGGGATCAAGGAATTCTGGGCGAGCGTGATGCCGGACAACCGGGCGATGGCGGGACTGTTTCTGGCCGTCGGCGGCGTGGAGTCGAAGGCTGATAGCGAGCGCGAGCGCGACTTCAGGATATCCGTCGAGCAAATCCTTAAGTCGTGGAAGAAGTTTCTGGAGCGGAAGATGGTCCAACGAATCGAACGTTGAATGAGGGGGAAGGGGGCTGCAGACGGGTTCGGCGCGCCTTCAACCGGGGAGACGGTCGCGCGCCATTATTGCTGAAAACGTGGCTGGAGGGTCTCGCCCGGATCTGACAGGCGGG
Organism: Akkermansiaceae bacterium; assembly: GCA_947462535.1. Classification (GTDB taxonomy): domain Bacteria; phylum Verrucomicrobiota; class Verrucomicrobiia; order Verrucomicrobiales; family Akkermansiaceae; genus Luteolibacter. The sequence continues at coordinate 3,785 of CANHPN010000034.1, read as the reverse complement.
ACGCCTGCGCGCTGAGGTCGGTTGCCTGGATATCCGGGCGGCCGGGCTTCTCCCCACTTCCCACGATTTTCAAAATTACTGAAAATATTCCGAGGGACCCCTGCCATTTGTCCCACCCCAGGGAGTAAAAGCTGAAATGCTGAAAACTGAAACGCTGAAAATGCCGGATCATCCGACCCTCCGCCCCTTGTGCTCTCCGACTGCTGGGCAAAGACAGACCCCACCACCGGCTTTCCCGCCCTCACCGTGCGGGATCACTGCCTGATCGTCGGCGCGGTGGCGGAGGCCGTGCGGGGATTGCTACCGTCCGCATGCGAGCATCTTCCTCCCGCTGGGGCGGCAATACTCACCGCCGCTCATGACATCGGGAAAATCACTCCGGGGTTCCTCAGGAAGTGTCCCTTGACTCTGTTTTCTCAAATTCCGGGGAGTCAAAACTGCGAGGGAAATCACGCCCTTGTCAGCCAGGCTTTTCTCGCATCACTTCCGGAAATGCAGGATGAGCGCTGTCTCCCAACTGCTTGGGGGCTCAGCGCGGGCGGCCATCACGGCACTTACCCGACCTCGAAGGTTCACAACAATCTGGGGAAACGAAGCGGCCCAGTCGAACTTGATCTCACATGGCCGGATCTGTTGCATCGAGAGTTGCTCGAAAATTTTGGCCCGCTCCCTACTGAATCAACCGTCATCGGCTCACGCGTCCGCCGGAGAGACTGATGCCACGCAAGCCCGCCGCTGGTTTACCTCCAGCCGGAAGCCACTGCTCGCGCCCTTTGGCACCGGCACCATCGATCAGGCGCTCATGGCTTGCATCGGCGCGAAACATTCCGCGCTGCGCCTGTTCGCCCTGTCCGGCAAGGTCGTCGTCATTGATGAAGTGCATTCCTACGATCATTACACCTCCGCACTGGTCGATCAACTCATCCGCTGGCTTCTCGAAGTCGGCTGCACCGTCATCGTTCTATCCGCCACGCTCACCGCGAAACGCCGCAGCGAGATGATTGAAAAAGCCGGAGCCGCCGAGCTGTTTCCTCCTCCGTCCGACTATCTGCTAATCACCAAGGTCATCGGAGAAACGGCGACGCATCACCCCGTCGCCGATCCCGCGATCCATGAAGCGGTCGTCCACCTGAAACACCTCGACGCCGCTGACCCCGATTTCATCGGAAAAATCGCCCGCGCCGCCGAGTCCGGTGCCTGCGTGCTGGTCATCCGCAACACCGTGGCAAGCGCCCAGCAAACCGTCCGCAGCATCAAGGCCGCGCTTCAGGACGACACCATCCGCAGTCACCTGATCCCACTTGCGCCCCTCATCCGCTCTCCAACCGCGGATTCTAGGATGAATGAAATCCCCATGCTCTTTCTATCCGACCCGCAGGCAGCCGCCCGGGATGCCTTGTTTGGAGAGCGTCCACTGCCAGAGCTGCAGGTCGCGCGCACGGAAGGCTCCGGCGCAGGAGAGCAGGTAATAGCGCCACCGGCGATGGAAGCGCTCGTCCAAGGTGGCCGCAAAAAGCGGCCAGGCGGCTTCGAAATTCGCATGCCACGCCATCAGGGTCTTGTCGTAGTCCGCGCCGAAGTTGTGGAGGTCCTCGGTGACCAGCAGCCCGTTCATGGCGTCGCTGATATGGCTGATGGCGGGTATCTCGCCGTTGGGAAAGATATACTTTTCGATCCATGGATCCGTGACGCCGCCGCTCTCGTTCTTGCCGATGGTGTGAAGGAGAAATATGCCGTCATCCGCCAGACAGCGGTGGGCCACCCGCATGAAGGTCCGGTAATTCTTTTTCCCGACGTGTTCAAACATCCCGATGCTGGCGATCGCGTCAAATTTCCCGTCGATCTCGCGGTAGTCCTGCAAGCGGAACTCTAGCTGCGGCTGGGGGTGGCATTGCCTGGCGAAAGCGGCCTGTTCTTTTGAAACGGTGACTCCGACGCACTCCACGCCGTAATGTCGGGCCGCGTAAGCCATGAAGCCGCCCCAGCCGCAGCCGATGTCTAGCAGTCGCATGCCGGGCTTGAGGCGCAGCTTGCGGCAGATCAGCTCCAGCTTGTCCAGCTGCGCCTGGTCCAGCGTGTCCGCGTTTTTCCAATAGCCGCAGGTGTAGGCGAGGCTCGGGCCGAGCATGGCTTGATAGAAGTCATTGCCCAGGTCGTAGTGGGTCTCGCCGATCTGGCAGGCGCGCCTGGGGGTCTGGCGATTGAAAACACGCTCGCGCAGGGCCGGAAGCAGCAGGCTGAGGGGCTTGATTTCCCGGTCGAGCTTCGCCCGCAGGATGTGTGCGAAAAACTCGTCGAGCCGTTCCGCCTCCCAGTCGCCGTCCACGTAAGCCTCACCCAGGCCGAGGCTGCCGCGCGAGACAACCCGCTCCAGCACGCCCGGCGCGCGGAGTCGGACGTCCCAGGGGCGGGATCCATTGAGTTGGACGTCGGCCCTGGCTAACAATTTGCCGACCTTCCCGCGGAGAGATGAGAAGCCCGCGGTGGAGGCTAAATCGGCCAGCAATGTGATGGTGTGGCTCATGGTTCTCCACCCCAGGCAGGGTGGATGGGAGGAAATCACTAGCCGTGGACAATCGCATGGATGGCCGCTTTTTTCAAGAAATCATTGGAATGTCATGAACATTTCCATGGGGGCGAGAAACGCCGCGCTATTCCAGCGGGTGTTCCTTGAGCAGTTCCTCGGCGATGTAGAAGCTCTGGCGCGACTTGGTGGCCTCGCGGACGCGGGTGACTTCGGACGCCTGGACCGCGGCGGCCTTGTTGCCGAAATTGTTGCGCACGTAGGTGAGCACCGCGGCGATTTCGTCATCCTTGAGCAGGCCTCCGAAGGGCGTCATCGGGACGAGTCCGGTGTATTTCTTGCCGTTCAGATCGAAGGGACCCATCAGGCCGTGGAGCGTGAGCTTGATGAGCCGCTCCGGATCGCCGCCGACCCATTTGCTGTTAGCCAGCGGCGGGAAGGCCGGGTCGAGGCCCTTGCCATCCGGCATGTGGCAGGTGGCGCAGTGGGCGTCGCGGAAATAGATTTCATGACCGGCGACGAATTGTTCCTTCGCGGGACCGGTCAGGTGGCCGGGGACGGGGGGCATGGGGTGTTCGTCCACGGCGGTTTCCTGAACGCCTTCGAGGCGGGTCTTGGCGGTGGCGGCGGCGCTTTCATTCCATGCGTCGAGCGGCAAGTTGGCGGCGGTTGCGACGACTTTTTTGCCAGCGGCATTGTCCAGCCATGACCCGGCGATGATGGCTTCGAGGCGCACGCGGCCGTGGGGGTCCCCGGCGGCTTTGTCGAGCAGCGCGGCGTGCTCGGCGACGGCGTGGGTGTTGTAGCGGAGGACCCGCACGGCGGCGGCGCGGACGCGGAAATCCTTGGCTTGGAGAAGCTGGCGGAGCAGCGGCTCATCGACCTTGTTGAGGCCCCAGGTGGTCCAGAGCGCTTCGAGTTGGTGGTGCTCGAACCGCGGGTCTTCGGGATCGAGCTTGGCGACCCAGCTCTTGAGGGCGGGCAGGACCTCCGCAGCCGGGTGGGCGCGGAGTTCCCGGCGACTGCGGTAGCGCGTGCGGTATTCGGGCAGCTTGAGGTTTTCCAACAAATCTGTGACCGCTGCCTTCTCGACCTGCGCCGGCTTGACGAGCGGGCGCGCCGGATAGGTGATCCGATAGATGCGGCCGTGGACGTGATCGCGCAGCGGGTCGCGCGCGTTGTGCTGCATGTGGCCGATGAGGGTGTTGTGCCAGTCGATGACATAGAGCGAGCCGTCCGGCGCGAACTCAAGGTCCACGGG
>CANHPN010000033.1 GCA_947462535.1 Akkermansiaceae bacterium | reverse complement strand
CACAACCTGCTTCGAAACCCGATCTATTGCGGGTGGAAGGTCTACGACAAAAAACGCGGCGACGAAAAATACTACCGTGCCGATGGCAAGCAATGCGACCGCAAGAAAGTCTCCCGAGATGAACCCATCCGGCGGCAGGTGATCGACCAGCCCGCAGTCACTCAAGAACGGTTCGACCGTGTTCAAGCCATCCTCGAAAACAAGGGCACCAAGTGGCGACGTGACCGCGTCGCCACCGAGGTCAACCTCGGAACCGGCATCGCCGTATGCGGGCACTGCGGCCGCCGTCTCTACGCAGGTTCAGGAAAACGCTTGGACGGAAAAAACCGCGTCGGCTACTACTACTGTGCCGGCAACGACTACCTCAATCGCCGAAAGGGAACGAATTGCCCGCAGCCGAACATCCCCAAGCCCGTGCTCGACGAAACCCTCGTCAAATTCGCCGCCGAGTATCTCGCATCCGAAGAAGTCATCGGCAAGCTCGCTGAAAAGCTCCACGCACCGACTGAGGCATCCACCCGCCCAGCTCTGGAAAAGAAACTCGCCGACATCGACCGCAGGCTAAAACGCACACGCGAGGCCTACGAAGATGGGGTCGATGAACTGGCCGTGTATAAATCCCGGAAGGCTGAACTAGAAAACGAGGCAGTCACAATCCGCCGACTCATCCAATCCGAAATCGAACGAAACCGCATCCGGGACCAGGCCGACGACTCGCTCAAGCTCCTCGTCACCGCCTGCATCGGTTTCACCCGACTCACCAACAAGGCCGAACAACGCGACGCCCTCCGCGCACTCTTCGCGAAGGTCGCATTCCTGAACGAGGCAATCGTCGGCTGCGAAATACTGATCCCTGGAATCCGTCCGGTTTGTAGCACCGAAATTGGAACCCGCACGGACAAGGATTCATCGCCGCCACCAGCATGAAATTCGCCGGGAATGTCAGCGATCCCGCCGCCCGGGAAATTGTTACCACCCGGTCTTCTAGCGGTTGCCTCAAAACCTCCAGCGTCTGACGCCGGAACTCGGGAAGTTCGTCGAGAAAAAGCACGCCATGATGGGCGAGCGAGACTTCGCCCGGCCCCGGATTGGTGCCGCCGCCTAGCAATCCGGCATCCGAAATTGTGTGATGGGGAGAGCGGAACGGGCGGGTGGTTAGAAAGGAGCGTTTCGAGTCCAACAGTCCGGTGACCGAGTGGATCTTCGTCGTTTCAATCGCGTCTCCTTCGGTCATGTCCGGCATGATCGACGCCATGCGTTTGGCCAGCATCGACTTCCCGGTACCTGGCGGGCCGACCATGAGCAAATTATGATTTCCCGCGGCAGCCACTTCCAGCGCGCGCTTCACCTGGTGCTGGCCTTTCACCTCGTCGAAGTCCACTTCATAGGACCGGTGGGAATTGAAGAACGCCCGGCGGTCGAGATGGAAGGGCGGGATGATGATGTCGCCATTGAGGAAATCCCAAGCCTGTTTGAGATTGCGGATCGGGAACACATCGATGCCTTCGATCACCGCCGCTTCCGGCGCGTTGGCCTCGGGGACGAACAAGCGGCTTCTACCCCGGCTTTTCGCCTCCAGCGCGATGGATAGAACGCCCTTCACCGGCCGCACCGTGCCATCCAGCCCCAACTCGCCGACCACGCAGCAGTCCTCCGCACTGAACGGCTTGGTGCCACTCGCCGCGATCATCGCCAAGGCGATGGGCAGGTCGAACGACGGTCCCTCCTTCTTCAAATCCGCCGGCGCGAGGTTCACCGTCTTGATCCCGTCGTCCAGATAGAGCGCGGAAGCGCCGATGGCGGAAATGACACGCTGCGAGGACTCCCTGACGGCGGCATCCGGCAGACCGACGATGATGACGATCGGCTTGTCCGCACCGCGGGCGTTGACCTCGACTTCGACCTCCTGGGCATCGACCCCGCGCAACGCGGCTGAAAATAGACGGGTAATCATGTGAACAGCGAAACACTGGAAATTCTATCCAGTGCTGGCAAGAGGAAAGTGAGTGAAGGGCCACATCGCTTCTGCGGGGATTTCAGAAGAGCGGAAGCCCCCCCGCAGATGGCCCGTATAAAAACCCTTGGAATATTCCGGCATCGGTTTTAATCTTACGACCGTAATGTGCTTCAGATTGGTCATCGCGTTGCTGATCGGGCTGGTCATCCAGCTCACCCAGGTGCCATCATATCTGGCCGCTGAATCCACGAAGACCTGCGCAACCCGGTCGCAGCCGGCGGGTTGCTGCGATGATTTAGAATCCTGCCCCTGTGCGGAAAACACTGATTCCGATCAAAAGCCCGCCCCGCTGATTCCTGCGGCGGTGAATTTGAAATCGCTGATCTCGCCGGCACCCCCGGCGAATAGCTCCCCGCTGGTCGTTCCCGCTCCGGCGGACGTTCTAACTTTCTCCGTTTCTCCCACTGAATCCCGCAGCGGATTCGCAGGAGTGCCGTTGTCCGTGGCCTTCTGCAGTTTCATCATCTGAGTCAGCGCCCTGACAGGCGTATTACGGCCATTCATCTACGCCGCACCATTCTGCGGCGAGCGAAAGGGCGCTTGGAATTTCCATTCAATGACTCAAATGAACCATGAAATCAATCATTCCCATTTTCACCAGCCTCTTCGTGGCCGGGACGCTGCTGCAAGCGCAGGAAGCAAAACTTGTTGACGAAAACTTCCTTTCCGCTCTGCGGACCGAGGCCGCCGGCAATCATCCTGCCGCCATCGCCGGGAAATACAAAGCCACTGCTACGACCCAAGAGACGCGGTCCGTCCGCCTCTGGAACGATCCCATAGTCGGCTTCGGTTTCATGGGCGCTTCTGAAATGATGCGCGCCGACGACGGCGACATCATGTTTGGCATCGAACAAGCCCTGCCGAAACCCGGCATGTTCGATGCGCAACGCCGCAAGGCCGAAGCGATGGGCCGCGCGGAGCTACAAAACTCTCTAACCGCTTTCCTCGCGGCTGGCGCGGAAGGCACACGATCCGCCATCGAGGTTGCGCTCGCCGACGAATCGATCCGGCTCCAGCAAGCGCAAATCGACTGGCTCACCGCCATCGTCGAAAACTCCCGCCAAATGGCCACCGATCCCAGGGGCTCCAGTAGCGAAGCACTCCGCATGGAAACCGAACTGGCCAAGGAAAAGCAAATGCTCGACGCCGCCCGCCGGGGCCGCGACGGCTTCGCCCAGAAGCTCAACCTGACACTCGGCCGCCCGCTCGATTCTCCGTGGCCCGCGCTGAGACTTCCCGCCACGCCCCCCCCTGTGCCACTGGCCCAGGCCGAAATCGCCCGCATTCCACACGCGAATCCAAGAGTCCGCGCCATGAAGGAAATGGCCGGTGCCGCCAACGCGGAAGCCCTCATGGCCGACCGTGAGCGCCTGCCGGAAATCGCCGTCGGCGTCGATACCCAACTCTACTCCGGAACCGGCGACATCAAGAGCACCACCTTTGGCGTGAAAATGAGCCTGCCATGGTTTAACGATCCATCTTATCAGGCGAAAATCAACGCCGCTAAAAGCCGAGAACTCTCCGCCACCCAGGACGTGGAAACCATGCGCCGGGAAATCGCAGCCATGGTCCTATCCGCGGTCACGGAAGCCGCCAACGCCGCCGCCCAGGCCCGCGCGTATTCCGGAGAAATCCATGACAAGGCCCAGACCGCCTCCAAGTCCATCGAAGCCGCCTGGATCAGCTCGAAAGCCCCTCTGTCCGACCTGCTCGATTCCGCCCGCACGCTGTTTGCCATCCGCCTCGAACAACGCCGCATGATTGCCATGCAGCTCGCCGCGCTTGAAGAACTCCAAACCCTGGTCCCCAACCGCTGAAACCATGAAAACATTCCTCACCATCCTCATCACCGCTTTGTTAGCTGCGGGAGCTACCTGGTTCACCCTGCAAAAAACCGCTACCCCGGCGGGAACCACCACCTCGGCGGGCGAGCGCAAACCGCTCTTCTATCAGAGCGCGATGCACCCGTGGATCAAGAGCGACAAGCCCGGCCGCTGCACCATCTGCGGCATGGAGCTCACCCCCGTTTACGAGGGCGAAAAAGGCTTCGACGAATCCGGCGGCGGCAACGTGGTCGCGCTCACCCAGAACCAGATCCAGGTGCTGCACGTCCAGACCGCCGAGGCGAAAACCCGCCCGCTCGTCCGCACCCTCAGCGTGTCCGGCACCATCGATGACAACGCGATGCGCCACCGCGTGCTCTCCGCCTACGTGGACGGCCGCATCGACAAACTGCACCTGAACTACATCGGCGCCGAAGTCACCGAAGGCCAGCCGCTCGCGGAATTCTACAGCCCCTCGCTGCTCCAGGCCGAGCGCGAATACCGCCAGCTCGGCGGCGAGCTCAAGAAGAACACCGCACTCCGGCTCCGCCAGATGGGCCTCACCCAGACGCAGATCGACACGCTCGATCAAAAGCCCGCCGACTCGCTCACCTCGCAGATTCTATCACCCATCAGCGGAACCGTCGTCGCCCAGTCGATCTACGAGGGACAATACGTCGCCACCGGCCAGCAACTCTTCGAGCTCGCCGATTTCTCCACCATGTGGTTCATGTTCCGCGCCTACGAGCAGGACATGCCGTGGATAAAACCCGGCCTTCCCGTGACGATCACCACCCCCTCGATTCCCAACAAGGAATTCGTCGGGAAAATCACCTTCATCGATCCCAACTTCGACGAAACCACCCGCTCCACCAAGGTGCGCGTCGAGCTGGGCAACCCGCTCGTCAACGGCCGCCGCGAACTGCTTCACCGCCTTTACGCCGACGGCAAGATCGAGCTCGAAGCGCCCGCCGTGCTCACCGTCCCCCGCTCCGCCGTGATCAAAACCGGGGCCGATGCCGTGGTTTACATCGACCAGCAAGGCGGCGCGTATGAGCACACCGTCATCAAGACCGGCCGCCGCGGCGACACGCTCGTCGAAGTCCTATCAGGACTCAAGGAGGGCGACGCCGTCGTCACCAACGGCAACCTGCTCATCGACGGCCAGGCGGAAATGAACCGCGCCTTCATGACGCCGCCGGAAACCATGACCGTGACCGCGCCCCTTGCGGCGCTCAACGAGGAGCAAAAGAAATCCATCGAGGATTTTCTGAAAGTCGCCGACGCCATGGCCGCAGCACTCGCAGCAGATGATCTCGCGAAATTCAACACCGCCAGCAAACCCGCGATGAACATCACCGGAGTCATGGTCAAACTCCTGCGCCCGAACGTGGCGAACCTCGACGATCTCGACAAGGCCCGCCACTTCCACGGCTTCGATGATCTCAAAGCCGCGCGCATCGCCTTCCACAAATTCTCCGTCGCCGCCACCGCCGCACTCGAACCCTTGCGCAAAGCCGGACAGACACCTGACTTCCAAATCTACGAGTGTCCGATGGTGGATGAAGGCATCCCCGGCGTCCCCAAGAAAGCCCGCTGGATCCAGACCGGCCACCGCAGCATGGGCAACCCGTTCTTCGGTGCCGAGATGCTCGAATGTGGAAAGGAGATCAAACCATGATCGAAAAGGTCATCGAATGGAGCCTGAAAAACCGGTTCCTCGTGCTCTGCGCTTCGCTATTGTTAGTCGCGCTTGGCATCCGCGCCGTTTACCTCACCCCGGTGGACGCCATCCCGGATCTCACGGAAAACCAGGTGCTGGTTTATGCCGACTGGATGGGCCGCAGCCCGCAGGAAGTGGAAGACCAGGTGACATTCCCGCTCTCCACTGGTCTGCAGGGACTGGCAGGGGTGAAGGAAGTGCGCGCGACATCCATGTTCGGCTTCTCGCTCGCCACGATCATCTTCGAGGACAAGGTCGATACCTACTTCGCCCGCGCCCGCGTCCTGGAGCGGCTGAATTTCCTCCAAGGTCAGATGCCGGAAGGCGTGACACCGCAGTTAGGACCCGACGCCTCCGGTCTCGGCTGGGTCTATCAATACTATCTGCACGTCGATCCAGCGAAGTCACCGGAAGGCGGCTATGACCTCGCGCAACTCCGCTCGCTCCAGGATTGGAAAATCCGCTACGACCTCGCCAGCGTGCAGGGCGTCGCGGAAGTCGCCAGCATTGGCGGGTTTGTGAAGCAGTATCAGGTCGAGCTTTCCTCCACCAAGATGCGGGCCGCCAACATCACGCTGATGGAAGTGATGACCGCCGTGCAGGACGCAAACCTCAACGTCGGCGGCAAAACCGTCGAGGAAAACGGCGCGGAATTTGTCCTTCGCGGCATCGGCCTTGTCACTGGATCCGAGGATCTCGAACTCGTCACCGTGAAGGCGGTGGATGGCACGCCGATCTATCTAAAAGATATCGCGACCATCCAGATCGGCGGGGATTACCGTCGTGGCGCGCTTGATTTGAACGGTCGCGAAGCCGTCGGCGGCACGGTCGTCATGCGCACCGGTGAGAATGCGAAAGCCGTCATCGAGCGGGTGAAGCAGAAGATCGACGAGATCGCCGCCAGCTTGCCACCCGGCGTCACCATCCGACCGTTCTATGACCGCAGCGAATTGATCGATCGCACCATCGACACGCTCAAGCACGCGCTCGTCGAGGAAATCATCCTCGTCACTCTCGCCCACATCATTTTCCTGTGGCACTTCCGCAGCATCCTCATCGTCACGCTGCCGCTGCCGATTTCGATCCTCGTTTCCTTCCTGCTGATGAAGGAATTCGGCATCACCAGCAACATCATGTCACTAACAGGAATCGCCATCGCCATCGGCGTGCTGGTGGACGCAGCCATCGTGGTGACAGAAAACGTCATCCGGCATTGCGAGACTGAAGAGAAGGAAAAAGGCCGCCCACTCACCACCATCGAGCGCTGGCAGACCACGCTCGTGGCATCGCAGCAGGTCGGCCGCCCGATCTTTTTCGCGATGGGCATCATCCTGCTCGCCTTCCTACCGGTCTTCGCGCTCACCGGCCAGGAGGGAAAATTATTCCATCCGCTGGCTTTCACCAAGACCTTCGCAATGCTCGGTGCCACTGTGCTGGGCGTGACGCTGGTGCCCGTGCTCTGCTCATTCCTCGTGCGCGGACCGTATCATGAAGAGGAGCGGAACATCGTGATGAGCTTCCTCATGCGCATCTACGATCCGGTGCTCTCATGGGCGCTGAACCACCGCAAGACCGTCGTCGGCGCGGCCGTGCTTTTGTTAGCTTTCTGCATGCTGCTCGCCTTCGGTCTCCCACGCGCCACCACCAAACAACTCGCCGACGCCGGATTCGAGCGCACCGCGGAGATGTTCGCGGGTTTCGGCAAGGAGTTCATGCCGCCGCTCAACGAGGGTAGTCTTCTATATATGCCGGTGCTGATGCCGAAAACCGGCTTCAAGGAAATCCAGCGCGTGATGTCCTGGCAGGACCAGGTCATCGCCGCCACGCCCGAAGTGGAAACCGTGGCCGGCAAGCTCGGCCGATTTGAAACCGCCACCGATCCCGCGCCGACAGAGATGTTGGAAACCACCATCATGCTCAAGCCGGAATACATCTCTAACGGGAAATTCCGTGTCAAACGCAACCCGGCCTGGCGCGAGGGCATGACGATGGAAAAGCTCAAGGTCGAGCTCACCGAGAAAATGAAGGAAGTCCCCGGTTATGTCCCCGCGTTCCTCCAGCCCATCGAAAACCGCATCCTCATGCTCTACACCGGCATCCGCGCGCAGGTCGGGGTGAAGATCTATGGAGACAATCTCGACGCCATCCAGCGCAAGGCGTTTGAGATCGAAAAGCTCATCAACGAAGTCCCCGGTGCCGCCGGTGTTTCCCCGTCACGCGTCCAGGGGAAACCCTATCTGAACATCGAGGTCGATCGCGTCGCCATGGCCCGCTACGGCCTGAGCGCGAAGGATGTGTTGGACGCGGTGGAAATCTCCATCGGCGGGAAAAACGTCGGCACCACCATCGAGGGCCGCCAGCGGTTCCCCATCCAGATCCGCGTCGAGCGCGGCGAGCGCGATGACATGGAAAAAATCAGTCGTATCCTCATCGCAGCCAAACCCGGCATGGGCGCGGCCACCGCCCCGCAAGCCGGCGGCGGAATGGGTGGCGGAATGGGCGGATCCGCCGCACCTGCGGGAGGCGGCGCGGCCTCGACCGTTCCCTACATTCCGCTCGGCATGGTCGCAAAGATCACCCGCAGCATCGGCGCGAATGAAATCGCCTCGGAAAACGGCAAGCTGCGCAGCTACGTGCAAGCGAACGTCCAGGACCGCGACCTCGGAGGCTTCGTCGAGGAGATCGAACAAAAGCTCAAGAACGTCAACTGGGAGGGCATGACTTATAAGATGACCGGCGAATACGAAAACCAACGCCGTTTCACCAAGACCATGTGGCTGATTTTCCCGTTAGTGATGATGGTGATCTTCGTGCTGCTGTTCATGGTCTTCCACAGTGGCACGGAAGCCGCGCACGTCATGCTCGCCGTGCCGTTCGCGCTCAGCGGCGGGGTTTTGTTGCAGAAATTCCTTGGCTACAATTTCAACGGCGCCGTGTGGGTCGGTTATATCGCGCTGTTCGGCACCGCCGTGCAGACGGGCGTGGTGATGGTGGTCTATCTGGAGGAAACCGTGAAGACCAGCATGGCGAAACTCGGTGCAGCCTTCACCCAAGCCGATCTAGTTCAGGCGGTCAAAGACGGAGCCAAACTCCGGCTGCGCCCAAAGGTCATGACCGTGGCCACCACCGTCTCCAGCCTGCTGCCTATCATGTGGAGCAGCCGCCAGGGCACGGAGGTCATGAAGCCGTTAGCAACCCCCGTCATCGGTGGCATGATCTCCAGCCTGATTCACATTCTCATCGTCACCCCGGTGATTTTCCTCTGGCTGCACGAGCGGCAGCTCAGAAACAGCACGCTCCAAGCATCGCCCGGCGACAGATCAGCAGAGCCATAGCACCGCCATCTGCGCGACGAGAATCCGGAGCAGCATCGTGAGTGGATAGACGTTGGCGTAGGACAGTGACGGATAGTCGGAGTTGGCGAGCCTGTTGGCGAACGCGAGGGCAGGCGGGTCGGTCATGCTGCCGGCGAGCACGCCGACGAGGGTGAGGTAGTTGACCTTGAGCCATTTCCGGGCGAGCACGCCGACCATGAGCAGCGGGATGGTGGTGACGGCGGCTCCGAGCGCCATCCATTGCAGGCCGGTTGCCGAGAAGGCGGTTTCCACGAATTTCGCACCCGCGCCGAGGCCGACGCAGGCGAGGAAGAAAATGATGCCGAGCTCGCGGAAAGCGGTGTTCGCGTTGATCGGCATGTGGATGACCAGAGGGCCTATTTTCCCCATGCGGCCCATCAGGATCGCGATGATGAGCGGTCCTCCCGCCAGACCGAGGCGCAATGGCACCGGCAATCCGGGCAGGCTCCATGGATAGAGTCCGAAAAAGATCCCCACCGTGATGCCTACAAAAATCGAGGCGAAGCTCGTCTCGTTGAGCTGCCGGACGGAGTTGCCGAGAACCGTGGCGGCCTGCTCGATCGCCACTTCCTCGCCGACGAGATTGAGCATGTCGCCGAACTGCAAGCGCATGTTAGGCATGGCCGTGAGGATCATGTCTTGGCGACTGACGCGGCTGACGGTGACGCCGAAACGCTGGGAAATCCGCGTGGCGGCGATGGTTTTACCGACGACGTCCTTGTGGGTGACGATCACCCGCTTGGAGGTGATGGTTCCCGGAGCGTCGCGCAAATCCTCGTCCACTTCGCTGCCCACGCCGAGCCCGGCACGATGCAGTTGCTCCGGTGATCCCACCGCGAGGACCTTGTCGCCTAACTGCACCACGGTATCGCGGGCGGCGACTTGGGTTTGCCCGTCGGCTTTCCTGCGGATCCGCGAGACCACGATTCCTTCGTCGCCGAGGCCGGGGATGTTCTTGATAGACTCGCCGGCGAGATTGGCGTTTTCAATGACGAAGGTGGCGCGGCGCACTTCGCTGACGCCTTCCGCCATTTTCTGCTGGAGGAGGACGAGTTCCTTTTTCGGGTCGATCCGGAAAATCATGCGGATGATCACCATCGCGAGAATGATCCCGAGCACCCCGAACGGATAGGCGACGGCGTAGGCCATGGCGGCGACGTTCGCCTGTTGGGGTCCGTTTCCGGTGGTCGCCATCGCCTGCTGCGCGGCGCCGAGCGAGGGGGTGTTGGTGGTGGCTCCGGACAAGGTGCCGGCCATCACGCCGATGTCCCACTTGAGGAGATATCCGGTACCGTAGGCGATGCCCGCGCCGGAAAACACCACGAGGAAGGCGAGCGAGTTCAGTTTGAGACCCTCGTTTTTCAGGGAGTTGAAAAACCCAGGTCCTAACTGAAGTCCTACAGTGAATACGAACAGCACCAAGCCGAACTCTTTCAGGAACGCCATCAGGTGCGGGTCCAGGCTGAACCCGAAATGACCTAGCAGGAGCCCGCTGAAAAGCATCCCGGCGACGCCGAGTTTGATGCCGCGGATCTTGATGCTGCCGAGCAGCAGTCCGAGGATGGCCGTGAGGGAAATGACGAGAATGGGCTCGGCGTGCGGCGAGATCTCTTTGATACGCGAGAGGAGTTCAGTCACGGGCGGATGTTGCGGGGTTTGTGCGGCACCGACAATGCCTTTGCTGCGGATATCTGAGGATGGCCACCCGGCGGCAAAAGTATCCCGACCGCCTCACCCGGTCTCCCGAAGCCATGCCACCCGGATGAAATCATTTGCCCGTGGCGGCTCTCCCGGACAATCTTCCTCCCGACCATGTTTCCACGCCCGCCAAAGAAGTTTGTCCCCACGCCGTTCGAGTATCATCAGGAAATCGAGATCACCATTGACGCCCTGACCAATCTCGGTGCGGGCGTCGGCCGGATCGACGGCTGGGTCGTGTTCGTGCCGTTTTCGCTGCCGGGCGAGCTCGTGAAAGCCCGGGTTTTCAGGAATGACAAAAGTTTCTCTCAAGCGGATCTCGTCGAGGTGCTCGAACCCTCGCCCGACCGAGTGACTCCGGGCTGCCCGCTCTTCGGCGAGTGTGGCGGCTGCCAATACCAGCACTTTTCCTACGACAAACAACTCGCCTGGAAGACCCGCCAGGTCGGCGAGCTGATGAAGCACATGGCCGCGATCACCTTCCCGGTGAACGACTGCCTGTCCTCCGAGCAGACATGGAACTACCGCTCGAAAATCACGCCGCATTTTGAAAAGGCCAAGGACGGCGATCTCGGCCCTATCGGATTCCTCGCCTTCGGCCGCCGCTCTTCGCTCATCGACGTGCCGCAGTGCCCGATCGCGATGGACGTCATCAACCACGAGCTGCCAGCGATCCGCGAAGGTCTGCGCAAACGTTCTAACGATTTTAAGCGCGGTGCCACCGTGCTGCTGCGCGCCACCGAGGACCGCGTGGAAACCGACTTCCGCGCCGTGGCCACCGAGCATGTCGGCGATTTGAAATTCCAGTTTCTCGCCGGCGATTTCTTCCAGAACAATCCGTTCATCCTCCCCGCCTTCACCGGCTACGTCGCGAAGCAGGCCGCCGACGGCGGCGCGAAATTCCTGGTGGATGCCTACTGCGGCTCCGGTCTGTTCTCACTAACACTCGCAAAGGACTTCGAGCAGGTCGCCGGGGTCGAGGTTTCCGAAACCTCGTGCGAGTGGGCGCGCAAGAACGCCGCGGCGAACTCCATCACCAACGCGAAGTTCCTCACCGCTTCCGCCGAGGCGATCTTCGACCAGATCAGCTTCCCCGCCGCGGAAACGGCCGTGGTCATCGACCCGCCGCGCAAGGGCTGCACGCCGGAATTCATCGACCAACTCGTGAAATTCGGCCCCGCGCGCGTGGTGTATGTTTCCTGCGATCCGGCGACCCAGGTGCGCGATCTCAAGCAACTGGGCGAGGGCGGCTATCAGCTGGCGGACGTGCAGCCCTTCGACCTGTTTCCACACACCCGCCACCTGGAGTGCGTGATGACGCTGGTGAAAAACTTGTCCGAGCGGTGACCCGGAACGTGGCCCGGCTGTCACAGCCGGAACACTTTATGGAAGAGTCCGGGTGAATTTCTCCTCGCGTAGCACCTGCACGGGGAGGAGGTAGAGAATCGTCGCGAAGTGCGGGAAATAGGCGTTGGCGACGTGCTCGCCGATGCGGTCGGCCAAGTCGCTGTCGACGATGGCTTCGAGTTTGATATTCTCGCCTTCCCACTGGCTGGCCCGCAGGCCGTGGTGACCCTCGCCGCGGACGGTGCAGATCGTGTAGCCGCGGACGCCGAGATTTTTCAGGTCTTCGATGAGGCGGCTTTCCAGTTCGTCCTCGGCGATAATGGTGAGCAGGATCAGGTTGGTGGTTTTCATGAGTCAGGCGTTGAAGAGGTATTTGGCGAAGGCGTGATAGAGCGGGATGCCGAGCACGATGTTGAAGGGGAAGGTAATCGCAAGCGAGGAGGTGAGATAGAGTGCCGGACTCGCCTGGGGCAACGCGATGCGCACTGCGGCGGGCGCGGCGATGTAGGAGGCGCTGGCCGCGAGGGTGGCGAGAACCGTCGTGCCGCCTAAGCTGAGGCCGCACCACTTGCCGACCACTGTTCCTAACAATCCATGAAGGACCGGCATGACCAGCGCGAAGGCGACGAGCCGCCAGCCGGCGGATTTCAAGTCGCGAAGGCGGCGGCCGGTGACCAGTCCTACTTCCAGCAGGAACAGGGTGAGAACTCCTTTGAACGGGGCGTCGAAGAGCGGCGCGACCTGCTCGAAGCCTTTTTTCCCGCAAAGCAGTCCGATGGCGAGTCCGCCTAGCAGGAGTAGGATACCCTTTCCGGTGAGCAGGTCGTGGAGGAGCTTTTTCATGTCTCCGGGTTTTGATGCCTTGTCCTTGCCGCTCATTTTCATGGCGAGGAAGATGGCGACGATGATGGCGGGGGCCTCCATCACGGCGAGCAGGGCGGGAACATAGCCTTCGACGGGGACCTTGCCGATCTCGAGGAAAGCGAGCACGGCGCTGAAAGTGACTGCCGAAACCGAGCCGTAATGGGCGGCGATGGCGCCGGCGTTGGCGGCATCCAACCGGACCACGCCTTTGAGCAGGAAGAAGGACCAGACCGGGATCACGGCGCTGAGGGCGATTGCGGCGAGCAGCGGCCCGCCGACCACGGCGAGGCTCATGCCATCGAGCTTCATGCCGCCCTTCAGGCCGATGGCGAAAAGGAGATAGATGGTCAGCGCGGTGTAGAGCTCGTCCGGGAAGCGGAGGTCGCTCTTGACGAGGGTGGCGAAGAGCCCGAGCGCGAACGCAAGGACCATCGGTGATAGCAGACTGCTGGAAAGGGATTGGAAGAGCTCCATGAAAACGGGGTGGGATCAGGCTTGGTTGTAGTTTTAGATGGTCTGGAAGGCGTTGATTCTCACAAGCAGTCCGGGATTTCCTCGTCGTAGGTTTCGGGCATTTCAGGGTGTGTTTTGAGTCAGTTTCGTGCGGAGGAGGGTGAGTTGGGACTTCAGGGCGGTCAATTGCCGATCGAGTTCGGTCACGTCGGCCAGCACGCTGCCTTTCTCGGCGACGTCGCGCTTGGCCTCGTTGTATTCATCCAGCTCGGCGTGCATTTCCTCCATACTGTTCATGATGATGCCGATGAATAGATTGAGCATGATCATCGTGCCAAGCAGGATGAAGCTGATGAAATAGATCGCGGCGACGGCGGGGGCCGAGCCTTGCGCACTGACGAAAAGGAATTTCCAATCGTCGAGGGTGATGGTCTGGAAAAGCGTCAGGAATGCCTTGGACAGGCTGCCGAAGTGTTCCTTGTCGTGGCCGCCGAACAGATGCACGCCGGTGATGGCGTAGATGTAGAACATCAGACCTAGCAGCAGGCCGACGTAGCCCATGGAGCTGAAGCTCTTGATCAGCGCGCCCACCAGCAGCTGGAGCTTGGGAAGGGCGGAGACGAGGCGCAGCAAGCGTAGCGTCCGGCCGAGGCGCAGTACCACGGCGAACTGCGAATCTATCGGTAGCAGGCAGAGGACGATGACGGCGAAATCAAAGACGTTCCAACCGTCGCGGAAGTAGTCCCAGGGTCGCGGGCAGCGTGCTGTTAGCTTCAGGATCGCCTCGACGATGAAGATACCCAGCACGATCGCATCGAGCGACCTTAGTGCGGTGCCGTGGGTGGACACCATGGCGGCATCCGTCTCGATCCCCGCCAGCACGCCGACTATCAGGATCGTCAGAATGACCAGACGCTGGAACCAGGACGCATCAACGATCCGCTTCGCGGATTCTGGAAAATGACTGAACATGGGAATTGGCATTCTACGCGAAATGAGAGTGTGGCGTCAGACCGGTGTGCCGCCGCGGACCAGTGAAAGGATCGCGGCGGTATCGAGCGTCTTGGCCCGCTCTTGGATTTCCGGCAGGTATTGGGTGTGAAGCTCGCGGGCCTGGCTTTGCAAAGGCCCGATGAGCTTTTTCAGATCCGGGGCCGTGAGATTGCGACCGCCCGCATAGTAACCTTGAGCCATATGGCCGATGGCGTAGGTGGATGTGAAAGACACAACCGATCCCGTGAGTTGGTCAGCCACCTTGCCGACGGTTTTCCCTCCGAGTTTGCGGCCGAACCTGCCCACCAGCTTGCGTGCGAAGCCCTCGACCATCTGGGAACCGAGCCCGATGCCAGCGGTGGCGAGGAAGTCCTTGATATTGGAACGATCAAGCTCCACCCCGTGGGACTTCCCTATCCGATAAACCATCTTCATCTGCATGGGAATGATGACAACCGTTGCCAGGGTCTGGGGCAACAGTTCGAGAGCGCCAGCAAGGATCGCGTATTTGAGAATCATACCGCCGCTGTCGGTCGTGACCGCCTCCGGCAGCGTCGCGCCAAGTGGCGCGAGGACGGCGGAATCGACCTCCTCGTCCACAGCACTCGACTCGCCTTCCGAAAGTGTCAGACGGCGGCGCAATTCCGTGAGAAACTCTCCTTCCTCGGGGGAAATCGAGCCACCGACTTCGCAAACCGCTCGCGCCATTTCGTAAGCAAGCATCCGGTCCTGGTTGGTGCAGAGACCCTTGCATGCCTCCTCGACGGAGAGTTTCCCCATCAGAATTCTGCGCGAGAGAGCCGCCAGGTTGTCCGCGTCCATTTCTTCGGCGTAGCGGGCAATTTCCTGGCGCTCGGCATCCGATTGCTCGCCATTCGAGTAGGCGGCATGGAGGCAGATTGCCAGCAGTGAGTCATGAGTGGTGATCGGGTTCACGGTGACAGGATGAGGGATGATTAGATCGAATTTTCTTCTTCTTTGTTGGGTATCAGGACAGACATCAACGTTGCTGCGGCGAGCGTGCAGAGCACGATGACCAGCGAAACAAGCGGATCGATCTTGATGCTCTTGAACTCATTGGCAGTGAGGCCGAAATCATTGAAATACGGCGGCGCGGCGAGTAACAGCAGCTTGATGCCGATGAAGGCGAGAATCAGGATCAGGGCAGGCTTGAGGAAGCGGAATTTCGCAATCAGGGCGGCCAGGCAGAAATACAGGGCGCGCAGGCCGAGGATCGCGAAAATATTGCTTGTGAAGACGATGAAGGGATCCGGCGTGATCGCGAAGATCGCGGGAATCGAATCGACCGCAAACACAAGGTCTGTGATTTCCACCATGATCAGCGCGAGGAAAAGCGGAGTGATGGCCCAACGCGCGGAGAGAGTGCCCGGTTCGGCAGGGGCGGAAATGTCACTGCCTGTTTTCGGATCCTTGATGTAAGTGGGAGCCACCGTGCGGCGGGTGAAGAACTTCTGACCGTCATAGAAATCCACCGTGCGGAAGAAGCGCTTTGCAAGTCTCACGACGGGATTGCTTCCCGGGTCGCTGTGGCTGGTGATGAGCGCCATCTTCACGGCCGTTAAAATCAGGAACAAACCGAAGACAATGAGGATCCAAGTGTATCGCATGATCAGCTCGCCTCCGAGAAAGATCATACCTCCGCGCATGATGAGCGCGCCGATGATTCCCCAGAAGAGCACGCGGTGCTGGTATTTCGTGGGGATCGCGAAGTAGCCGAAGATCATCGCAATGACAAAGATATTATCCATCGCAAGGGACTTCTCGACGATGTATCCGGTCAGATATTGGATCGCCGCCGTGGCTCCCGTGACCTCTCCCAGCACGATCGCCCCCCCCGCATAGACCGGGGTTTCCAATCCCAGACCCAGCCAGTGATACTGATAGGCGTGGTAGATAAAAGCGGTGAATGAGATTCCGCAAGTGAGCCAGATTCCAGACCAGGTGATGGATTCCTTCATGGTGACTTCATGGGCCTCGCGATGGAATACACCGAGATCGAGGGCGAGGAATACCATGACAAGTGCGATGAAGCCGATGTAGGCCCACATTTTCATGCTTGCGGGATCGGCGGCAGCTGCGGTGGTGGCGAGTAGTGAGAGGATGGTCATTTGATTTCAGGAGTGGAGTCGGTCGGCGGTACCCGGGTCAGTGGCGCTGGCTACCGGCAGGACGGCGACGCGTCAGCTCAATGGCGGGAGCTTTCTCACGGCGTTGCAAGCGCTTGACTTTGCGGTGGCCGATCTTGCCGGCGATCCGTTCGAAGGCCTTGAGGATGGCCGCGCGCAGCGTGTGGTCCGAGGACTTCACGATGATGTCCGGTCCGGGAGTCACGAGATGGAAGGCAACGCTGAACGGCGGGCTGTCGGTGAGGCTGCGCTCGAGACGGACGCGGGCCTCGTCGATTTGAAGATCGGGTAGCAATGCCTTGAGTTCGCTTTCGATCATCTCGACGATGGACTTGGACGGAGCGTGGTTGCGGTGGCTGAGAGTCAGTTTCATGGTGGGTGGGGTTGACGGGCAAACCCTGCCTTGGGTTTTTAAATTTGCATAATACGAAAACTCACACTAAACGTTTCATAAAATGGAAACGTTACCCGGAGCCGAATTCCTCAATTACCACCATCTCCGCTACTTCTGGACCGTGGCGACGGAGGGCAGCCTGAAGCGCGCGTCCGAGAAGCTGCGGGTCTCGCAGCCGTCGATGTGCACGCAGATCAAACTGTTGGAGGCGAGTCTGGGAGAAACGCTCTTCCGGCCCAGCGGTCGCTCGCTCGTGCTGACCGAATTCGGCCAGCTGATCCATGGCTACGCTGAGGAAATCTTCACCCTCGGCGGCGAGATCCTGCGCGCCACCAAACAGGCACCGGGCGTGCGGGTGCTGCGCCTGCATGTCGGCATCGTGGACTCGTTCCCGAAGTTGATGAGCTACGACATCCTGCGTCCCGTGCTGGACCACCAGCCGCCCGTGCAGCTCACCTGCCACGAGGGGAAACTCGCGGACCTCGTTTCCCAGCTCAACACCCACCGCATCGACGTGGTGCTCTCCGACGAGGCCGCCTCGCCGGGGATCGCGGGCAAGGTTTTCAATCACCTGCTAGGAACGTCGGAGATCACCTTTTGCGCGATGCCCGGACTCGCGAAAAAGCTCAAGGGACGGTTTCCGCGGAATCTCGACGGCGCGCCGGCGCTGCTGCCCACCCAGAACTGCAGCCTCAGGCGCGACTTGGAAAAATGGTTTGGAGACGCCGGCGTGCAACCCCGCGTGGTGGGCGAGTTCGAGGATGCGGCGCTGACGAAAATCGTGGCGACTGACGGGCATGGTTTCATCGCGGTGCCCACGGTGGTGGCCTCGGAGGCCGTCGAGCGGTATGGCTTTGTGCCGATCGGACGGACGAAGGAGGTCGTCAGCCGGTTTTACGCGATCACCGCCGAGCGACGTTTCACCCATCCGGCGATTCTGGCCATGACGGAGAAACTGCGTCCCACTGGAAAGACGCGCAGCCGCCTGATTGAGAAGAGCGGTCCGGGGAGTTGATTTCGGACAGAGTTTTTTGCAAAAGCCATTTGCATATCGGCGCGTCCCGGGCGTGTGTTTCAAGCTATGAAAACTTCATCATCTTTCCGGCGGATCGCATTTTCCACGCTGGCGGCGGGCGCGGTTGCCAGCACCAGTTGCATGACAACTTACGATGAATACGGCCGACCAGTGCAGTCCGTAGATCCGGGCGCGGCCGTGGCGGGTGCCGCCGCCGCGGGAATCATCGGCTACGCTCTGGCGAACGACGATGACGACCATCATCATAACCACCACGGCTATTATCGGGGCGGACGGCATTACAGCGGAGGTTATTATGGCGGGCACCACGGTCGCTACCGGCGGCGGTATTGAAATTCATGATCACCACTACCGCGGCGGGTATTATGGTGGTGGTGGATACTATCGTGGCGGCTGCTATTGAGCCGCGCGCGGGACGGGATCGACATTCCGGAAACGGCCGGGCAAGTTACGCGGCAACTTCCTGATCCACCATGCCAGCCACCGCGAGCCGCCTTTCCGTTTTCACTGAATCCGTCATCCGCGGCACTACCCGGTTGGCCAACCAACACGGCGCGATCAATCTGGCGCAGGGGTTTCCCGACTTCGATCCGCCGGAAGAACTACTCGCGGCATTGGAACGCGCGACCCGCGGGCCGCACCATCAATACGCGGTGACTTGGGGCGCGCCGAAATTCCGCGAGGCGCTGGCGCGGAAAATCCAGCGTTTCACCGGGCTGGCGATCGATCCGGACCAGAATCTCGTGGTCACCTGCGGCAGCACCGAGGCGATGATGGTGGCGATGATGACCGCCTGCAACCCGGGCGACAAGGTGATCATCTTCTCGCCGTTTTATGAAAACTACGCGGCGGACGCGATTCTATCAGGTGCCGAGCCGATCTACGTGCCGCTACGCCCGCCAGGCTTCGGGTTCGATTCCGAGGAGCTCGCGCGGGCCTTCGCGAAGAAACCGAAGGCGATCGTGGTTTGCAATCCCTCGAACCCGACCGGGAAGGTTTTCACCCGCGACGAGCTGATGGAAATCCTGCGGCTGGCGGAGGAGCACGACGCTTTCGTGATCACGGACGAGCCATACGAGCACATCGTTTTCGCGCCGCACGAGCACGTGTATTTCGCAGCGCTGCCGGGAGCCTTCGAGCGGACGATCACCTGCAACTCGCTCTCGAAAACCTACTCGATCACCGGCTGGCGGCTCGGCTACGTGCAGGCCGCACCGGCGATCATCGCGCAGGCGCGCAAGGTGCATGACTTCCTAACCGTCGGCGCGGCGGCACCCTTGCAGGAAGCCGCGATCGCCGGGCTGGAGCTGCCGGACAGTTACTACGCCGGGCTGCGCGATCTCTATACGGAGAAGCGCGATTTGTTCCTCGGGCTGCTGCGCCAGACCGGTCTGCCGTTCACCGAGCCGCAGGGCGCTTACTATGTGATGCTGGACATTTCCTTGCTCGGCTTCGCCACGGACACCGAGGCGTCCGAATGGTTGATCCGCGACATCGGCGTGGCGGGTGTGGCGGGTTCCAGCTTTTTCAGGGAGCCGGTGAACCATCTCATCCGTTTCCACTTCGCGAAGAACGCGGCCACGCTGCAGGCGGCGGGCGAGAGATTGCTTCGCTTGCGTTAGGAGGGCACGAGCATGCCGGCGAAAATGGCTGAGATTCCCGCTTTTCGAATCCGCGAGATTCCGCAAGGCTTCGCCCGCGATGCCAGCCCTTGAAAACACCTACGCTTTGATCCTCGCCGGGGGTTCCGGAACCCGTTTCTGGCCCTTGAGTCGGAATTCCCGGCCTAAGCAGCTCCTCGATCTTTTCGGAACCGGAACGCTCCTCGAGCAAACGATCCGCCGCCTCGACGGGCTGGTTCCTTTTGAAAACATCCTCATCCTCACCAACGAGCTGCAACTCGACGCCGTCCGCGCCATCGCCACCATGCTGCCGGCGGAAAATATTTTCGCCGAGCCCGCCAAACGCGACACCGCTCCCGCCGTCGCGCTCGGCATCGGCCTCGTCGCCGCCCGCAATCCGGACGCCGTCATGATGGTGCTGCCTTCCGACCAGCTCATCCAGGACACCGCCGCCTATCACTCCGTCATGCGCGACGCCCTCGCCACGGCGGAAACCTCCGACGGCCTCGTCACCATCGGCATTCGTCCGACCTGGGCTTGCCCGTCTTACGGCTACATCGAACGCGGCGAGCCGACTCACATCGTCGGCTTGGCGTGCGAACACCCGCCCGTCGAGGTGAAGCGCTTCCGGGAAAAACCCGACGCCGAACTGGCCGCGCAATTCCTCGCCCAAGGCGGGTTTTCATGGAACGCCGGAATGTTCGTATGGTCCCTTCCCACTGTGATCCGGCAGCTCGCCGCCCATGCGCCCGAGCTTGCGGGATTCGTTTTCGAGCTCAGTAAATCGCCTAACATCACCGCCACGGTGGCCGCGAGGTTTCCCGCACTCACCCCGATCTCAATCGACTACGCGCTCATGGAAAACGCCGACCGCGTGCTCAACATCGAGGCGACCTTCGACTGGGACGACGTCGGCTCGTGGGTTTCCATCGCCAAGTATCTCGAAAAATACGGCGAGGAAAACCGCGCCAACGAACCGATCACCCAGCTCGATTCGCAAAACAACATCGTCTTCAACGCGCTGCCCGGCACCCGCATCGCCCTGCTAGGCGTGGACGATCTCATCATCGTCCAAACCCCGGACGCCCTCCTCATCGCGAACCGCCACCAAGCGGATGCGATCAAAAAACTCTCCGACATCCTCCCCGTCGAACTCCTCTGAACGCGCGAAATCCCAACTCCCCGCACCCCGCGCTCGGCATCGATCATGGTGACGCGCGGATCGGCGTCGCTGCCACCGACGATTTCGGCATCCTCGCGCATCCGGTCGAGACCATCGACCAGAGCAAGGGCGACGCCATCGAGCGCATCGCGCGGCTGGCGGAAATCCGCCAGATCCACACGCTGGTCGTTGGCCTGCCGGTCCGCATGGACGGCAGCGAAGGAAGCTCCGCCGCCAAGGTTCGCGCCTTCGCCGACCAGCTCCGCAAGCGCATCCCCACCATCCCTTTCGTCTTCGTGGATGAGACGCTGACCACCTCCAGCGCCGCCGCCAAACTCCGCGAAGCCGGACGCAACGCCCGCCAACAAAAAGCCGTCATCGACCAGGCCGCCGCCGTGGAAATCCTCAACCTGTGGATGGGAGAAATTTGCTAGATGCGTCTCAAGCTCACCATCGCCTACGACGGCCGCCCTTATAACGGTTGGCAATCGCAGGTTTGCGGCAACACGGTGCAGGATTTCATTTCCAAGGCACTGGAGGAAGTGGCGAAACAACCGCTGCGGCTGCACGGCTCCGGCCGCACGGATACCGGCGTGCACGCCCTCGCGCAGATCGCCCATTTCGACGCGCCGCCGGAAAGCACCATGAACCCGTTCAACTGGGTGCCGGCGCTCAATTGCAAGCTGCCCGCCACCATCCGGATCATGGCTTGCGAGGAGGTCGCGCCGGATTTCCACAGCCGCTTCTCCGCCATCGGCAAGATCTATCATTACAACCTCTGCACCGATCCGGTCCTGCCGCCGCTCAAGGCCGGCACCGCCTGGCACATCCCGCGCCAGCTCGATGCGGACGTCCTGTGGGACGCACTCGCGCTTTACATCGGCCGCCACGATTTCCACGCCTTCGCCGCTTATCGCGGCAACGAGACGCCGGATATCGACTGGTGCCGGACGATCGAGTCGGTGGAGCTGACGACTTTGCAGGACGGCTATCAAATCGCCTACAAGGGAGACGGATTCCTCTACAAAATGGTCCGCCTGCTCACCGGCGGCGCGGTCCACGCCGCGCAGGGCCGGATCCGGCTGGACGATCTGGCCGCGCTGCTAGACCAACCGCCCGGCC
The DNA here is from genome assembly GCA_947462535.1 of Akkermansiaceae bacterium. Classification (GTDB taxonomy): domain Bacteria; phylum Verrucomicrobiota; class Verrucomicrobiia; order Verrucomicrobiales; family Akkermansiaceae; genus Luteolibacter. Next base: position 7,789 of record CANHPN010000033.1, on the reverse strand, counting down.
TGCCGCGCGGCAAATCCCCGCTCTGCGCCCCGGCCGACGGGTTGTTCCTGCAAGAGGTGATCTATCCGTAATTTCCGGTGCCGGGCTCTTGTTACAGAAACGGATTGCCCGCGCGCTCCTCGCCGAGGGTGGTGGCGGGACCGTGGCCGGGGAGAAGGACGGTGGAGTCGGGCAGCGGCGCGAGGACCTGTTGCAGGTTCCGCAGGGCTTTCTGGTAGATGGCGGGCGTCGCGCAGCCACCGATGGAGCCGGCGAAGAGCGCGTCGCCGGTGACGAGGACCGGGCGGGCGAGGCCGGCGATGTGATAGCCGAGCGCCGGATCGGCGTGGCCGGATAGATCGCAGGCGAGGACGGTGAGCGGGCCGCAGCGGATGGAGTCGCCGGGGCGCATGGGCCGGGCGTTTTCGATCTGGTCGCCGTGAACGGTGTTTCCTCTCGCGACGAGTGCGGAAATGCCGCCGACGTGGTCGCGGTGGCCGTGGGTAATGAAAATTTGGCCGTTAACTAGCGGGGAGATGGCGTCGAGCGCGACCTCACAGGAGGTGGTTTCAAAACCGGTGTCGAAAAGAATCGCCGTGTCATCCACCCACACGAGCCACGCGTTCACCCGCTCCTCGCCAAAGGGCAGGTCGAGCTGGTGGACGCCACGCATGGCGAACCGCTTGGGCAGGTAGCCGGGATGCCCGGCGAGCGCCTCGGCTTTCAAATGCAGCACCGCTGCGATGCGGCGGGCGGTTTCCTCCGAGAATTTCCCTTCCGAGAACGCGAGGAATTCATTTTCCGGAATACCCGCCTGCCGCGCGGCATCGCCCGGCGTGAGTCCGTGGCCGCGCAACGCCTTGCGGATGACCCAAGTGTAATCGTCTTCGAGCATGGCGGCTTACCTCATCCGGTAATAACTATCGGAATTGTAGAGGAAATAGACGTCCTGCGGATTGAGGCGGGGCAGCCAGACGAACGGCTTGCCGGAGGCGTCGACCTCCTCGGTTAGGGCGACGGGTTGGGCTGCTTTCGCGGGTTCGACGGAGTCCGGGTTTTTGGTGAACGAGGTCTCGTCGATGCCGTTGACGATGTGGTTGACCCACTTCAACTCCTTGGCCTGCTCGCCGAATTCGCTCCAGTCGCCGCTGGACGACCTGGCATACATCTTCTTGATCAACTCGTCCGTGGTGATCCCCATTTTGTCAGCAATGGGAGTGCCGAGGCGCGCCCACCAGCGCTGGCTTTCCTCGTGGAACTCGCGCTGCTGGGTAAGGTTGAGCTGGGCCGTGACCACCGAGCTGATCTGGTGGTGGAGCATGACCGCGTTCGGATAGGCATAGGATTCCTGGGCGAGCGTGGTGATGGCGGCGGCCATCGACGCGGCGAAGGATTTCACGACGACGTGTACCGGCGCGTCGCTGGATTCCATCGCCTTGAGAATCCGATAGCCGGCCATGACCGAGCCGCCGGGCGAGGCGTCGATGACGATGAAAATGGGAAGCTCGCGGTTCTTGTTGTTCCAATACTGGATGCGGCTGGTGATGAAATCGGCGGTGCTGTTGGTGATCAGGCCGTTGAGCGGAATCCGGCGGTCGGAGACGACGAGGATGCCGTTTTCCTTCAACGGATTCTTCAGGAAGACCGGCTTGGCGTCGGCGAATCTGGCGCGCTTCTCGGCGGTTTCAATTTGAGCGATGTCGTTCTGGAGGCGGGTGATTTCGAGGGCGGCTTCGGTCTGGACGGTTTTCAGGTCGTTCGCGAGTTTATCGGCGCGGGCCTTGGAGAGCTCGCCCTCGCGGATGATTTTCTCTTTCTCCGCGTCCATTTTGGAAAGCTCCTCTTGGAGCGCTGCCTGGCGTTTGGCGGTTTCCATGGCGAGTTTCTCGGTCATCAACTCCCGCTCCAACTTGAGGCGGGTGACTTCGGCGCGCATGGAGTTGGTCGCTTGGGTGAGACGCTCGGCTTCGAGTTTGTTCTCGGTGGCGAGGGTTTCCTGCTCGGTGCGTTTCGCTTCGAGCGCGGGGTTCGCCGGAGTTGCGGCTTCGGCGGGAGCTGCGGCTGGCTCTTCTTTCGCGGGCAGCAAGACGGTCGTCAGGGAGAAACCGATGAGGGCCGCGAGTGTTGGGAATTTTTTCATGAGTTTGTTCTAAAACGCTGCAATCGCGCGGCTTTGTTCGGGAAATTTCAGGACTTCCGGGCTTTCGCGCGGACTCCGATGAAAACGATGATCCCGGCAAACGCGAGGAAGATGGCGGCGGCGACGCCGAGCGCGGTGAAAAGCCGGCTGCTGGCCGAGTCCACCTGCGCGTCGGTGATCTTGTCGGCCGGGTTCTCGCCAGGCACTCTTGTTAGGACGACTTTCCCGTCGGCGACTCCCACGCGGGTGAGCTTGGCCATCGCCGGGCCGATGGCCGGATCGACGAGATAGCGCTCGGTGATCCGATAGGGCGACATTTGGCCGATGAATTCCGGAGCGACTTTCTTGCCGGGCACTTCGATGGCGTCGAGGCTGAGAACGACTTCGTGTTTGAGTAATTGCGGACGGGCGACGAGCGTGCCGTTGAGGAAGCGGGAGTCGGAGGCGATCCAGCCGGGCTCGCCTTCACGGGCGAGGCGGGGCTTGCCGTTGAGTGGAAACGAAATCGCGACGCGCAGGTTTCCGCCCTCGATGCCGACGACGCGGAAGGTGCCGCGGAGTTCCTTGAAGGGCTCGTAGGCGGCGATGGCGAGATTCAAATCCTCGGCGGTTAGGGCGAGCGAGGCTTCGGAGTCGCCGGCCATTTGCTGGCGGAACGCCTCCACCCGCTCGGCGAGATTGTTGAGGTCGGGTTCCTTGTTTTCGAGCGGTGAGACTTCGACCGGGACGGGTTTTTCTGCGGTGAACTTGGCGATTTCACTGAACTGCCGGAACAGGGTGAGGACCGAAAATCCGATCAGGAAAACCATCACCGCGAGTGCGGCGATGAGGATGGCGCAACCCGCGAAAGGTGAGCGAGCGCCGGCATCTTTACGGAGCGTGTTCTGGGACATCGGACGGGATTGGAGAGAATCAGGGAGTCTTGTTTCCGGGCTCTTCGGCTGCGGGAGGAGTCTCGTCGATGGCGGGAAGCTCGTCGCTGAAATGCGGATCCTTGGGAGGATACTCGTCGTGCCACCCGTCGTCGCCGGGCTCATGCGCGTGATGATCATACTGCGGATAGTCAGCATGCCAGTCCTCGGTTTCTGCCGGAGGATTCGCTTTCATTTCCTCCTCGCGGCGCAGCAGGCGCTCCATGTTCTCACGGGCTTCCTGCTCCTCCTTGATGCGGTTCTTCTTGCTGTCGAAATAGGCGAGCCAGATGCAGATTTCGTAGAGGATGATCATCGGCGCGGCCATCAGGCAGAGAGTCATCGCGTCCGGAGTCGGAGTGAGGACGGCGGCGGTGACGAAGATGCCGACGATGGCGTAGGAGCGGGTCCGCGACATCGTTTCGTAGCTGAGCAGCCCGAGTTTCACGAAGACCATCACCACAACCGGCAGCTCGAAGGACGCGCCGAAAAGCAGGGTGAACTGGGTGGCGAAGGAGATATACTCGCCGATCCGCCAATCGTTTGAAATTCCCATGTTGCCGCTCCATTCGGCGAAAAACAGCAAGGCCCGCGGCAGCACCATGTAGTAGGCGAAGGCCGCGCCCGTCAGGAACAGGCCGAAGCCCACCGTCATCGCCGGCCAGAGCACGCGCTTCTCATTGCTGTGCAGTCCGGGCAGGACGAATTGCAGGATGAACAATAACAGCAGCGGGAACGAGACGACGATGCCCGCGACGAACGAGAGTTTCATCGACAGCATGAAGCCCTCGGTCGGCCGGAGCGCGGACATCATCCGCAGGTTGCCCTGGGCGTCGCTGTCGGTGTTCGGCTTGGTCCGGAGAAGCGCTTTGACCTGGAGCTTGAGCTCGTCGGATTCGGCAAGCGAGTTGACGAAGGCATCGCGCTTGTCCTCGGACAAGGCGCTTGCGGCGCGAAGCAGGCTGATCGATTTGGCCTGGAACGAGAGGTCGTCGTCGCCGAGGGATTGATAGAAAACCGCGCGCTGTTCGGGCGTGAGATTCATCGCCGCGTGCTCGACCTTGCGGGCTTTGCCCCAGCTTTCGACCGTGAGCGGGCGGGGGGCGTCATCCGGCAGCGTGGTCTTGAGCTGGGTGACCAGCACCTGGTCCACCGGCTGTCGGAAGAACTCCATCAGGTTCTTGTTGAAAGCGAAGCAGACGATCATCGAGATGACCAGCGTGATCACGACCCGGGTGACCATCACGCGCAAGTCCTCCAAGTGCTCGAGAAACGGCTTTTCGTGGTCCGGGTGGGAATTCTCCCGGAGCTGGATGACTTTTTTCAGCAGATACATGCTAGTGGGGGCGGGATTCAAGCCGCGCTTTCCCCGCACCGCAAGGGCAGATGTTTTTACCGGGCAATTCTGGCGTTGCGGTCCGCGCGCGCGTGTCTCACCCTACCGTGCCGCTGCCAAGCCTCCCGAAACCGCCACCATGTTCCAGCCCGACTCCGTAATTCCTGATTTCCCGATCCTCCAACAAACGATCGGCGGACGACCCCTGGTCTATCTGGACAATGCGGCCACCACGCAGAAGCCGATGGCCGTCCTGCTGGCGTCCCGGCACTACTACGAGGCGATGAACGCCAACATCCACCGCGGCACCCATCACCTCGCGCGACTCGCCACGGAAACCTTTGAAAAAGCCCGCCAAACCGTTGCCAACCACCTCAATGCGGCGAGCTCGGACGAGGTGATTTTCACTTCCGGCACCACCGACGGGATCAATCTGGTCGCCAACATCCTCGGCCTCTCCGGCCGGATCAAGCCGGGCGACGAAGTGCTCATCTCGACGCTCGAGCACCATTCCAACATCGTCCCGTGGCAGATGCTCTGCGAGCGCAGCGGCGCGATTCTCAAGGTCATTCCATGTCACGACGACGGCACACTCGACCAGGCCGCCTTCCTTTCCCTGCTCAACGAGCGCACGAAAATCCTCTCGCTCACTTGGATTTCCAACTCCCTCGGCACCGTCAATCCGGTCGCGGAAATGGCCGCCGCAGCGAAAAATGCAGGCGCGCTCGTCATGCTCGACGCCGCCCAAGCCGTCGCCCACGTGCGGATCGACGTGCAGTCGCTCGACATCGATTTCCTCGCGTTTTCCGGCCACAAGATCTACGCCCCGACCGGCACCGGCGTCCTCTGGGGCCGTGCTGAAATCCTCAACGCCCTGCCACCGTGGCGCGGCGGTGGCGAAATGATCAAGGAAGTCACTTTCAAAAAAACCACCTACAACGAGCTGCCCTTCAAATACGAGGCCGGCACGCCGAACATCGAGGGAGCCATCGCCCTCGGTGCCGCCATCGACTTCGTCAACGGTATCGGCCTGAGTCAGATTCAAAAGCACGAGCAGGCGCTCATCCGCTCCGCCGCCGACGCGCTCGCCTCGATTCCCGGGATTCGTTTCTTCGGCCCGGCCGACCGCGCGGGCGCGCTTTCCTTCAACGTCGCGGGCATTCACCACTACGATCTCGGCACGCTGATGGACCAAATGGGCGTCGCCGTGCGGACCGGCCATCATTGCTGCCAACCGCTGATGGCGCGCTTCGGCATGACCGGCACCGTGCGGGCGTCGTTCGCACTATATAACACGCAAAAAGACGTCGATGCGCTCGCCGAAGCCACCCGCAAGGCCGTCTCGATGCTGAGTTGAAAACCAAAAACCACAACCCGCATGAAAATCGTCCTCGGCATTTCCGGCTCCATCGCAGCCTACAAATCGGCGGATCTCGCGTCGCAACTGGTCAAGCTCGGCCATGAAATTCACGTCGTGATGACCCGCTCCGCCACGGAATTCATCACGCCGCTCACGCTCCAGACGCTCACCCGCCAGCCGGTGCTCGTCTCGCTGGAAGACGAGAAACAATCGTGGAAACCCGGCCACATCGAGCTCGCCGACCATGCCGATCTCTTTCTCGTCGCCCCGACCAGCGCCAACACGCTCGGGAATTTCGCCAACGGCCTCGCGCCCGATCCGCTTTCCTCGATCTACCTCGCCCTACCGCGCACCACGCCGGTCCTGATCGCCCCGGCGATGAACGGCAAAATGTGGCTGCACCCCGCCACCGAGCGCAACGTCGCCCGGCTCGTCGAAGACGGCTGCCATTTCATCGGCCCCGCCGAGGGCGATCTCGCCTGCGGCTACGAAGGCATCGGCCGCCTGGCTGCGGTGGAGGAAATTCTGGCGAAGATTCACACTCTCCGTGAGTAGTCCCGGCCTCAACCGATGAAGGACCGAACAAATGAGGAGGGGATCGACCCCGTGACTGACGGACCAACCGACGACGCCAGACGGCGAGGCGAATCCGAGAGCCGCCACGGAGAGAAGCATGGAGCCCCTCAGGAACGAACCATGATCGAGGAAATCCTTGAGCCGGAGTGCCCGAAGGGCTGCGATAGTGGCATACTTTAAAATGCGAAGCCATCCCGCACGGACGGAGCGTAGCGGAGTCAAAACCTCGCCCAAACGTGGCAACGCGTGAAGGCGAACAAAGGTGCTCCGGGGGTCGACGGCATGACCGTCGAGGACTTCCCCGCGGTCGCGCGGGAGCACTGGCCGAGGATTGCCACTGCGATCAGAGAAGGAAACTACCGGCCCGCACCCGTCCGACGGGTGTGGATTCCGAAGCCCGACGGGACCAAGCGCCCGCTGGGAATCCCGACGGTGCTGGACCGCGTGATCCAGCAGGCCGTCGCACAACTGCTGGGTCCGCTTTTCGAAGCGGATTTCAGCGAACACAGTTATGGATACCGTCCCGGCCGCTCCGCTCATCAAGCGGTGGTCGTGATGGAAGAAAGCTGGAAGGAAGGCCGCAGCCACGCCGTGGAATGCGACCTCAAGTCGTTCTTCGACACGGTCAACCACGACCGCCTCATGAGATCGCTGCTGGGAAAGGTCCGGTGTCGCAAGACCCTCGGCCTGGTCCGGCGCTATCTCACGGCGGGCGTGGTGCTGCCCGACGGCACCCGCGAGGCCACGCCTCAAGGAGCGGATCAGGGAAATCACCAGCCGCAACCGCGGATACAAGGTCCAGACCGTCATCGACGAGCTGAAGTTATACACTCGCGGTTGGCTCAACTACTACAAGCTCAGCTCCACCTGCAAGGTAAGCGGTCAACCGTCGTCCTCTAGCCACCTGACAGCATTGGAAGCATACATCCCTGCGTATGCAATCTACCTCACCCGATCACCAATCTCCCGAATCCCAGCTCATCCGCACCGGCAGCGATGGCCGCCTCCGATACACTCAGGGCCAGCGTCAGGCGCTGCTCGAAGCCTTCGACCGCAGTGGCATGAGCGCGTTGAGCTTCACGCGCCTGCACGGGATCCAATACCAGACGTTCATCATCTGGGTTCGCAAGCGCCGCGAAGCCATGTCAAAGCCTCATCCATGAGAACCCGCTTTTCCCGAAGTCCTCTTGGAGCAGCCAGCGGATGGCGCATTGGCGGCCTCGCCTCGAATCGTCCTACCCTGTGGCACTACGATTGAAGTTGCTTCCCGTGCAGCCCTGCCGCCTGCCGTCGAACTCCTATCAACCCAGCGCCGCCCATGCTAACACTCTCCGGCAGCCTGCGCGTTTTCCTCGCGCTGGAACCTTGCGACATGCGCAAATCCTTCGACGGCCTCCACGCCGAAGTGATCTCGCGCCTCGGCGATGACCCCCAAGGCCTGCGGATACCGCGATCTGGACTATCTCGAACTCAAACTCCGCCATCGT
>CANHPN010000032.1 GCA_947462535.1 Akkermansiaceae bacterium | reverse complement strand
GCGCGATGAAGAGGATCGAGCCGAAGGGATGGCGGGTGGCGTTGCCAGAGCGCGGATCTTCGATGACATCGAACATTTCAAGACCCTCGGGGAGTCCGCGGCGGAAATCGATTGCTGTTTTTGTGACGTCCAGGGTGGGCATCCGGCCCCTATAAATCAAACGATCGTTTGGTACAAGCCTTGATTGTCAGCGACTTTCTAATGTAGGTGCCCTGCTCATCCGACCCGCCGGAGCGGCAAATTGCCCGGCCCCATCGAAAATAAGAACATTTTCGCAAACCCGAGGTTTAGCTTTACGCCCTGGGTGACAATCGCCCCTGGAAACTGCGCGGCATCCGCGAGTCCGCTCCCGCTTCAAACACACCCATCCCCATCGCCCGTCGCCATGATCTTGCGCACCCTTGTCAGCTCCTTGACGCTTGCAGTCACCCTCCACGCTGCGGAAACCAGCATCCCGCAGCGCCCTAACATCATCCTGTTGCTCTCGGACGACCAGGACTGGAACGGACTTTCCGTTCCCATGCACCCTGACATGCCGGGCTCCGCCAGCGATTACTACGAAACGCCGCGCCTCGCGAAGTTCGCCACGGAAAGCATGCGCTTCAGCAATGGCTACTCGCCAGCCCCCGTTTGCTCGCCCACCCGCATCAGCCTGCAGACCGGCATGACCCCGGCCCGCCTCGGCTGGACCAAGGCCGCGCCGCCGGAAGCGAACCACAAGCTGATAGAGGGTGATTCGCGCAAGGCCATCCGCGAGGACGAGACCACCTTCGCCGAGCTCCTCCATCGCGCCGGATACGCCACCGCCCATTTCGGGAAATGGCATCTATCCGGCGGCGGGCCGGAGCGCCACGGCTTCGACGTCAGCGACGGTGACACCGGGAACCGCGATGCGGATTCACACACCGACCCGAATCCCGTGGACATTTTCGGCATGACCGACCGCGCGAAGGTTTTCATGGAGAAGAACACCCAAGCCGGCAAACCCTTCTACCTCCAGATGTCCTATCACGCGCTCCATGTGCCGCAGAACGCCATGAAATCCAGCCTCGCCCACTTCCAGGCCAAGCCGGCCGGACAACTGCACCGCGATCCCGCCCGCGCCGCCATCACCCTCGATCTCGACACCGGCGTGGGACGTCTGCTCGATGCCATCACTGCCCTCAGATTGGAAAAAACCACCTACGTCATCTACATGGCGGACAATGGCGGCGGAGGCGGGGGCAAGGGTGGCAAAGGCAGGACGATCTCCCTCCGCGGCGGCAAGGGCGGCTTGGGAGAAGGCGGCATCCGCGTGCCCTTCATCGTCCGCGGTCCCGGCATCACTCCGAACTCTTGGTGCCATCAAACCGTGTCCGCTATGACTGGTTCCCCACCTTCTGCCGCTGGGCCGGGGTCAAGGAATCCTTGCCCGCCAACCTCGACGGGGGCGATCTCACACCGCTGCTGCTCGGGGAAAACCTAGCGGTCAAACGCCGCAATGCTCCGCTGCTCTTCCATTTCCCCCACTATCAGGGAAGCACCCCGCAGTCCGCACTCCGCGATGGCGATCTCAAACTGGTGCTCTATCATGAAGACGGCTCTCGGCAGCTCTTCGACCTGGCCAAAGACCCTTCCGAACAGAACGATCTGTCAAAAACCTGCAAGGAGGATGCCGACCGCCTCGAAGCCGAACTCCGCGCCCGGCTCACCGAAGCAGCCGCCAAGATGCCGAAACCCAATCCATCCTTCGATCCCGCCAAAGCACCAGCCCCTCGCAAAGCGGGTAAAGCCGGCGGGATATGCCACCGGAATATTCGGCATGTGGAATCTCGGCCGCGGCCGCAGCGGACCCGCTACACCCACCGGCCAGGGCTTCGATGTTTTCACCGAGCCTAAGCAGTTGGGATTCGAAAAGGATGCCTACCGCGATGCCGCCGGGCGATACTCTCCCGATGCACTGACCGACGCCGCCTTGAAGTGGATGGAGTCGGTGGATCAGCCGTTTTTTCTCTATCTGCCATTCCACGATGTCCACGCTCCGTACGATCCCAAACCGGAACTCCTCGCGAAATACAAGGCCCGCAGCGGCGTGACCGATCCCGCACAGGCTGCCACGGTCGAGGCAATGGACGCGAATGTGGGACGGGTGCTGGCAGCACTGGAGAAGTCCGGCACCGCACGGCGGACCTATGTCATCTTCACCTCGGACAACGGCGGCACCCGGCAATACGTGGCTCCGTTGCGCGGCGGAAAGGGCACCCTCTATCAGGGCGGGCTGCGGGTGCCAGCCATCATCCGCGGCCCCGGAATCAACCCCGGACAAACCTCCCAAGCGACCACGCTGAGCATGGACTGGTTTCCCACCGTGATGGAACTCGCCGGCCTAACCATCCCTGAGACGGTGCGGGTGGACGGAAAAAGCCTCGCGCCCTTGCTCGGCGGAAAATCCACCTCGCTCGATCGGGATATCTTCTGGCATTTCCCCTGTTACATCGGCGGCGGCGGGCCGTGCAGCGCCATCCGCAGCGGTGACTGGAAGCTCATTGAGTTATTTGAAACAAAAACCCACGAGCTCTATCATCTCACGGGTGATTCCGGCGAAACCAAGGACCTCTCGGCGATCGATCCGCAACGCGCCGCCGACTTGCTTGCCAGATTGCACGAGTGGCAAACCGCGACCCGAGCACCCTGCCCGCTTCAGCCGAACCCCGCCTACGACCCATCCGCCGCCCCGAAACGCGGCCGCGACGAACGTGGCAAATCCTCAACCAAATCCAGCTCATGAAAATCATCTTTCCCATCGCCATCACGCTGCTCGGCAGTCTTCAACTCCACGCCCACGATCTGTCAGATCCGGACGGCCAGCATCCGCATGCCCACAACAAGCTGGCGCAGCGAGCTCCGGTTAGTGTTCCAGCGCCGAAATCCGCACCGCCGCAGGCCGCGCCATTCGCGATGTTTTCCCCTGCGGTGAAAACCCGTTGGGATGAGAAATTTCTCTTCATCGAAAGCAACGGCCTGCCCTCGCACAACACGATGGTGGGCATCACCGCGTGGCAGCAGCAGGTGCCGCTGCCGCAGGACTACACCGGCAGGAACGCCTGGCAGTTGCCGCTCGTCCCCGTCCCTGCGCGTGAACCCGCCACCATCCGCGACCGCTTCCTGCGCGGGGCCATCGCCATCGCGGCGAACGGCATTCCGATCTTCAACCCGCAGAACAACCGCGGCGAAATCTCCCAGGAAATCGGCGAGCTCGACCAATGGGGCGGCCATTGCGGACGTGCCGACGACTACCATTACCACGCCGCACCGCTGCATTTGGGGAAAACGCTCGGCCCGAAACTGCCCATCGCCTACGCGCTCGACGGCTACCCGATCTACGGCCTCACCGAACCCGACGGCAGCCAGCCGAAGGGCCTCGACACCCTCAACGGCCACATCACGCCGCCACTTGGCTACCATTACCACGCATCGGAAAAGTATCCCTTCGTGAACGGAGGCTTCCATGGCCAAGTCACCGAACGCGAAGGCCAGGTCGATCCGCAGCCGCGGGCGACACCGGTGAGGGAATCACTGCAGGCATTGAAGGGCGCCAGGATCACCGGTTTCGAAAAACAGGGAAATTCAGGCAACAAGCTCACCTACACCGTCGGTGGCGAAACCGGAACCGTCGCCTACTCCATGCTTCCCAACGGAACTTATCAGTTCGATTTCACTCAAGGAAACAAGTCCAAGACCACGGAAACCTATACCCCGGGCGAAAAACTCCCACCGCGGGACGCTGCAAATGCCCGACCCAAGGTTCGCGAAGAACCCGCGGCAGTCGATCAGCCACGCAGCAGCAACGGCACCTTCCTGCTCACCAGCCCGGTCGTGGAGGACAAGGGAAAACTGCCGGAGGAATTCACCGGCGACGGCACTGGCGTCTCTCCGCCGCTGGCTTGGAACGGTGCTCCCGCCGGGACCATCGGCTACGCTTTGCTCATGGACCACATGGATCCCAAGGGGGAAATGAAGTGCTATTGGACGATCTATGACATCCCCGGCACTGTCACATCCTTGCGCCAAGGCTCGCAGGATGTTGGAAAAATTGGGACGGGGTTCCGGGGACAAACCGGTTATGAACCCCCGAAATCGAAAGGCCCGGGCGCGAAGACGTATGTCATCACCCTCTACGCATTGTCCGCACCGCTCCTGCTCAACGACTCTGGTTCCGTAAATCGGGAAACCCTGCTAGCCGCCATCAAGGGCAAGGTGCTCGCTAGCTCCTCGCTCCGGGCCATTTACACCAGCCAGGGTGCCGGCCCTCCGCCACCGCGCCCGGCACCCGCCCTAAAAACACCCCAAGCAACCGCCGGACCTGAAGGCGCTAACAAGGACGGGCCTTCCGGACTCATCAAGCCCGCCATCAGCGATACCATGAAACTCAACGTCTATGCCGACAACTGGTTCCTGTTATACATCAATGACAGGCTCGTCGCCGTGGATCCCATCGAATTCACGCCTCACAATGTGGTGAGCGTCGATTTCCTGCCGGAATATCCCATGAACATCGCGGTGCTGGCGAAAGACAACGCCGACCCGAAGACTGGAATGGAATACGGCACCAGCATCGGCGATGGAGGATTCATTTTCAAGTTCGGAGACGGAACCGTGACGAATGCGACCTGGAAGGCAAAAAGCTTCTTCCACGGTCCCGTCAACGGCGACACGAAGAACCCCCAAGTGAAAACAGAACCACTCCCCGATGCATGGTGGAGAGCGGGCTTCGACGACAGCGCATGGCCGCATGCCAAGGACTACACCGCGAAGGAAGTGGATCCCAAACAGCCCTATTTCGACCACGATTTCAAGGATGCCAAATTCATCTGGACGGCGGATCTCGCGCTGGACAACACGGTCGTTTTCCGCACCCGCATCGAGAAAGCCGGCTGGACCCCGCGATGGAATACCAAGCCGGACCTCGATGTGAAAGGCGTGGATGCCGACGCTTCCGGGCACTGAGCCGGATTTCCACGTCGGGATCGATTTCAGGACATCCATCGGGGTTCCTTTCGCCGCGCGACTTCGGCATACAGATCGGTTTTGAATCGCGTGTTCGGCCTCGGGGATGCGGTCGCATGGACCGGCGGCGCTGAAAATTCCACACTCGCCAGCACGCAATCCGCCCTTCTAATTTCCGCCATGCCCCGCTTCGCCAGGATTCTCCTCTGGATCGCCGTTTCCCTGCTCGGTGCCACCGCCGTCGGCATCGCCGCCTTCCAGCGCGACGAACCCGTCAACGCGCTTTGGTTAGTCGTCGCCGGGGTCTGCACCTTTGCCGTCGCCTATCGGTTTTACTCCGCCTGGCTCGTCGCCAAGGTTCTCACCATCGACGACCTCCGTGCCCCCGCCGCCGTGACTTGTAGCGATGGCAAGGACTTCGTTCCCACGCCCAAGTGGGTCGTCTTCGGCCACCACTTCGCCGCCATCGCTGGACCCGGACCGCTCGTCGGCCCGGTCCTAGCAGCCCAGTTCGGCTATCTCCCCGGCACGCTCTGGCTGCTCGTCGGGGCCACTCTCGGCGGCGGCGTGCACGATGCCGTCATCCTCTTCGCCTCCATGCGCCGCAACGGGAAATCCCTCGGCCAGATGCTCAAGGAAGAGCTCAACCCTGTCATCGGGTTCATCGCCATGATCAGCTTGTTAGCCATCATGACCATCCTGCTCGCCGTGCTCGGGTTGATCGTCGTGAAAGCCCTGGCGGAAAGCCCTTGGGGCCTCTTCACCATTGCGTGCACCATCCCGCTCGCCTTCGTCATGGGGGTCATGATCAAGAGCGGGAAAGTCAGCGTCACTGCGGCCTCGGTCTTCGGCGTCGTCGGATTGTGCGCCGCGGTGGTCGGCGGGAAATACCTGTCACCCGGGATGGCCGCCGCGCTCACTCTCAGTTGCACCCAGCTCGCGTGGGCGATCATGATTTACGGCTTCGCCGCCAGCGTCCTGCCGGTGTGGATGCTGCTCGCGCCGCGCGACTACCTCAGCACTTTCATGAAACTCGGCACGGTCGCCGTGCTGGGGATTTTCATCGTCATCCTCGCCCCGCCGCTGCACATGCCCGCCATCACGCCGTTTGTCAGCGGCGGCGGCTTCGTGGTGCCCGGGCCGGTGTTTCCCTTCGTCTGCATCACCATCGCCTGCGGGGCGGTCAGCGGATTCCACTCGCTCATCGCCTCCGGCACCACGCCCAAGCTGCTGGCCCGGGAGAAGGACATCCGCCTCATCGGCTACGGTGCGATGGTCGTGGAAATGTTAGTCGCGCTGCTGGCCATCATCGCCGCCTGCGCGCTGCATCCCGGCGAGTATTTCGCCATCAACTCGCCGATCGACCCCAACGACCCGGCCGCCGTCACCGCGCAGATCGCCACCATCAATTCCTACGGCCCGGAATACGCCGTGACCGAGGAGCACATGCAGCAGCTCGCCAAGGACCTCGGCGAGCCCCACATGATCGGCAAGGTCGGCGGCGCGCCCACCTTCGCCGTCGGCATGGCGCAGATGTTCGCCAAGGTCATTCCCGGAAAAGCCGCGCTCTCGCTGTGGTATCACTTCGCCATCATGTTCGAGGCGTTGTTCATCCTCACCACGCTCGACGCCGGCACGCGCGTCGGCCGCTTCATCCTCCAGGACCTGTTGGGAAATATTTCCCCCCGGCTCGGCAACACCCGGTCCTGGCTCGGCAACATCCTCGCCACCGGCCTGCTCGTTTCCGCCTGGGGCTTCTTCCTCTATCAAGGCGCGCTCGACCCCGCCGGCATCGCCAAATCCCTCTGGCCGATCTTCGGCATCGCCAACCAGTTGCTCGCCGTCATCGCCTTCTGCCTCGGCACCGTGGTCCTCATCAAGATGGGCAAGGCCCGCTACTGCTGGGTCACCGTGGTCCCGATGGTTTTCCTCACCGTCGTCACCTTCACCGCCGGCTATCTGAAACTCTTCTCCGCCAATGCCGCCGGCTTCCTCCCCGCCATCCGCACGCTGGAAGCACAGATCGCCGCCGGCCTATCCGGCAAGGCGCTCAAAGCCGCCGAAACCTCGCTCTTCAACGCCCGGCTCGACGTGGTGATCACCATCGTCTTCCTGTTTTTCGTCGCCATCATCGTGCTCGGCACCGCCCGCGAGTGCTGGCTGCTGCTCACCAAACGCAAGGCCAGCGTACTGCGCGAGAGCGAATACGTCCGGCATGGCGGCGACAGCGAAGTGCTTCCGAGCAACCTCCTCTGAGCGGACTGCGGCTATCGCAGTTGACATGGGCACAAATCAAGCAAGCCCCTGAACACGGCTTAGGATCAGAGATAATCGCCCGCAAGAGCCTTGCTGAAAAGGCGCGTCCTATTGGCTTGAGCGAGGACGTTAATATTCTGGCGTCTCGGTTTTAGAAGAGGGCTCCGATTCCAGCTAGCTGGCGGGGAAAGTCTCCCCCTCGGGCCTTCCGGCGCTGCAACACTGGCGGGCTGCCCGGTGAGTTTGACTGAAATTAGTCAAATTATAAAAATCTTGTAATTCTCATAAACTCCGCATAAACAAAGGACATGGACCCCGTGAGCAACCCTTTTGCACCAGGTGCCGGCACGCCCCCTCCGGAGTTGGCCGGTCGCGATGAATTGCGTGAAACCGTGCGGATCGCGCTGGAAAGAACGCGGCTTGGCCGACCTACCAAAAGTATTCTGATGGTCGGACTGCGGGGCGTAGGCAAGACGGTGCTGCTCGACCGCATGAGGGACGATGCGGAGGCGGCGGGCATCCACACCTTGCGGGTGGAGGCTCCCGAGAGCCGCTCGTTGCCGGCTATTTTGGCACCGCAATTGCGGCAGGCCTTGCTGCGCTTGTCGCGGAATGAACAAGCGAAGGATCTTGCACAGCGTGCTTTGCGCGGATTGGCGGGTTTCGCCAAGGCGCTGAAAGTGAAGTTTGAGGACATCGAGGTGGGTTTGGACTTCGAGCCGGAGCCGGGATTGGCGGATAACGGCGATCTGGAACATGATTTGCAGGCGTTGCTGGAGGCGGCGGGCGCGGCCGCGCAGAAAGCCGGGACAGCCTTGGTGATGTTCGTGGACGAGCTGCAATATGTCGAGGAAGACCAACTCGCGGCGCTCATCACCGCCTTGCATCGTGCCGCCCAGCGGCGTCTTCCGGTGGTGTTGGTGGGGGCGGGCCTGCCCCAGTTGCGGGGGCGGATGGGCCGCGCAAAATCCTACGCCGAGCGGCTTTTCGATTTTCCCGAAATCGGTCCGCTTCCTCCTCCGGCCGCCCGAACCGCGATCACCAAACCTGCCGCGGCGGAAGGAGTGCGGGTGAGCGACGACGCCTTGGAACTCATCGTCCAGAAAACCCATGGCTATCCCTATTTCCTCCAGGAATGGGGAAAGCACGCTTGGGACACGGCTTCGAAGTCGCCCATCACCCTGCAAGACGTCGAGCTGGCGTCGGCATCCGCCGTCGCGGCACTCGATGAAAGTTTCTTCCGCGTGCGCTTCGACCGTCTGACACCTTTGGAGAAGCGCTACTTGCGGGCGATGGCGGAACTGGGACCGGGCCCGCATCGCTCCGGTGACATTGCCGAACAATTGAAGCGCGATGTCACGGCTCTGGGACCGACGCGAAACCAGTTGATCGGCAAAGGTATGATTTGGAGTCCGAGTCATGGGGACACCTCGTTCACCGCGCCCCTGTTTGACGAGTTCATGCACCGGATCATGCCGGGAGAAGACTGGAGAAATGCCTGATGCCGCTTCTACGAAATAATGTGACAAATCGCAAGCTGCACCATGGGTCTAAAAGTCGAATTTCTGAAGGTCAAAAGTCGAAGAACCGCGAATTCTGAGCCGACCTTTGACCTTTGACTTTGAGACTCTTCCTACCCCAGTCCGTCGCTTTAATTCATAGAGCTGGTATTCGCCATGCGGCGAGCGGGGGGAATTTATTTCCGGGGCAACTGGAAGCGTCCTGCCAGGATTCCGGGGACAGTGATGTCCTCGTCCAGTTCTTCCCAGCGGAGCGCGTAGCCATCGACTTCCAGCGCGACTTTTGCCAGCTGTTCGTCAGATGCATTGGCTAAAAGGCGGAAGCGGTCCGCCGGAAATCCGCTGATCCGCCCATCGTGAAGTTCCATGTAGATGACGCGACCATCCGCCCATGCGCGGATGGCGGCAGCTTCAAAAGTCGCAGTGGATTCAGCGAGCGAGGTTTTCATAGTAGGCTTTCTTCAATGCTTGTTGGTGCTCAAAGACCAGGGGTTCGATGCTGCGGAGATCATGTGGCTTCACGCCCCGGTTGCTTGCCACCTCACTCCGGCAGGTGGTCGCCGCAATACTCCTCGCCGTCGTGGCCGATGCGGAACTCGTCGTGGGGATGGGAGACGTCGGTTTTCTCGCAGATGGTGCAGGTGTGAAACGCCTCGGAGGCCGGGGTTTTCAGGGCGTTGAAGCGCTTTTTCCGCTGGCCTGACTCGATCGCCCGCGCGGAGCCGCGCAGTGCGGGAATCCCGGCCCAGATGAAGTAGTTGGCGAAAGCGACGAGGAAGAACGGCAGTAGGACCGGCTGGCCGATGACGTTGAGAAAAATGCCGGCGGCCATCAGAATCCCGAGAAAGCGCACCTGCACGGGCAGGATGAAGAAGAGCAGGATTTCCACCTTCGGGAAAAGCGTGGCGAAGGCGAGGAAGGCCGCGCCGAAGAGCGCCACTCCGCTCGAGGGAATGGCGACCGGATAGACGAAATTCGCCAGCAACACGAGGGCGATGCCGGTGTAATAGAACAACGACGCCTTGAAGCTGCCCCAGGCGTTTTCAAGGCCGTCGCTGACCATGAACACGAAGCTCACCGCGCAAATCAGCAGCAGGACGCTGACCGGATTGAAGGTGCCGAACTGGGAGCCCGCGAAGAACATGGTGGCGACCCGCCAGATTTCCCCGGAGAAAATCCTCGCCCGGTCGAACGCGAAAAGCTCTCCGATGTCCGGCCGAATCAACTGCAGCACGAAGACGAGAACGTGGAACAACGCATAATAGCGGAGGAATCCGGGAAATGCCAGCCAGCCGCAACGGCGCTCCAATCGATCGAAAACAGTCATGTCGGGAGGGAACATCGCGGCTTCGCGCCGATTGACAAGCGCGGGTCGCGACGAGAGCGGAAGAGACCGGTTTTTAACGATCCAAACGCTCCGTGCCGTAATCCCCGAAAGGAACCAGCAAATCTCCGTCGGCGGCGACGGAAACTCGGCCCAAGTCAAAAGTCCAAGTTGGGAAATCCCACACCTTCGCCGCCTCGTCCTCGGCACCGGCGGCGAAGATGGAATCCCACTTGGTTCCGGTAAGTGTGCCTTCGGTCCAGCGAAGGTCACTTGGCTGCCAGCCGATTTTCAACGCTGGCTCCCTGATCCAAGTCCCTGCATTACCCAGCAGGTGCTTTTCCACTCCGTCGGCAACGGTGGTATAGACGCGCCTTCCACCCACTGCGGAAATCGCATCCGCGGGCTCCGCGAGGCTGGCGATCAAGAACGCGTCAATCCCGTCGCTGGCGCTGACCTGCACAGTCTTGGCTCCTTGGCCGTCCACCGTCCGGGTGAATGCCAAAAACCCCTTGGCATCGAGCTCGCTGATGGCGAAGAGTTCCCCCGGGAGGTCGATTAGCGGACGAGCGATCGGGGTTCCCGAGCTCGCGACTTTGATGACCGATACGGATTGGTAGGCTTGATCGGAATCAAGCCATGGACCGAAATCGCCATCCCTCCAGCGGGTGATTCCCGCGACGACTGACCCGTCCGCCGCATCGCAGGCGTTGTTTAGCATCGATCCCGAAGGTCCGAGATCAACGGGGGTTTGGGCGACCGGGGCCTCTGGCAGCAAGACGTCGAACACGAGCAATTGCGGGGCTTCCCGCGGGAGCCAGTAAGGTGGGATCTGGTAAGGTTTAACCGAGGGTTTGTTTTTCAAAGAATTGACGGTCGCCGAGAATTTCCTCTTCGAAGAGAACGCCGGCTTGGGCTCAGCCATCACGGCCATTGGCATGACAACATCAACCGGATACTTTCCAAACCAATGGGAATATTGATAGCTGATCGCCACGGCGGGGCGGTTTGGCTGAGGCCAGAGCAAGCGGTCGCCGACCAGTTGGGCACCGGATTTCGGATTCACCGAGCAAGTGCCCAGCAGGTTCAGAGCGGGGGCGGCCGAAGCATCGTAAATATCGAGAATCAGTTGGTTGGCCTGGCTTCCTTCATCGCCCATGAAGCGCGCCCAATAAATCCAAGGCGACGCGGTCCCGATCTGCCGGAGGACATACAACTTGCCGTCGCGGTATTCGGCCGCCTTGACGGTTCCCTCGCCCAGATCAGTCTCCGACAGAATCTCCTCAGATGAAGTTGCTGGAGACACTCGCAAGGTCGCACGTCCGCCACGGAATGATTGGCCGTTCTCGATCTGGAACAAATGACTGCCCACTTCCAGCACCCGATCCACGGGCCAAGCGAGCGACACGTTGGAAAGCGTCGTCGGAGCATCGCGGTCGGAAACATCGGTGATGTCCATCACCCGCTGCGAGATCGAAACCACGGAGTTACCGATCAGGTCGGCGCGGCGCGCGTCGAATTCATGGGGAATGAATCCACGAAGGAGCAAATCACGATTCGCGAGGTCGATGTCGAGCAATTGCACGCCCGCCTGCCCGGACGACCAATAGTTGGCGGAGAGAGGGATCATTGCCAGCCCGGCATCCGGCAGGACTTTCAGCGCCTTGTCATTCCACACGGCTTCGCTGAATGATCCCGAGTCTCCGAGATTGATCCGGCGAAGCAATTTCGGGGCTGCGGGGTCCGCCACATCGAAAAGCGAAGCGGCGACTCTCCCCGACTCCATGCCAATGGAAAACAGCAGGTCGCCGATGGGCTGCAAGTAAGATGACCAACCAGGAACTTCAATATGGCCTGCCACGACGGGATTCAGGGGATCGGCAAGGTCCACTACCCACAGCGGATCGGTTTGCCGGAAGGTCACTACATAGGCCTTATTCCCCGCGAAGCGCGTCGCATAAAGGCTTTCGCCGTTGGCCTCGGTAAGTTCGATGCGGCCGAGGACACGATTTTCGACTACCATCGGATGAACGCTCTCTGGTGACCAGGCACGGAAATTTTCAATGATCGTTTTGGGGGTCCAGCCCGAGTCACTGCTGCGGCTTTCTGAAATGGTGGTCAGCACGTTGTTGTTCCACTGGATCCTGAATTTGTTCGAAATTGCTCCTTCGGTGCGGATCCCACGGGCCATCTGAACCAGTCCCGTCGGACGGATCGCGAAAACGGACACATCGGAAGCATTCCACTGCCCGGACGGGCTGGTAGTCACGGCCAGCCAGTCGCCTCCCGAGGAAATCAACGGCCTATCACCTTCAATCCATGTTTCGCCAGCTGCCGATGGCGGCTGGTCCTCGGAGATTTGCCACTCGGTCAGATGGCTTTGGGAATCCCACTTGGTGGTGGCCAGAACCAAGCGGCTGCCCACCAAACGACTGTCGGCGAGGCTGCCTGGAACGTCTTGAGTGAAGGTGATTCCGGCCTTGCCCCCAGCGACCTTGACGAGATTGATGCGCGTCCACGGGCCGCCTCCCGCCGAGCTGCCTTGAGTCAAAAGAACCACCGTGCGATCCCCTTGGGTGCCGGGCAGCACATAGAGATCCTGACCGACTGCGGGGAGCCGTAACGAAGCCGTCAAGCGAGGATCCGCAGGGTTCGCCAGATCAAGCACCTGCAAACCGCGCAGCTGGTTGAAAAAATAGACGGTGTTTCCCTCCACCTTCCAGATGTCCGCCTCGACCGGAGTTGCAGTGGGCTCTTGCTCTTTGACTTCGGTGTCCTGCATCATCAATGGCAGCCTCCGCATGTAATCGAGCCCAATGGCGGCGGGACGGGACGCGCCAGCCGACTTGACAGGGCCGAAAGTCTTTTGCCCCTGATAAAACTTCGCTGGAAATTTGTCGCGGGACATCGCGTCCCCTACATACCAACCAAGCGCCCGCCATTGGATTTTCCGATCACTGCTTGGCAAACGGAACTCGACCATGCCGGACACACTGCTTTGCGAGCTCACCTTCCGCCAACCACCCGGGCGCTGGAAACGATACAGGGAGACGCTTTCAAAGCCCTCGGGCACCGTCACGGCCGCAGTCTGGCGGTCCGTCGAAATCTCAAGCTTCAGGAGCTTCAATCGGCCCTTCGCCGCAGACAGCGAACTGGCCGTTCCAAAAAAAATTCCCGCTAGCAACAGCAGCAAGAGACGTGAACCGATCCTGAATTTAGGCAAGAAATGGGTTTTCATGGGGTTGAGTGCCTTAACAAAGACACCCTTGATCCGTCGATCATCCGAAGATTGGATCAGATATTCGGGCCAAAAAAACGGTGGGGCGGATTAATCAATTTATTTTCACGGCAACGAAGTTCGCACGCCGATTGACAAGCGGGGGTCGCGCTTTCAGTCTCTGCGGCGTGATTTCCGAAATCAAAAGTTCCCCGCTCGAAGCCGCCCACGTGGTGCTCGGTGCCAAACTCGTCCCCTTCGCCGGCTGGAACATGCCGGTACAATACACGTCGATCATCGACGAACACACGGCTGTCCGCACGGCCTGCGGGATTTTCGACATTTCCCATATGGGGCAGTTCATCGCCAGCGGCCCGACGGCTGCGGCGTGGTTGAACGGTTTGCTTACCAACGACATCGCCAAGCTCGGCATCGGCGAGGGGCAATACACGCTGATGCTCAACGAAGCGGGCGGCGTGATCGATGACTTGATCGCCTACCGGACGGGTGAAACCGAGTTTTTCCTGGTGGTGAACGCGTCGATGATCGACGAGGATTTCGCGTGGATGGACGCTCGGAAAAACGCCAACGTCACGCTGCGCAACGAGAGCGCACAATGGGCGGGGATGGCGATCCAAGGGCCGACCGCCGTGGAGGTTTTCGCCAAGGTTTTCCCGGATGAAACGCTGCCTCCGCGCAACGGAATCATGACCACGGCTGCGGGCGCGGTAGTTTGCCGGACCGGCTACACCGGCGAGGACGGCTTCGAATTCTTCAGCCCGGCCGCCGAGGGCATCGCATGGTGGGACAAATTTCTCGCTGCCGGAGCGAAACCCTGCGGCCTCGGTGCGCGCGATTCGCTCCGTCTGGAAATGGGCTATCCGCTCAATGGCAACGATCTTTCCCCCGAGCGCACGCCGGTCGAGGCGGGGCTTGGTTTCTTCTGCGCGCTGGAAAAGGGCGACTTCATCGGCCGCGAGACGCTGGCCCGCCAGAAGACGGACGGCCCGGCGGTGAAGCTGACGGCGCTGCGCTATCTGGACAAAGGCCCGCCGCCGCGCGCGCACTATCCGGTCGTTTCCGCCGACGGCACGGTGCTCGGAGAACTCGCCAGCGGCGTGCTTTCGCCCTCGCTGATGACCGGCATCGGGATGGCCTATCTGCCAGCGGAGTTCTCGAAAATCGGGACGCCGCTGCAAATCGAAGTCCGCGGACGGCTGTTCTCGGCGGAAGTCGTGAAAAAGCCGTTTTACAAACCCGCGCCATCCGCCTAACTCCATTTCAGCATTTCACATTTCAGCTTTTCAGCTTTTACCCCATGAACAACCCCGCCGACCTCCGCTACGCCACCTCCCACGAATGGGTCCGCCTTGAAGGCGAGATCGCCACCGTGGGCATTTCCGACCACGCCCAGGAAGAACTCACCGACGTCGTCTTCGTCGAGCTGCCCGCCGTGGGCCGCGCGGTGGATGCCGGCGATCCGACCGCCGTGGTGGAATCGGTGAAAGCCGCCAGCGACATTTACGCGCCTATCAGCGGCGAGGTCGTGGAGGTGAATCCGGAGGTCGAGGCCGATCCCTCGCTCGTCAACACCGATCCCTACGGCAAGGGCTGGATTTTCAAGCTCAAGGTAAAAGACGCGGCCCACGTATCCAAACTGATGGACGCCGCAGCCTACGCGGCGCAGATCAGTTAGATTTTGTTTTCAGCAACCCACGGCCGCTCCAGACGTAGTTCCAGCCGGAAATCACGGTGAGCGCGACGGCCGCCCACAGGAAGACCGGCTGCACCCAGCCGCCTTCCGACGACGGGCGGGCGAGGTGTTTCAGCGGCTCGACCAATGGAAACAGTTCCTGCGCTTTTTCGCCGGTGAGCCAGATCAGGCCGGTGATCAGATAGGCGAGCTGGAAGGTGGTTTTCCATTTCCCCAAGCCGTCGGCCGCCAATACCTGGCCGGCTTCGATGGCGATCTGCCGCAGGCCGGTGACAAGAAACTCGCGGCCGATGATCAGCGCCGTCACCCACACCGGGCAGAGGCCTTTTTCCGTGAAAAACACAAACGCCGCGCTCACCAGGATCTTGTCCGCCAGCGGGTCCATCAGTTTTCCGAGCGGCGTCACCAGGCCCATTTTTCGCGCCAGGTAGCCGTCCACGAAATCGCTCACCGCAGCGACGATGAAGAGCACCAAGCCGGTGCCGTAACCGGTCAGGGAGCTTTGCGACACCGCCACCACGAAGGCCGCGGTCATCACAAGGCGCGAAAACGTGATCGCATTCGGTAAGTTCACGTGCGCAATGTGGGAAATGCACGGGCGGATGGCAACAAGGGGTTGCGCCAATCCGCCAATCCGCCTACATCCTTTTCCGCCGCATCAAGCGGCGTCATTATCATGAGCAATAGCGATTTCGGACTCATTGGTCTGGCCGTCATGGGCCAGAATCTCGTTCTCAATGTGGAATCCCGCGGCTTCCAGGTCTCGGTTTACAACCGCACCACCTCCGTCACCGACGAATTCGTCGCCAAGCATCCGGACAAGAAACTCGTCGGCGCGAAGTCGCTCGAAGAGTTCGTCCAGTCGCTCGCCTCCCCGCGCAAGGTGATGATCATGGTCAAAGCCGGCGCTCCGGTGGATGCCGTCATCGAGTCGCTTATTCCGCTGCTAGACAAGGGTGACATCATCATCGACGGCGGAAATTCCCTCTACACCGACACCGAGCGCCGCGACAAGTGGCTCGGCGATCTCGGCTTCCGCTTCATCGGCGCCGGCGTCTCCGGCGGTGAGGAAGGCGCGCGCAAAGGCCCGGCCATCATGCCCGGCGGCCCGGCCTCGACCTGGGAGGTGATGAAGCCGATTTTCGAATCCATCGCCGCCAAGGCCGAGGGCGAGCCCTGCGTCTTCCACATCGGACCCGGCGGTGCCGGCCACTACGTGAAGATGATCCACAACGGCATCGAATACGGCGACATGCAGCTCATCTGCGAGGCTTATAACATTTTTAAAGCCGCCGGCTTCACCCCGGACGAACTCGCCGAAGTCTTCACCGACTGGAACGACGGCGACCTCGAAAGCTATCTCATCCAGATCACCGCCGAGATCTTCAAACAGAAGGACAAGAAGACCAAGAAGCCGCTCGTCGATCTCATCCTCGACACCGCCGGCCAGAAGGGCACCGGCAAGTGGACGCTCATCAACGCGATCGAAAACGCCGTCGTCGTTTCCACCATCAACGCCGCCGTCGAGGCCCGCATCCTTTCCTCGATGAAGGACAAGCGCGTCGCCGCCAGCAAGATCCTCCAAGGGCCGAAGCCCGAGATCGACGTGAAAAAGAAAAAGCTCGTGAAGAAAGTCCACGACGCGCTCTACGCCTCGAAGATCATTTCCTACGCCCAGGGACTCGACCTCATCACCGCCATGGGTGCGGAAAAAGGCTGGGATCTCGACCTCGCCAAGATCGCCGCCATCTGGCGTGGCGGTTGCATCATCCGCGCCCGCTTCCTCAACGACATCACCGAGGCCTACCGCAAGAATCCGAAGCTGGAAAACCTCATGTTAGCCCCGTTCTTCACGGACCTTCTCAACGGGTTCCAGGAAAACTGGCGCGAGGTGGTTTCCATCGCCACCCTCGCCGGCATCCCGGTGCCGGCGTTCAGCGCGTCGCTCGGTTACTACGACAGCTACCGCAGCGCCGTGCTTCCCGCGAACCTGCTGCAAGCCCAGCGCGACTTCTTCGGGGCCCACACCTACGAGCGCACCGACAAGAAGCGTGGCGAGATGTTCCACACCGACTGGCCGGACGTCATCGGCTGAGTGATGCAGGCATTCCTACCTGCCCCTCCTCTTCCAACAGCGGACTCCCTAACCGGAGACCGGGCATGCCGCACCCATGAGCACGAGCGAAATTCCACACAAATTCCCCGCCCCACCGCCGGAGTGCGAGGGCTGCGGGCGGGAACCGGCGGTGGTGATCGATAGCAAGGGCTGGTGCGTGGATTGCTTCCACGAATGCGGGTCCTGCTGCTCGGGCGGGTGACACGGAGCCCGGCATTTTCCAACCGACCGGCTCAGTGCTTCGGATCGAGATTCGCCGCCATTTCCTCGTCGGTCGGAGTCTTGGAGGGCACGCCGGTTTGAGGAATTTGGAAATTGGCGATCCAGGCGACGGCGTTGAGGACGACGCCGCGGTGGTCGTCCTGCTGCCAGTTCTTGTGGAAATGGCCACCGGTGAATCCGAAGGCGCGTCCGCCACCCGAAGTCACGGGACGCTCGTAAGCCCACATCATGTGTTGGGGTTCCTTGCGCTCCAAAACCGCGGCGCGGACCGCTGGATTTCCCTCGTGAGGACCGTCCTTGCGGGAAAGGGTTTCCGCCGGCGGCAGGTCGCTCAGGATCGGGGTCACGCCTTCCATGTTCTCGCGGAAACGCATGTGGTAATACCACTCGTCGCGCATCTGGAAATCCTGAATGCCGCGGGTGATCGCGTGCTTGGGCAGCTTGAACGAGGCGCTCCAATGCGGGTTTACCGACCAGTCGGTTTCGAAATAACCACCGATTAGATCGAGAAGCGCGTTGCCGGGTTCGCCTTTGGGAATTTCCACCGCGTAATGGATGCAACCGATGCCGACGCCGGAGTCCGCCATTTTTTTCAAATCCGCGAGCTGCTTGATGGCTGGATGTCCGCCGCCGCCATCCGAGTAAATGACTACCGCCGAGGCACCGTCGAAGACCGACTTGTCCTGCGGCCAGCCGTTGGTGGTGACCACAGCGTCGATCGGCAGTCCGCTTTGGTTCAACTGGTCGGCAAGCAGCATGCAGCCGGCGCGGTGCTCGTGCTGGCCGGGTCCGTGGCTTGGCTTGCCGGCGACGAAGACGATCTTCTTTTTCGGAATGGCGGCGGATTTCGGCTCGCCGCGGGAGGCGGCCATCATCACGGCGACGATGCCAAGAACGCAGACTATGGGAAACAGGATGGGGCGTGGGATTTTTGAAGTGGCGCGCATGGTTTGAAGGATGGTTTAAAAACAAACTACGCCGCGAGCCGGAAGATGTTACAAGCGGAACACCACATCTCGTTAAAAATCGGGCCTCGCGGAACGACCGCCCGGGGAAGTCCACTCAACCCTGCTGGGCGCGCAGCGTTTCCAGATAGCCTTCGAGCGCGGTGAGGAAAAGCTGCCGGGCTTGGGGATTCCGCGAGGCTTTCATGGTCACCGTGAACCCGGCGAACGCGGACACGAACATCTCCGCCTCCGCCTCGGGATGGATCGCCGGGTAGATCCAGCCCGCCGCCTTGCCGCGCTCGAAAAACCCGCTGAGGGCGGCGCGCCACGCGCTGAAAACCCCTTCCAGCACTTCGGCCAGAGGCTCGTCCCGCGCGGCGGTCTCGGCAGCGACCGCGACAATCGCCGAGGTCGCGTCCTCGGCCCGAAGCTCCTTGCAGCGGAGCCGGCAAATCTCCCGCAGCGCGTCGAGCGAGGCGGCGTTTTCCAGCGGGGTGATCCAAAGCCGGTCCATCCCCGCGCCCAGCCGCTCGCTGATCCAGGCGATGGCGAGCGCCCGCTTGTCGGGAAAATGGTGGAACAGCGCGCCCTTGGTCAGCTCCGCTCGGGCAACGATGCCGCCGATGCCGGTGGCGCAGTAGCCGTGAAGCGAGAATTCCGTGTCCGCCGCGTCCAGAATCGCTTGCCGGGTTTGCGCGGGCTGCTTTTTGCGTTGCTTCATGGAAAATCCATACCAACCAAGTGGTATCCAATCAAGCAAAGATTGGCGGAGTTTTCAAGCAGCGGCTCAATAGCCGTCCGCGATGCGCGAGACCAGGGCGAGGCCGGCACGCTGACACGCGTCGGGCAGCGCGTTGTTGCGGGCGGTCTGGAGATTGGACGCCGCGAAAAACTCGCTGGTTCCCGCAGAATCTCCCGAGGCGAGAACCTTGGTCGGGTCCTTCGCATCACGGAGCGTCCAACGGATCAACACGGTGTTTCCGAGATCTTCCGGCCGCAGCACATCGAATCTGCTGCCACGGAGATTCCGGTAGGTGATGCTTTTGAGATCGCCTTGGAGGATCGCGTCCGCCTTGTCGGCTCCGGCGATCCGGTAGGTGCCGTCCTGCACGATAGCCTCGGCCACGGCGGAGGTGGCGACCGCCTCGGCGCGGGGAAACAAGGTGGAGTTGGTAAACATCGGCACGGCGATGGTTTTCACCCGCGCCAGGGACCTCGGCTTGATCTCGCCAAGCTGATAGCCGCCGCAGGAGACCAGCAGCAACGCGAGGGCGAGCAGGGTGGAAAGTTTCATGGTTCCGGGGAGGGTGCGGGCCTTATTCACCGAGCTCCTTGAGCCGGGCGCGGGCCTTGTCGTAATAGGTGCCGGACTTCGCGCGGATCATAATGTCGCGGTAGTAAACCTTGGCCGATTCCGTCCTGCCGGTTTTTTGATAGAACTCGGCGATGTTGTAGGAGCGCTGAAGATCGCGGCTGCCGAGATTGTCGATGTGCCTGAGGGCCTCGGCGTTGCGGGAGTGGCCGGGATATTGGATGATGTAGTCATTGAAGGACTCGCGGGCGAGATCGAGGTTCGCCTGGTTCTGGTTCCCGCGGTCCGCCTCCGCAGTTAGAATCACGCCGACCCGGAACAACGCCTCGGGAGCCTGGGCGCTTGCGGGCTGGTCGCGGACGAGCTGGCGGTAGGCGGCGATCGCCTCCTTGGACTTTTTCTTGTTCTCGTAGAGCTGGCCGATGGTGAACTGCGCCTTGGCGGCGGTGGTGGACTTCGGCGCGTTGTTACGGACCTTCCCGAGCATTTCGACGGTCTTGTCCAGCGACAGCTTGGTTTTAATCCCCATCATGCTGGATTTCACATCGCCATCCGCGGCGGCCTGGGCCATCGCGGCCTGGCGGTTGAGAGCGGTGGTGTAGAGGCCGCTGCCTTGGAAGCGCTCGAGAAATTGATCGTAAGCCTTGAAGGATTTCACGATCTCACCCCTTTGCTCTAGCAGCTCAGCCTCGCGGAAACGGGCCTGCGGGGCGGACGGCGCGAACGGGAAACGCGTCGCGGTCTGGCCGTAAAGCTTGATCGCCTTGCCGGTGTCGTCGGCGTCGTCGGCCCGCTTCGCTTTCTGATAGAGCGCCTCGCCCTCGCTGGCGGCGGCCTGGGTGTCTCCCGCCATGATCGGCATGTCCGAGTCGGAGCCGCAGGAAGAGAGGAGAAAAGCGGAGGCCGAAAGCAGCGCGCAGGCAATGAGCCGGTGAGTCATGGCACGTAGCATAGGAGGCCGATGGGGCTGGGAAAGCGCAAAATGGCTCACTTCCCAAGTTCCGCCGCCCGCTCCGCCGCCGCGCCGACCGCCTCGATCAGCGCCGAGCGCAAACCGTGACTTTCGAGCACCGCCAGCCCGGCGATCGTGGTGCCTCCGGGAGAGGTCACCATGTCCTTGAGCACTGCGGGATGTTCGCCGGTTTCCAGCACCATCGCTGCGGAGCCCAGAACCGTCTGGGCGGCGAGACGCAGCGCGTCCGCGCGGGGAATCCCGGCCCGCACGCCGCCATCGGCCAAGGCTTCGATAACGAGATAAATGTATGCCGGCCCGCTGCCGGAAAGTCCAGTGACCGCGTCCATCAGCCGCTCCGGCACCACGATCGCCAGCCCGACCGCGCCGAGCAGCGCCTGCGCGGTCGCGGCATCGGCGGGAGTTGCGCGGCGGCCGAGGCAATAGCCGGCGGCACCGTGGCCGACGAGTGCCGGGGTGTTAGGCATGGCGCGGATGATCCTGAAATTTTCCGAAACCGCCGACTCTAACGTGCCAAGCGTCACGCCTGCGGCGATGGAAATCACCAACCGCGGCGCGCCGACGGCCATCACCGCGGCGTCCGCCAGGGCGTTGACGACATCCAGCGGCTTGGTGCAGAGCAGGATCACCTCACAGCTCCTCAGCCCGTTGATGCTGGCGGTGACCGTGGCACCGGTCGCTTCCGCGAATGACTCACGGGATTTTTCGTAAGGATCGCAGCCGACCACATCCGCGGCCGCGACGACTCCCGCACGGATCGCCCCTTGAATCAGCGCCGTCCCCATTTTCCCGCATCCAATAACTCCAAGCTTCATGGCCGAAGACTAAGCGGACCGCAGCGGCGCACGCCAGCGTCATTTTGCTTGGAGGCGCGGGCGGCGCATGGCCATCTTCCGGTTATGACAAAACGGTTGATCGCGGTGCTGTCGTTCATTTGCGCCTTCGCGGAATGCGAAGAAGCCAAGGAGAAACCCGCTCCCAAGGTGCCGGAGAAAACCAAGACCGCCGCGCCTGCCAGCGAGGGTGGCACCTCCCAGGCGGTCATCTTGCCGCCGGGTGCGGAGCAAACCCCACCCCCGAGAGACCCGGACGTGGA
The DNA here is from genome assembly GCA_947462535.1 of Akkermansiaceae bacterium. GTDB lineage: Bacteria > Verrucomicrobiota > Verrucomicrobiia > Verrucomicrobiales > Akkermansiaceae > Luteolibacter. The sequence goes on along the minus strand of CANHPN010000032.1, from coordinate 9,262 downwards.
AGCGGCCATTCCCGATTTCGTCAAAGCCCTCGGCGAACCGGCGATCATGAATTTCCCCGGGGGAATCCAAATCGCCGTGACTGCGGCGACCGAAAAAGCCCAGGCCCACGTCAACCAGGGCCTCAACCACCTCCACGGCGGATGGGAATTCGAGGCGAGCCGCCACTTCGCCGCCGCGATGCGCGAGGACCCGGACTGCCTGCTCGCCCATTGGGGGATGCTCATGTCGCTGCTCAGCCCGTTGCCGGAAACCGCCTCCGCGCGCACCGCCGCGACCAAGCGCCTGCTCGATCTGATAAGCCGGGAAAAAGGCAGCGAGCTCGAGCGCGGCTACGCGTTCGGATTGGTCAATTACCTGCGGGACGGCCCCGGCGGCGCGGCGAGCACCCTCCGCAAGGTTGCCGAAAAATTCCCTAACGATCTCCAGGCCGGTATCTTCGCCGCCCTCTTCAGCCGCGGCGGTTACGACGAGTTCGGCACCGCGACGCCTGACCAGGAAGCCGCCGAAAAAAGCCTGCTCGCGCTGATGGCGAAACACCCGCACAGCCCGCTCCCGCTCAACGCCCTGCTCACCATCCGTGCGGACGGCCCCGACCTCGCTCCCTCCCTCGATCTCGCCCGCAAGCTCTGCCAGATGTCGCCCAACTACGGCCCGTATTTCCATCTGCTAGGCCACTACCAATGGCGCTGCGGCCAGCACGGCAAAGCCGCCTCCGCGTTCGGCCGCGCCTCTTCCTATTTCGAGGGCTGGATGAAGGAGAACAAAGCCACCGCCGCCGACTGCCCGGAGTGGGTGAAAGCCGAGTGCTACCGCGTCGCCGCGCTCTCCTCGAAAGGCGATTTCGACACCTCCTACGCCGCCGCCCGCCAGATCGCCACAACCCCCATTCCCGAAAAGCGCAACGCCTCGCCCGGTGGCCGCTTGCTGCTATGGGAGGCGAAAACCCTGCCCGCACGCATCCTCCTCCACCGCAGCCTGCGCGGAAACGCCGCCGAGGCGCTCTCGTCCCTGCCCAAGCCGCCGGACCTCAGGACCACCCATGAGAAATCCCTCGCCTACTGGTGGATCGACGGTCTCCGCCTCGCCCTCGAAGCACGGTGCCTGCTAGACGCCGGGAAATTCGGCGAGGCCCAGGAAGTCGTCGCCGCGTTCACCCTTCACGGCGAGGAGATGAGCAAGACCCAGGCCGAGGCGACCGCCGGCGGCGAACGCTCGGCATGGACCCGCGCCTTCCGCGCGCTCGAGGTCCTCGCCAGCGACCTGCGCGGCCGCCTCGCCCTCGCAGGCCCCAAAGCGGGGGTTGGCACGGCCTATAACTGGTTCGCCTCCGCCGCCGACCGCCAACAACCCACGCCCATGATGTTTCCGCCCATGATCCTCACCCCCATGGCCATCCGCCTCGGCGAATACTACCTCGCCGCCAACCAGCCGAATGAAGCCATCGAGGCCTATCAGCGCGCGCTCGCCGCCTTTCCTAACGAGATGAACGCGCTCCTCGGCCTGAAGACCTCCTGCGAGAAAGCCGGCCTCGCCGCAGAAGCCGCCGAGACCGAGCGGAAGATCCAGGATCTCCGCGCGCAATAAGCTGCTGCTAACGGGGAACTCCGAGTAGCGGCACCTGATCCTCCCCGGCTCACCGGCCAGCCACGATCCAGATGTTGCCGAACAAGGCTCCCGTGAGATTGATAGAATTCCTGTTACTCTTGTTTCCACAGGTCCTCGCCGGCCTTCCAGCCCTCGCGCGCCGGCTCCTTGACGAAGGCGTTCAGCTCCGGATGGTTGGTGATGCGGCCGGCTTGGGCGTCCCACTCGATGCGGGTGTTGAAGCGCTGGGCCAACACGCCCAGCAGGATGATCTCGGTGAGCCCGGCCGCGTAGGCGAAATTCGATCCCGGCTCGGGGCCTTCGCCCTTGATCGCGCGCAGCCATTCGCGGAACGGCCCGCCCTCCACGCGCGGGATCGTCTCGGCGGGTGGTTTTTTCTTCCACTCCGCGCGCAGCTCGGCAGGAAGAATCACCGGGGGCCCGGCGTGCGTGCCGCAGCCTAACAATCCCTTGGTTCCCACCATCCAGCAAGCCTGGCCGAGATGGGCGGCGTGATCCGCGCCAAACTTGTCGATGCGCCCGACCCGCGTCCAATCCTGCGGACCATCGAACCAATCGAGCGCCACCGGGCCGCGGTTTCCTTTCGCGGAGAAATGGAACCGGATGTGGCTGGCGGTGGGGATCACGCCATCCAGCGATTTCTCCCGCCGGATAGATTCGATCACCGTTGGAGCATCGAGATCGAGCGCCCAGACGGGCGTGTCGAAGGTGTGACAGCCAAAGTCGCCCAGCATGCCCAGACCGAAGTCGTAGAACGACCGCCACTTTTTCGGCAGGTAATCGGCGTAGAAATCGCGCTTCGCCGCAGGGCCGAGCCAGAGATCCCAAGCGAGCCCATCGGGCACCGGCGCGACGGGCGGCGGCATGACCGACGGATTGGCGAAGTGGGAGTTGCCCATTTCCGGCCCGCTATTGCGACAGAAGACCTGGCTCACCTCGCCGATCACTCCGGCGCGGACCGCTTCCACCGACTGGCGGATGCCATCGCCGGCGTGGCCCTGGTTGCCCATCTGGGTGATCACCTTGTAGCGTTCCTTGGCTTTCAACAGGGTTCTCGCCTGCCAGATGTTATGGGTCAGTGGTTTCTGGGTATAAACATGGATGCCGCGCTCCATCGCCGCGAGCGTGGCGGGGAAATGGGTGTGATCCGGGGTGGAAACGACCACCGCGTCGATGTCCTTGTGCATCTTGTCGAACATCACGCGGAAATCGTCGTAAAACGGCTGCGTGGTGCGCCAGTTCTTCATGTTCTCAGCGCAGAGGTTGCGGTCCACATCGCAGAAGGCGACGAGGTTTTCCTCGCGGCATCCCTGCTCGTAGGGCTGGGACGCGATCCAACCGCCCGAGCCGATGAAGGCGACGTTGAGCTTGCTGTTAGCGGAGGGGCCGGGCTTGCCGATGGCGAAACGCGGGAAAACGGCGCTCGCGGCGACGCCGGTGGCGGTGGTGAGGAAGGTTCTTCGTTGCACGTTGCGGGATACGCAGGACAGGCGGCTTTACTTTCATGCCAAGCGTATGCAATCAAAAGGAATTGAGGAAACGAACCGCGTGAGAAGCGAGCTTCTTACGTGGTGGATCAAAGAAGGAATCCAGCCTCAATCCAACGACTGCCCTTTCGTTTGATGCGGGGAGAGTGAGAAAGTGTCCCAGCTCAGGCTTGTGCCTTCTTCTTTGCGAGCTGCTCGTCGCGGACGCCGCCGATAAACAACAGAAACGCGGCGATGCAGACGCAGGAGTCCGCGACGTTGAAGGCCGGCCACCAGCCGCCGCTCGACGGGACGAGCTTGTCGTAAAGCGGCAGCTTGATGGCGATGAAATCGACGACGTAGCCCTCCGACAAGCGGTGCCAGAGGCTGGCGGATTTGAACTCGTCCAATAGAAACCCCTGGATCAAACGGTCCGTGAGATTTCCAAAAATTCCGCAGAGCAGCAGGGCGACGGCGACCATGGAAAGCGGGTGGTTGAAAGCGCCTTTTTTCCAGAAGACGCGGATCATCGTCAGCGCGAGGAGAGGGACAAACAGGAACACGACGGGTGCCCAGTCGGTGCCGTTTCCAAAGCCGAACGCCACGCCCTGGTTGTGCACGCGGACGAGGTGGAAGACATTCGGAATGACGGGCAGATAGAACGCGTCATGCGACCATGGCGGCGGAAATTTCCCCACGGTCCAGAACTTCGTGATCTGGTCGAGCACGTAGAGCGGGAGAGTTAGAAAGAGGAGGAGCTTGGGAAATGTCATGGGGGATAGGTCCGATGGGTCGCATGGGACCTATTTACAAACGTCGTCGCAGCGCTCACACAATCCGCTTTCCATTAGCGGCTCGTGCTTGCGGCAGCGCGGGCAGAGCGCGTGGTCCGTCTTGCGGGCGGTGGCGGCGAGCTCCTCGCCCACGCTGGCGGTGAGGCCGGCGATGATGAAGAACTCCGTGGCGAAGGCGCGGTCGTTGAGCATTTCCAACAGCGTGGCATCGTCGGCGGGAATGGTCAGGGTGACGTCCGCCTCGTTGTTGCGGGTGAATTCCCTGGCCTGGATACGCCCTTCGATGGCGGTCTGGATGGCGTATTTGATTTCAAACAGCCGGGCCGCCTGCTTCGTCGCCTTGCCGGGCGCGAACGCGGGATTCGCCTCGGGGAAATCCTGCTCGTGGATGGTGCCGCTGGTGAAAGCCGCGTGCTCCCACGCCTCGTCGGCGGTGAAGGCGAGGATCGGAGCTAACAATTTCGCGACGCTGGTGAAAATTTCATGCATCGCCGCTTGGGAGGCCAGGCGGCGCGGGGAATCCGCGGCGTCGCAATACATCCGGTCCTTCGTCGCATCGATGTAGATGGCGGAGAGATCGTGGGTGCAGAAGTTGTTGAGCGAGTTGAAGACCTTGCGGAACTCGTAGGTCTGATAGGCTGCGAGACACTCGGCGGTGACGGAGTGGAGGCGTTCGAGGATCCAGCGGTCGAGCAGCGTGTACGGATGGACGGGGCGTCCATCCCCCTTGAAACCATCGAGATTTCCCAACAGAATCCGAAGCGTGTTGCGCAGGCGGCGGTAAGGCTCGGCGACTTGTTTGAAGAGGTCTTCGCCGAAGGGAACTTCGTTCTGCCAGTCCACGGAGGACACCCACAAGCGCACGATGTCGGCTCCGTATTGGTTGTAAAAATACGCGGCGTCGGTCGGCTTCCCGGCCTTCCCGGCGTCGGATTTCGCGAGCTTTTTCTTGTCCTTATCGACGACGAAGCCATGGGTCATCACCGTCTTGTATGGCGCGTGGCCGCGGTAACCGGTGCTGAGCATGAGCGAGCTCTGGAACCAGCCGCGGTGCTGGTCGGTGGCTTCCAGATAGAGATCGGCCGGGCAATGGAGTTGCGGGTGCGCGTCGAGTACGGCGGCGTGCGAGCAGCCGGAATCGATCCACACATCGAGCGTGTCGCGGCATTTTTTCACGCCGGCGGGCAGACCTAGCAGCGTGGCGAGTTCGGCGTCGGATTTTTCAAACCAGATGTTTGTGCCTTCCTCCCCGACGAGGTCGGCGACCTTGAGGGCGAGTTCGGACGAGATGATGACCTCGCCGTTTTCCGCGAAGAATACCGGCAGCGGCACCCCCCAGGTGCGCTGGCGCGAGATGCACCAATCCGGGCGGGATTCGACGGTGCCGTAGATGCGGTTGCGGCCCCAGGCGGGCAGCCACTCGACCTTGTCGATTTCCGTTAGCGCCTGGCCGCGCAGCGTGTCGAGCGAGATGAAGAACTGCTCGACGGCGCGGAAGATGATCGGCGTTTTCGAGCGCCAACAATGTGGATAGGAATGCTTGTAAATTTCCTGGCCCAGCAGGTGTCCGCTCTCGGCGAGGATCTCAATGATGCGGGTGTTCGATTTGAAAACGTGCATGCCGACGAGCTCGGCGAGGCCGACTTCTTCGGTGAATTTACCTTCGTTATCGACCGGGGATAGAACCGCGAGCCCGTTCTGCTGGCCGGCCACGTAGTCGTCCGAGCCGTGGCCGGGAGCGATGTGAACCGCGCCGGTGCCGGTCTCTGTGGTGACGAAATTCGCGAGGATGAGCTTGGAGGTGCGGTCGAGGAAGGGATGCTTGGCGGTGAGTCCGTCGAGCTCGCGGCCTTTGATTTCCTCAAGCCTTTCGGTGAGTTTGAAGCCTGTTTTTTCCGCGAAGGAATCGACGAGTTCGCGGACGATGACGAAGGTTTCCTCGCGCTTGCCGTTGGAGAATTTGCCGACGACGTAGGTAAAATCCGGATGCACGGCGATGCCGAGGTTGGCCGGGAGCGTCCACGGTGTGGTGGTCCAGATGACCATGGATGCGCTCATCACAGGCGAGACGCCTGCTCCCCTTTCGATGGGAAATTCGACGAAAATCGCCGGGCTTTCCTTGTCGGCGTATTCGACTTCAGCTTCGGCCAAGGCGGTTTGCGCGCCGTAGGACCACTGCACCGGCTTCTTCGCCTGGTAAATATTGCCGTTTTCCACGAGCTTGGCGAAGACGCGCAGGATACTCGCTTCGTAGCCGGGATCCATCGTGAGATACGGGCTGTTCCAATCGCCGAAAACCCCGAGCCGACGGAACGAGCCGCGCTGGATATCGATATATTTCATCGCGAACTCGGTGCAGCGGCGGCGGATTTCCGCAGGCTCCAGACCAGCGGCCTCCTTGACGACCTTGAACTCGATCGGCAGCCCGTGGCAGTCCCAACCGGGCACGAAGGGCGCGGCGAATCCGGCCATGGTCTTGGATTTCACGACGAGATCCTTGAGTAGCTTGTTGAGCGCGGTGCCCATGTGGACGTCGCCGTTCGCGAACGGCGGGCCGTCGTGGAGGATGAATTCCGGCGCGTTCTGCGCGCGGCGGCGGGCGAGGATTTTCTCGTAAAGCCCGTCATTTTCCCACTTCGCAAGGCGGGCGGGTTCGTTCCGCACCAGATCGCCGCGCATCGGAAAAGTCGTTTGCGGGAGATTCAGGGTGTCTTTGTAATTCGGGGCGGCGCTCATGACGGGGCGCGGACGCTAGCAATGCGTCCCCACGGGGTCAACCACGGGAAACGGCCGGAAATGCATTCCCGCCCGGGCCGTGCGGAGCTCCTCACGGACCGCAGGCCCTCAGTCCGCCGAGCGGGCGGAAGACTGATGAACATTGATCACGTCGTGCCGCGCTCGCGCGGCGGCGCTTCATCGTGGGAAACCCGTGTGCTGTCGCACCGCTCGGTGAACGAGAAAAAAGCCAATCGCCTGGCTCACGAAGCAGGACTGCGGCTGTTGCGAAAGCCGGACGTGCCGCGTGCTTTGCCCGTCACTCTCCAGTTAGAAGTGAATCGCGTGGCCTTCCGCCGCGAGAGTGGCCTCGTGGATGACTTCCGACATCGTCGGATGCGCGTGGATGGTCGCGTGGATTTCCGCGCTGGTGAGTTCCTGGTCGAGCGCGAGGCCCATTTCGGCGATGAGCTCGGTGGCGTTCTCGCCGATGATGTGCGCGCCTAGCAGCTCGCCGTGTTTCTTGCCGTAGAGCAGCTTGGCGAATCCGTCCGGCTCACCAGAGGCGATGGCCTTGCCGATGGCGACGAACGGGATTTTTCCGACGGTGTATTCGATGCCTTCCGCCTTGAGCGCGCGCTCGGTTTTTCCAACCGAAGCGACTTGCGGGTGGCAGTAGGTGCAGCCGGGGAAATTGGTGACTTTGCGCGGCTTGTGGCCTTCGACATACAGACCCTCGACGCATTGCACGGCCTCGAACGATGCGACGTGGGCGAGCCATGGCGGGCCGTTGATGTCGCCGGCGGCGTAAACTCCGGGGATGGACGTCTCGTAGCGGTCGCCGCACTTGATGTAGCCGCGGTCGAGCTCGGGCTCCATGCCGCCGGGAAGCACTGGCTGGATGCCGATGGCGACGAGGCAGACTTCGGCGCTGAGCACGCCGTTTTCCTTGGGGCCTTCCACGGTGAGTTCGACGTGGGTGCCCTTGTCCACCGCGGCGGTGATCTTGGTGTTAGTGAGGCAGCGGATGCCTTGTTTGATGAGGGATTTTTCCAAGGCGTCGCCCACTTCGTCGTCCTCGACGGGCAGGATGCGCGGGGCCATCTCGATGAGGGTCACCTTGGTGCCGAAAGCGTTGTAAATGTAGGCGAACTCCACGCCGATCGCGCCGGCACCGATGATGAGCATTTCCTTGGGCTGCTGGGCGAGGTTCATCGCTTCCTTGGAGCCGATGACGGATTTGCCGTTGAATGGCAGGCCGGGCAGGCCGCGGGATTTGCAGCCGGTGGCGATGAGGATGTCCTTGGTTTCAAGGAGCTGGCGCGAACCATCGTTGCCGACGACGCCGACTTTGCCGGTGCCTTCGACCGAGCCAAAACCGCGAACGTAGTCGATGCCGTTCTTTTTCAGAAGATACTCGATGCCGCCGGCGAGGCGGTCGGAAACCTTGCGCGAGCGGCCGACGACTGCGGACCAGTCGTAGGAAAGTCCTTCGATTTTCAAGCCGAACTCAGCCGCCTTGTGGGTGAGCATGTGATAGACCTCGGCGTTTTTGAGCAGGGCCTTGGTCGGGATGCAGCCCCAGTTGAGGCAGGTGCCGCCGGCGCGGTCCGCTTCGACACAAGCGACTTTTTTTCCAAGTTGGGCAGCGCGGATGGCGGCGACGTAGCCGGCAGGGCCGCCACCGATGACAATGAGATCGTAGGCCATAAGATTGATTTGAGGAGGTTTCGGCGGCGAAACTGAGGTGGCGGCAGGGGATTGTCAAAGATGGAAAGGCGGAAACGGCATCTCCGGAAACTTCGGGGTTTCCCATTTCCAAAGATCCGGGCAGGCTTCGGGCGACGATGAAAATCCTCCACAAGAACCTGCTCATCCTTGCTTCCGCCGGGTCGGGAAAGACCTTCCAGCTGGCGAACCGGGTGATCGGTTTGGTGGCGATGGGCGTGGCACCGGAGAAAATCGTGGCGCTGACGTTCACCCGCAAGGCCGCCGGGGAATTCGCGGACTCGGTGCTGACCAAGCTGGCGAACGCCGCGAGCGACGAGCCGAAAGCCGCCGGGCTGCGCGGGGATCTGTCACTGCCGGAAGCGGACTTCGCCGAGTCACTGGAGCGGGTGGTCCGCGCGCTGCCGCGGCTCACGCTCGGGACGATGGATAGTTTCTTCGCCAAGGTCGTGCGCGGTTTCCAATACGAGCTCGGGATGACCGGCGGGAAATTCGATCTGCTGGAAGGACCGAGGGCGGCGGCGGCGGCGGACGAAATTCTCGCCACGATCCTCGGCGAGACCTTGGTAGACGGCAGCGGGGATGATTTTCTGCACGCGTTCCGCCGGGCGACGATCGGCAAGGAGGACCAGAAAGTGTTGGAGGGCTTGCGCGGCTTCGTGCAGCGCTGGCAGAGCCGGTATCGGGCGGCGCACGGCCTGGAATGGGGGCCCGCAACGCTCGCAGGTGTCGAGCTGGAGGATTGGGAACAGCACAAACACGAACTCGCCGCCAAGATTTCCCGCGGGCTCGACGGCATCGACTACAACGACAAACGCCAGCAGGCGGCCTTGGAAAAGGTGATCGAAACCCTGGTGAATCACACCATCGGCAGCGGAAGTCTCGGCGGGGCCACCAGTCTGCTCGCCAACATTTTGGAAGCGTCCGCCGACGGAAACGGGCCGATGTCAGTG
>CANHPN010000031.1 GCA_947462535.1 Akkermansiaceae bacterium | reverse complement strand
TCACGGAGCGATGGACCGTGGATCAACGCTGGACGCTGCTTCTGACCCGTTTGCTACGGCGCTGGCTGGGAGGAAAGTGGCTTCCAGGCCTGCCCGATGAGGCCGAACTCCTCCTGAGCGGATGAAAACCGACCACTTTGCCACCATCCGTAACCCGCTCCCCACGCCTCGCTAATGGGCGCTCAGCTAACACGCCCATTTTTCTTTTTAGGTTAAATGAGCGGGTGGCCGGGCGGAGGGATTCCGGAAGTTTGAGTGCCGAAAGGGTCAGAACGAGGAAGCGCTGGCGGCGGCCATGCAAAGGCTTTGCACCCACGGGAAAAGCTTTCCACGTTCATGCCAAGGGCTGCGGGGGTCATGGAAAAGCGGCGGCAAGGTCGGAATCCCGGTCGGAACCGATGGAAAACCCGCCGTTTTAGAAGAAAACTCGGAGCGAGACGGCGACGAGCGCGCCGATATACTTCTCGCCCATCAGACGGATGGCGGCGTAAACCGAATCCTCCGGCTTCGTGGTCCAGATCTCGCCGCCCTTGTTGTGTAAAATGTTCATATCACTCGAAATCAAACGACTTCCGGCGCGTGGGCTGGAGGCGGAAGCGGCCGCCGTTCATCTGGCGGATGGGATCGAAGACAGAATCCATGCCGACGGATTTGATCTCGCAAACCTGCGCCATCAGCTCGCCGAGACGGCCTTTGGGGAAGCCGCGTTCCTGGAACCAGCTCAGGTATTCCGGCGGCAGATCCATGATCGGAACTCCGGTGGGCGGATAAGCCTTGATTCCGAATTTGCCGAAAGGAATCCGCGTCTTGCCGATTTCGATGAGGAGGTTGCGGAAATCCTCGCGGTCGATCTCAGTGATGTCAGCCACGAAGGATCGTTAGTTAAGCGCGGTCGCCGGAGCGGCAGGCTTCGGGCTGTTGGCCTTCAACGCGGCTTCGGTCTGGCTCTTATACCAGGTGTCGTATTGGTCCTTGGGAATCACTTCCATCGAGCCGACCATGTTGCCGTGACCTTCCCCGCAGAGCTGGCCGCAGACGACAAAGGTTTCGAGAGGTTTGATCGGCGTGAACCACATCGGGATTTCCCGCCCTGGAATCGCGTCCTGTTGGATGCGCATCGGGACGATGGCGTAGTTGTGAATCACGTCCTTGGTGCCGATGTTGAGCACGGCAGGTTGGTTGACCGGGAGCTTGAGAATCGGGCTGGTAAAGTCGTCCAGCGCGTTTGGATCGGTGTAGTCGATGCCGAGGTCGTTGGAGCCGGAGATGAGATTGGGATCAACACGGCCGAACTTGTTGTCGGCACCCGCGTAGTGATAGGTCCAACCGAACTGCCAACCTACGACACGGACACGCACCGGGTTGAGGTTTTGCACGTCCTTCCAGCTGTCCACGCGCTCCGCCCAGAGAGGGAATGCAAAGCCGAGAAGCAGCACGGCTTCCACGATGATCACGCCGACTTCGAGGTGGCTGGAGAGGTGGCTGCGCACGCCTTCATAGGAAGCCTTCGGGTTGTTCTTATGCCAGAAGCGGAAGATGCAGTAGAAGAAGAACAGCGTCCACCCGACGAACAAGGCGATCATGAACCAGTGGACGACATCCATCATGTGATCGACCTGGCCGCCGTGGGCGGAAAAGTTTTCGGGGATGCCTAGAAACTTGGAAGGACTCATATAGGTGGAAATTCTAAATCTGAAACGAAGGATTCACTGTGGGGAAGACGGACCGACATAGTCGTCGGAGAGCGTGGGATCGAAGTGCTCTCTCTGACGCCGGGCGATGCGGATCATGAAGAAACCGATGCAGCCCAACATCGCCAGGATGACGAAAAGCAAAAAGAAAATCGACCAACCGGCCGCATCTCCGCCACCGGCGACCATCGTGACACGGCAACTTGAGCAAGCGAGGATCTGGGAAATGGGGTTCATGGAATCTTACCGGTTGAGAGATATCAGGTGTGGATGCGGGTGATTTTCCGATAGAAGCAGACGCCATAGACAGGCATCAACAAGGCCCCGGCGATCCCCACAATCCCAAGCGCCATGGTCATCCCCGACCACTCGGGAGCGAGCAGGAAGGACCACAAGGCGAGGAACACGCAAAGCAGCGTGCTGACGGTCACGAAGACGATGTGGAATCCTTTGAGGGACATGGGAAAGTCAGTTTTGTTTTTAAGAGACTAGAAGGACATCAGCGGAGCGATGGCGAGGCCAGGATTTTCGGGGTCGTGGATTCCTTGCCGAAAAAAAGCGGATCATGGATCGGATCAAAGATTGCAAGGGCGGTGAGCCCGGCAAGACTGCATACCATGCAAAGCCCGGAGGCGAAGAGCCAGTAAACCGCCTTCTTCTCATGATTAAGGTGCATGAAGATAAATGCAACCAGAGATGCCTTGATCGTCGCAATGGCCAGGCCGAGAATGCAGTCCCATTTGTCGAAGCCGTGTTGACCGACGTCGAGAGCCTCCACCGATGCGACGAGCACGGTGATGATGGTTCCGAGGAATAGGATCCCACCGACGAACATGTAGGTGCGGACGGATTTCTTGATTGCTTCCGGAGTGTCAGCCATTTGATTTGGAGTTTGGAATTGGGAAATTGAGGTTTGAAGTTTACATCAAATACAGGATCGGGAAAACGAAGATCCAGACAAGGTCAACAAAGTGCCAGAACAGGCCGCCGATTTCGACGCGGTTGGCAAGCCACTCGGGATTCTCGAGATACATTTTCCGGCCGAAGAACAGGTAGTAGGCGAGGACGAGCGCGCCGCCGATGACGTGCAAGCCGTGAAGGCCGGTGATGGTGAAATAGATGGCGTAGTAGGTGTTCCACGCCGGCGTGAACTTGGCGGCGAAACCAATCTGCTCGCGCGGCAGCGAGAAGTGCGGGAAGGTCTCCTTGGCATGACCGCCCTCGACGTGGGTGTCGTCGCCTTGGGGATTCCGCGCGTCGTAGTTAGGCCCCATGAACTCCTCTTTCAATGAATCCATGGTGGAAAGCTTAATGCCGTGCTGCTGCTCTCCTTTTTTGGCGAAATCCTTCCAACCGATTCGATAGAGTTCCTTGTGGGTCGGGACGCGCTTCGGATTGCCGCTCTTGTCGAGGCCATAATCCTTGAGCAGGCGCTCCTTGAGTTTGGCGACCTCGCCCTGATGCCATTCCCAGGCTTCCTTGGCGAACGGGCTGTTCTTGATGAGCCATGAATTCTCGATCGCCACTTCAGGATCGATCCCCTTCTCCTTCGCCTTCATGACGAGGTGTTGGAAGTCGATCGCATCGACATAGTGGAAGCCCATCGGGCTGGCGAGCAGCTTGCCATCCACCACGGTGTCGTCGCGGAGGCGGGACTGACCGTCGGCTTCCTTGATGTCGCGGGGTTTGAAATCAAGACGGGCCGGTGGGTCGACATTGAAGGCGACGGTGGAAACCTCGGTGAGCAGCTTGGGAGCGAGCGCCGCTGTATCGATGTTGACGCCGGAAGCGATCTGCCAGTCCTTCTTGCCGGGGTGCGCGGCGTGGGCCTTCACCCATTCCTCGCGCAAGGACTCGGTGCGAAGGGCGGAATTGTGACTGGCGGCCGCGAGACGGGTTTTCTCGACCCGACGGAGCAGATCCACCGATAGAGGCTCGCCAGCCTTGGCGATGACTTCGGCGGGCTGACCCTCTTTGGTAACGACCGCGATATCCGCCGAGAGCACGATTTTCGAACCGTGATGCCCGGCCTGCGTGAGGACTTCCTCAACCCAAGACTTTTCGAAACGGCGGGTATTGAAAGTGAGCTTCGACGCTTCGACAAAAATCAGATTCTCCTCAACCTTGTTACCATTGTGGTCGAGTTCCTTTTCATAGCTCAAGTGCCCTTCCATCACGGTGTAGTCCTTGAGGCGCACGGCTTGGTGATGGAACTTCACGTTATACTCGATGCCCTTGAGCACCATGAAGATCAGCGCGCAGAACACCGTGATGCCCATGAAGAGCTGGAACATTCTCCAATTCCGCAGCTTCAAGGAAGCCCACGCGAACACCACGGTCACCGAAGAGCCGATGAGGACAAACGTATTGATCAAGCCCGGCAGCACGGGAAGCGTCCGCTCCGGCCATGGATAATCCGCGCCGAGGCGGAGGAAGACGTAGGCCGAGAAGAAGCCGCCGAAGAGCATGACTTCGGAAGCAAGGAACAACCAGATCGCGATCTTCGAGTTGAAGAGGCCGGTGTCCTTTCGGGGAGTGACGACGTAGGGAATTTCCATTTGAGAAAGGGAATGCTGTGAGGTGGTGAACCGCGAAGACTGGGTTGAAATTGGAAAGCTTACTGCTTGTCTGCCGGCTTGTCCGCGGAGTCGAGGCGCTTCGGCTCGATCCACTGCGGAAGGAAGTCCGAATCATCACCCGGGCGGCTGTATTCATAAGGACCACGATAGGTGACGGGCTCCTTGAGGAAATTGCCATGGCCAGGAGGTGTCGGTGTCGCCCACTCCAGCGTGGTGGCATTCCAGGGATTGTCGCCTTCGGCCTTTTTGCCGAACTTCCATGCGAACAGAAGATTGATGACGAAAGGAATTTGGAACAAGGCCATGGTCCAAGCTCCCATCGACATGATGATGTTCATGTCGATATACTCGGCGACGGTATTGCCGAAGACGTTGACGCTGTCGGCGGCTTTCGAGAGATAAGCATCGCCACCGTTATACCAACGGCGGTGGAAGCCTGCCATCCCTTGCACGAGCATCGGGAAAAAGATCAGGTTCATGCAGATCAGGCTGGGCCAAAAGTGCAGGTGGTTGAGCGTCTTGCTCATGAAGCGACCGGTGATTTTCGGATACCAGTGAAGCACTCCGGCGAAGAAGCCAAAGAGAATCCCGGGAGCCACCACATAGTGGAAATGGCCGATCACATAGTAGGTGTCGTGCAGGTGAAGGTCGGCCAGGTTGAAGGCCAGCGGCAGACCGGTGAGGCCGCCGATGCCGAACATCGGGATGAACGCGCAAGCCCACATCATCGGCGGGGTGAAGCGGATCGAACCGCCCCACAGCGAGATGAGCATGGCGGTGATGATGACCACGGAAGGAACCGAGATCAGCACCGTCGTGGTCTGGAAGAAAGTGGATACGGCGGCACCCATGCCGGTCATATACATGTGGTGGGCCCATACGACGAAGGAGAGGAAACCGAGAACCAGCACCGAATAAACCATCGACTTGTAGCCCCAAAGCGGTTTGCGGGTGTTAGCGGGAATGATTTCACTGACGCACGCGAAGGCGGGAAGCAGGAGCACGTAAACTTCCGGATGACCGAGGAACCAGAACAAGTGCTGGAAGAGCAGCGGCGAACCACCACCGGAGAGATCGGCAAGCCCCTCGCTCTTGGTGAAGAGTCCGGAAGGCATGAAGAATGAGGAATGCGCGACGCGGTCCATGAGCTGCATGATGCCGGCGGCCTCAAGCGGCGGGAAGGCGAGGAGAAGGAGGAAACCGGTCACCAGCATGGCCCAGACAAAGAACGGCATCCGCATCCATGTCATGCCACGCACCCGAAGGTTGATGATGGTGGTGATGAAATTGACCGAACCGAGAAGTGACGAGGTGATAAGACAGACCAGTCCGATCAGCCACTGAGTCTGCCCCGCCAACCATTGGTTGACCACTTGGCCGTCCGCGAAACCCGCAAGCGGCGAGTAATTGGTCCAGCCGGATTTGGCGGATCCGGACTCCAGGAAAAACGAGGCGCACATGATCAGGCCTCCCACAAGATAGATCCAGTAGCTGGCCATGTTCAGACGCGGGAATGCCATGTCCGGCGCGCCAATCTGGAGCGGCGTCACATAGTTGCCGAACGCACCGAAGCCGAGCGGCACGATGCCGAGGAATACCATGATCGTCCCGTGCATGGCACCGAACATGTTATAAGTCTCCCCTGTCACCTTGCCGTCCTGCAACCAGCGGGCCTTCCAGCCGTCAGTGAACACCCAGCTCATCCATTCCGGCAGCGGTTGGTGCGGGTAGGCGATACTCCAGCGCATCACCATCATCAGATAGAATCCAAAGGCCAGGAAGGCCAGGGCCGTAATTCCATACTGGAGGCCGATCATCTTGTGATCAGTGGAAAAGATCCATTTCCGGATGAATCCCGGATCGTGGTGATGGTCTTCGTGGTGGGCGTCGTGCCCGGCGTGTGAGGTAGCGTGAGAGCTCATAATTCCGTCTTGCGGCGTGTGTGGAGTCTGAAAAAAGGTGGTTTGAAAATGCAGTCTGAAGAACCGGGTCAGGGAGCCTTGGCAGGGGCCAGGGTGATTGGATCCAGCAAAGTTTTCGGATCGAGCACGTCGCCCGGCAGCGCCTTGACGTGATCGGCGGTGAGTTCCGCGCCGGTCACTGACTTGCCGGCGTTCTTGCGGGCGGCGGAAATTTCAAGGGCGGCCTTGGCCATGTCGATGGTGACGACATCGCCCGTGGCATTGCCGAAGTTGTTGCGGACGTAGGTCATGATACCCGCAAGATCTTCGGCAGCCATGCCGATTCCCTGCGGAGGCATGACACCATACGTCTTGCCGTCGCTGACAGGTCCCTCAAGACCATTGAGAATGATCATCGCGAAGAGATCGGTCTCGCCGGTCACCCAAGTCGAACCGACGAGCGAGGGGAAAGTCGAACCGTTGCCCTTGGCATCGGATCCGTGGCAGCCGTTGCACTTGGCGGAATAGATCTTCGCACCTTTCGACATATAGGCGGCAAGCGCTTCCTTGGGCACCGGACCGGCATCCGCGGCACCGGGAGCGGGAGTCCGGATATAGCCCTCGCGGAAAATGCTTCCGTAGGAAAACAAACGTCCGCCAGTGCCGAGAATTCCGCCCGCGACGAGCAGCACCACGCCGCAAGCGACGAAGGCCCACAGCGAAATCGGTTCGATGCCATTGTCAACGATGCGCTTTTCGCGAGCGCACGCGGCGGCTTCGCGGACCACTCGCCCGTGGGCCTCGGTCACATTGATCGAGTCCTCGAGGTCTGGTGTTTGGTTGGGCAGGGACATGTGTGAACTTAGGTATTAGGTAAATGATTTCAAGGGGCGGTCTTGGTTTTCGCAGGCGCGAAATTCAGCACCGCCGGGACGGCTTGGTCCTTCTTGAGCGAGAGCAGGTAAGAGACGAGAGCCTTGGCCTCGGAGCTGGGGACCAACTCGGTGTCGCCATGCTTGCCGAAGGGCAGCGCGTTGACTGACGGACTTCCCGTGACCCTGTGTTTGTCGAACAGAAACTTGTGGGGCGGGCAGGTGGATTTCCAACGCTGCGGATCCTGCCGCGGATTGTAGAGATGGGCGAACAGCCACTTTGAAGGATCACCCCCGGCCGCGTATTGATTCTCCACGCGGCGACCGAGATTGGAAAGATCCGGGCCAACCCGTGAGACGCCGATCTGAGCGAACTTCTCGCCAAGGAAATCATAGGCGTTGGTCTCACGACGGGTATCGCCGCGATCCGGGTCCGCCTTCAAACCACCCCAATCAGGACGATAAAGATCGTTGCCCGCATAGGTCGGGCGGACGAGTTGGGTGTGGCATAGGTAGCAACCGTTCTCCGCATACACCTGCGCGCCGTCGGCGATGCGACCGGCGCGCTTGGGAAAGAAAATGCCCGTGGCACCATCGGTCGCTTCGGAAAGCTCAATGGGCGCGAGATTGCGCATCTTGATGAATGGCACGACGACGACGGCCAGCCAAGCGACGCCGAAGCCGGCGGATAAACCGAAAATGAATGTGCGAAGGCTCATTGGAAAAGGATTTGAAATTTGAAATTTCCTATTAGTGGGCGGGCATGTGACCCGGACCGGCATTATCGATATCGCCCTCTTCACCATGGGGGCCGGGGCCGTGACCGTGGGCGGAAATGAGCAAGGTAGGATGCGAACTGCGGCGGCCGAGACGCAGCCACATCAGGGTGAGGTGGATGAAGAAGAACACGTTGGAAAACAGGATGAAGCACCAGGCGATGGTGGTCGCCACGGCATACGGATAGGCGCGCGTCGCGGCACCCTGCCATGGCTGCTGCCAGTCTTCCTGACCGATCCCCTGCTGAAGTCCGCCGAAGAGGGCGACCAACGCCACCGTGATGATGCCATAGACGGAGAACAGGAAGTGAATCTTGATCAGGCGGCGGGAGAGCCACTCGCGGCGCGTCACCCGCGGCACGATGAAGTAAACCGCGCCGAACATCACGAAGCTGAAAAACCCGTAGAGCGCGAGGATTTCAAAACCATAGCCGGAGAGCGAAAACTGCGCCAGCGGAAGAGTGGACTCTGGCAGGTTAAGCACCACGGCGGAGAACGCGAGAAGTATCAAGCCACCGATGCCCGCGATGGTGAAACGGAGCGCCGGGCTGCTGGCCACCACTTCCGGCGAGGCGAGCGTCGTGCGCAGAAGATTGATGGAAGCCGCGATTGCAGGCACGAAAAGCAAGACCGTGGCGGCAGCGCCCACGTAAGGCAGGAAGTAAGGAATCGGCGCGCCGGTAAGTTTCTGCATCCCCGCCCATGGCGCGATCACCGCGAGCGACCAGAACCCGAGTTTCGCCAGCGAGTAGCTGTAAACCGGGTGCCCGGTCACCTTCGGTGCCAGGTAGTAAGCGGTCCCAAGAGCGACAGGCGTGAAGAAGAGGAAGATCACAGCAGACTTGTACCAAGCGTTGATCCCCGCTGCCATGACCGGATGGCCGTGGATGCAGTGCAGCAAGGTGTTAGCCGTGATGAAGACCCAGGGAAACCATACCATCGCGGCGAGTAGATACCATTGGGAGATATAGACATGGCCCTCCGGGCGCACGCGGAACTGGATGAACGACCAGATCAGGATCGAGAAGTAACTAAAGAGCAACACAGGCCATGTGAACGCGGGAAACTCCATCCATGGCATTCCCGTGCCGTTGCCGGAGAGGATTCCGACCAATCCCAGAATCACACCGAGATTCCAAACGTGTCCGGCGGTGAGAATGAGTCCGGCCGCCGTGCATTCCTTGCGGGAAAGCCGCGCCATCATCCAGATGATCACTGCGAACGCTGCTTGGAATCCCCAACCATAAACCAGCGCGTTGATGTGAGCGGGGAAAACCCGCCCATAGGAAAGACAAGGAAAACCCGCTAGAAACTCAGGGCTGTGCACCTTCGCGGAAGCAATGATTCCCAAGACGATCGAAACCGCGAGCCACGCGGCACCGCTGGTCAGGAAAAACATGACGGGGTGACGCAGCGAACGATCAATCCCCGCGCGTAGCAAGGCGTCCTGATCAGTTGAAGTTTGGATGACGGATGACATCGGCTTTGAAGATAAAAAGGGAATCGGAATTAAGGCTTGGTGAGTTCCGCGGCGGTTACCTGGGGCTTGCCCACCTCGCTGCGCAACGCGGCGACCTGCTCGGGCTTCACGGCGGACGCCTTGTTGCCGAAGCTGTTGCGAATGTATGTGAGCACGCCGGCGATCTGCTCGTCAGTCTGATAACTGAGTGCCGCCATGCCGCCCGGCATGTTGTATTCCTTGCCGGCGACCGTGATGGGCCCTACCAAGCCGCGCAACTGGATGCGGATGAGATTGGAAACCGGGCCAGTCACCCATTCGGAGCCCGCGAGCGGCGGAGCGATCGGACCGCCTTCACCATTCTGACCGTGGCAGGCACCACAGATCATGTAAGAAGCTTTACCCACAGCCATCACTGCGGGATCGATCGGCTCGTCGATCGCTGCGGGAGCGTCGATCGCCGAAGTATCCACCGCGGGAGCGGCGGCGAGCTTCTTGGCGGTCTCCGATCCGGGAACCACTTGTCCGGGCTTTTCGACAGCCGTCGGTCTGGAAGTCGCGAGCTGTTTGCCGACCACCAGCGTGGCGGCCTTGATCGCCTCGGCGGAAAGACTCGCAGCTTGCGCGGCGTCGATCTTTGCCTTGGTCTCGTAGCGGGGTTTCGCGGCGGCGTCCTCAAGGGTCGTCGGCTCGGAACGTGCAAAAAGCCAGATCACCGCCAGCAGCACGGCGAAGATGAAAAAGGTGCCGATACCCCACCAGAAAGTGGTGAAGCGGATGATCGGATTGTCGCGGGATGGGTCCATGTGCAGAAGTAAAAGGATATCAGTTGGAGACGTTCGCGGATTCGAGGATGCGCGGGTCGCGGTTCGGATAGAGCGAATGCTGGCCGAGGGCACGGATGAGGATGAAGATGAAAGCCGCGCCGATGGTCACGAAGGCGAGGATGTCGCCCCAAAACGCACCCGGAATGGACACCTGGATATCACCGAAGATTTCCGGCTTGATCTTGCCAAGCGAGACACCGCGCTCGGGGATGATGATCAGGTAGTGATCCAGCGCGTGCATGCACAAGGTGTAAACCGCCACGATCGAAAGAAGCTTCGGATTCTTCTTCAACCAAGCCTGCAGAAGGACGACGAAGGGAACCACGAAGTGACCGAAGACGAGGAAATACATCGCGGTGTTCCAGTTGCCGGTGTTGCGGATCAGGAAGTAGGAGGTTTCCTCGGTGATGTTGGCATACCAGATCAGGAAGAACTGCGAGAACGCGATGTAGGCCCAGAAGGTCGTGAAGGCGAACATCAGCTTGCCCATGATATGGAAATGCTCGGGTCCGGTGACGTGCTTCAGGTGGCCCATGCTCTTCAGCCAGGTGCAGACGAGCACGATGACCGCCATCGAGTTCAGCGCGGCACCGGCGAACAAATAGACACCCCACATGGTGGAGAACCACTTGTAATCCAGGCCCATCGCGAAATCGAAGCCCGTGAAGGTGATGGTGAGGGCGAAGATGATCAGCGGGTAGTTCGAGTGGTAGCGGGCCTTCAGCAAGCGGGCGGTTCCCGGATTCGGATCGGTATCCTGATCGGTGGAAAGCTTTCGCAAGCCGTAGATGACCGCGCCGAGAGCGACGAGATAGAACGCGGCCCGCCCGTACCAGAACGGCAGGTTCATGAACCAATACTTGTTATAGAGCAGGTGGTCCACGTGGTGGAGGTGCTCCTTCACGTTGCCGTGCGCCTCGCGGTGGATGTTCATCCATTCGTAGAGATACTGCTGCACTTGCGGGCAGAGCAATGGGAGGCCGAAAAGGAACACCCATGGGAATGTTGATCCGAGGTTCTCAAAGGTCCGGCGCACCGAGGTCCCCCAACCGGAGTTGGAAACATTATGCAACAGCGTCCAGAACACCCCGCCGATGGCAAGAGTCAGGAAGAAGTAGAACGCGAACAACCATGAGTAGGCGAAAGGGCCCCGGATTTTTTCCGGGGCGAAGAACAGGAGATACAGGCTGACGACGGTGCCGAGAACGGCCACGCCCAGGGCGATGCTCTTCACTTTCGCCACCTTGGAGGTGTCGAGGTGATCGCCGTTGATCGCGATGTCTGCGGAGGTGACGTGGTGGTGGGCCATTTCGATAGAATCAGGAAAAAGTTATTTAGCCTCTTTGGCGGTCTGCAAGGTGCGGACGTAAGCGATGATCGCCCAGCGGTCGTTGACTGGGATGTTATAGCCGTAGCCGCCCATCATGCCTTTGCCAACGGTGATCGTTTCGAACATCCGGCCATCGGGATAAGACGCGGGTTTGAAGGTATCGAGGTGGAAGTTGGCGATGCCGGGAACGCCATACTGGCCGGTGATCCCCTGCCCGTCACCGGACTGGCCGTGACAGACAGCGCAGTAGATTCCATAACGTTCCTTGCCGCGCTCGATCAGTGACAAGGCGGATTCCTCGGTAAGTTTGAGTTCCTCGGGCATTCCCGAACCGAAGTAGTCGCCGACGTGGCCAGTGTAATAATAACCGGTCTGGCCGCCGAACTCGTATTCAGGGATTCCACCGATGGATTGCGCTCCGGCTTCGTTGAGTCCGCGGGGCTGAGTCTGGTTTACCGGAAGCCGGGCACCACGGCCATCCGCGAAAAACGGATCGGCACTCTGGGCCTTGACCTTGTCTTGGTTGTCCATGTCCGGGAAAACCCGGACCGGCGGCTTGGTAAACTTCTGGCCGCGAACTCCGAGGAGACCGACGACAAGCAACGCGACGAGCGCGTAGGCGAGGAAAAAGTAACGCATGTGAATTTGAAATTTGAAATTTGGTATCCGTCTTCAGTCTTCTTCTTCGACCAGTTCGATATTGGAACCGCCGATGTCGGCGAGCAGGTCGCGGGTTTCGTTGGGGCTGAATTTCGGGTCACGCGCCTCGATGGCGATGAAGAACCCGTCGTCGGTGGCGCGGTGAAACTGGCGGCTGGCAAACAACGGGTGGTTGAGGCGCGGAAGCTGGATCAGCGCAAGAAGTCCGAACAGAACGGTGAAGCCCGAGAACAGGATCGTGAGCTCGAACATGATCGGGAAAAACGCGGGCACCGTGAAGATGTTCGCCGGTTTCGCCTGGACAATGGTCGGATAGATCACCACCTGCGTCGAGTAGGCAAGCGCGAACGCGGTCGCAGTGCCGGTCATGCCGCCGAAGAACACGAACCATGGCAGGATCGAGCGCTTCATGCCCATCGCGCTGTCAAGTCCGTGGACCGGATAGGGCGAGTAACAGTCCCATTTCTTGAAGCCGGCGTCGCGGATTTTCTCCGCGCCCTTGTAAAGAGCGGATGCGCTCTTGAACTCGGCTAAGTAGCCATAAACGCGTTTGCGGGTGATGCTCACTGTTTAAAATTTCAGATTTTCAGATTTTCAGATTCTCAGTTTTTACCCTGAAAGAGTTCCTTTTGATAGGCGGGCTCGGAGACCACGCCGTGGTCGGGGTGGTGTTCCTTGTCGTCGAAGTGCGGGTCGGATTCGAGCAACGTCCACTTCACTTCGGCGATGTTGATACATGGCAGGAAGCGGAGGAACATCAGGAATAGCGCGAGAAACAGGCCGATCGTGCCGACGAAGGTCATCAACTCGACGCCGCTCGGCGAGTAGGTTTTCCAGTCACCCGGCAGCCACATCCGGGCCAGCGTGGTGCAGATGATGACAAAGCGCTCGAACCACATGCCGACGTTCACACACATCGCGACGATCATGATGACCCATAGAT
The DNA here is from genome assembly GCA_947462535.1 of Akkermansiaceae bacterium. Taxonomy (GTDB): domain Bacteria; phylum Verrucomicrobiota; class Verrucomicrobiia; order Verrucomicrobiales; family Akkermansiaceae; genus Luteolibacter. Next base: position 18,118 of record CANHPN010000031.1, on the reverse strand, counting down.
TTTCGCGGCAGGCCTTGAACCAGAAGACCTGGGGCGAGAGCACGTTGCAGCTCATCATGGCGGCGTAGGCCCACCAGTAAGGACCGGCGATCCGGAACTTGAAGGCGTCCATTTCATAAATCGCGCCGGAATAGAAGGCGACGAACAGCTCCATCAGGTAGGCGTAACCGACGATCGTGCCGGTGAGCAGGATGATCTTCGCCATGTTGTCGATGTGCTTCATGGTGATCAGATCCTGTAAACCGTAGATGAAACGGGCGGGAACCATGATCGTGAGCACCATCGCAAAGCCACCGAAGATAGCGCCGGCGACGAAGTAGGGCGGGAAGATCGTGGTGTGCCAGCCGGGGACCACAGAGGTCGCGAAGTCAAACGAAACGACCGAGTGCACCGAGAGCACCAGCGGCGTGGAAAGCGCGGCGAGAAGCAGATAGGCCATTTCATAGTGGCTCCACTGGCGGTTGCCGCCGCGCCAGCCGAGCGAGAAGATTCCATAGAGGATCTTGCGGATTCCCGGCTTGCAACGGTCGCGGATGGTCGCGAGGTCGGGAACCATGCCGAGATACCAGAAGATCAGCGAGATGGTGAAATAGGTGGAAACCGCGAACACGTCCCAGAGCAGCGGCGACTTGAAGTTCTGCCAGATCGCGTTGGCGTTAGGCACCGGAGCGAGGAACCAGGCAAACCAGACGCGGCCGACGTGGAAGGCGGGGAAGATGCCCGCGCAGATCACGGCGAAGATCGTCATCGCTTCCGCCGCACGGTTGATGGAGGTCCGCCAGTTTTGTCGGGTGAGGAAAAGCACCGCGGAGATCAGGGTTCCGGCGTGGCCGATACCGATCCAGAACACGAAGTTGGTGATGTCGAAGCCCCAGAACACCCGGTTGGACATGCCCCAGACGCCGACGCCGGTGGAGACGAGGTAAGTCAGGCCACCGCCGACGCCGATGAGAGCGATGAGCGCGGACGGGATAAACAGCAGCCACCAGAGGAAGGGTTGGCGGTTTTCGAGAACGCCGCAGATGCGCTCGGTGATCCAGTGATAGGAACGCCCGCTGAGAATGAGCTTTTCGCGCTCAAGCACCGGGAGTTTCACTCCGGTGTGCGTCTCAGGTGCGGTTTGGGTGGTGGAAGCCATGGTAGGATAAATGCTGAAATACTAAAAAGCTGAAAACCTGAAATCAGACCATGTGGACGGTCGCCTTGCCGATGAACTTGGCGTCCGGCATCTTCGGATTCGGGTTCTTGACGCGGGCCAGGTAGCTGGTCCGCGGACGGGTGCCGATGTAGTTGAGGAGATCGTAGTTGCGGTCGATGCGCTTGCTGCGGCCGAGTGCGGATTTCTCCTCGTCCAGAAGGTTGCCGAAGGTGATGGCGCTGGCCGGGCAGGCGTCTTGGCAAGCGGTCTTCACCGAGTCCACCGGGATGCGGAGGGTGTGGATGTTGACTTCCATCTCGGTGGATGGTTTGCCGGCGACGAGCGCCTCTTGCTTCTGACCGCGCTTCTGACGGATCACGGAATCCTTCAGACGCTGCACGCAGTAGGTGCACTTTTCCATCACGCCGCGCATGCGGACGGTGACGTTCGGGTTCTTCTGAAGGTGGGCCGCCTCGCCGACTTGCGTCTCGCCGAACGGACCTTTGTAAAGGTTGTGGGCGATGAGCGGGTTGCGCTTGTTATAGTCGAAGTAGTTGAAGCGGCGGGCCTTGTACGGGCAGTTGTTCGCGCAGTAACGGGTGCCGATGCAGCGGTTGTATGCCATCGCGTTGAGGCCGTCTTCCGTGTGGATCGTGGCGTTGACCGGGCAAACCGTTTCGCAGGGAGCGGACTCGCACTGGACGCAGGCGACCGGTTGCGGGACGAGCTCCGGATTGTCCTCGTCGAAGGTGTTGTCCTTCTGCGCGGCGAAATAACGGTCCATGCGGATCCAATGCATTTCGCGGCCCATGGCGACCTGTTTCTTGCCGACGATCGGGATGTTGTTCTCGGATTGGCAGGCGACGAGGCAGGAGTTGCAACCCATGCAGGAGGAAAGGTCGATCGACATGCCCCACTGATGGAGCGGGTCGTTGATGAGCGGCTGGGCCTTACCGTCCTTGCCGGGGTGGAATGCCGAGGAGCTTTCCGGCTTGTAGAGCGAAATGTTAGGCGGCGCGTGGGAGTCGTTGCCTTGCTTCGGCACGTTCGCGAGCTGGGCGGCGAACGAGCCTTTTACCTCGTCCTCGAGCGTCGAGACCTCGCGGGCAAGGGCGCGGCCATACATGGCGCTGTGCTCCTGAGTGAGCGCGACCGAGTAACGTCCTTTAGTCGGAGTCACCTTCGCGCCGGTGGCGAAATAGGCGGTGGCGGCGGTGCGGAGCGGATAGGCGTTGAAGCCGCGGTTCACACCGACGAGGCCGACGTGGGACGCGTTGAGCGGTCCGCGCTTGAGCTCGTCGTGCTCGTCGAAGCCTTGGCCGTAGCCAAGCGGGATGACGATGGTGTTTTCGGCCTGGCCGAAGGAAACGAGCACCGGGATTTCGAGGGACTGTCCGTTCACCTCGACCTTGATCATCGGCGAGGTGCGGTTTTGCGCCTCGTCGTCGGGAGAACGCGAACCGAAGGGAGTTTCGAGCTGGATGACTTGGTCGTAAATGCCGAGTTCCTTGGCGGTTTTCGGGGCGACGAGCGCGACGTTGTCCCAGGTTAGTTTGGAAATCGGATCGGGAGCTTCCTGAAGCCAGCCGTTGTCAATCCAGCGGCCGTCGAAGATCGAGGAGTCGGTGGCGAAGATCACTTCGAGCGAATCCTTGGTCGGGGCGGTGGCGACAAGCGGCGCGGACACGTCGTCGCGGGTGGCCGGGCTAACTAATGGATAGGTGGAACCTTCGAAGAAACCCTCGCGCAGGAGCTTTTTCCATGCGGCGTCCCCTTCCCCACCGACAGCGGAGAACGTGGCACGCACGGCGGTGTAGGCCGGGGAAGCGGCGCCTTTTTCGCCTTCGCCGTTGAGGAGTTTTCCATCAGCGGAAAGCAGGGCGAGAAGGAGTTCGAGTTCGGAAACGCAGTCTTGATAGAGCGGCAGGATCATCGGCTGCACCACCGTGTAGGTGCCGCGCGCGCTGCGTGCATCCGACCACGACTCGAGGTAATGGGCGGCTGGCAGATGCCAGGTCGAGGCATGCGCGGTCGCATCGGTGCGGGTGCCGAGATGGATGCTGGTCTTCAGCTTGGCGAAGGACTCGCCGAACTTGAGATCCGCCGGAGCGTCGAAAACCGGATTGGAAGGAGTGAGAACGAAGAGGGTTTCAACAATTCCGGAATCGATGTCCTTCTTGAGCGCGGCGATGTTTCCGAGGCCCTTGGTTTCGGTTTGGACCGCGACGAGCGGCTTACCCTCGCCGATGTTCCCGAGCGCGACGTTGATCGCATGGGCGATCAAGTGGAGGGAAAGCGATTGGCGGGAGCCTGGTAGAACGACGGATTTCCCGGCGTTTTCCCTGAGGTCCTCGACCAGCGCGGCGACCCAGGCGACGTGCTTCGGATCGGTGAGCGCGGGCGAGACGATGGCGGCACCCACCTTTACACCGAGGCCGCGGGCGATTTGCGCCGCCACGGCGTTGACCTGGCTGGGAGCGATCCGCAGGCGGTGATCCGCCATGCCGCCGGTGAGGGTGAACGCGGCTTCCACCGCGTAGAGACGGTTCATTTTCGACGCGTCCGGCTTGTCGGTGTAGGCTTTGCCCTCCGGCTTGCGGCGGTCAAAAAACGGGGTGACCGGACCTTGGTTGTCGGTGCCGGCGAAGTCGCAGTCGAGCGAGAGAATCCGGTCCGCTTTGGCGAAATCGGCCACCAGCTTCACGCCGTCGCCCAGTGCGACATTCGACGAGTCGCCGGTGAGAGCTTCGTATTGATAGAACTTCGCGACGGAGAATTTCGCGGCCAGGTCATTGATCAGGCGGGCGCGGGTGGGGCTGTCATCGGCACCAAACAGGAACCCGACTCTTGAATACTCATCCGCGGAGACGGCGGCGAGGACCGCTTCCAAGTCCGCACGCGAACCGGGTTTCCCGGCCTTGAGGATTTTCCGCGAGCGCGATGGCGAATAGAGATCGAGCACGGAAGCCTGGGCGAAGGCGTCGGTTCCTTCGGCGTCCGGGTGAAGCTTGTTAGGAGCGAGCTTGGTCGGGCGGCCTTCGAAGGTCGTCACCACCAGCGGCGTCGCGCCCTGGGCACGCGGCATCGAGGATGCGTAATAAGTCGCCTTGCCGGGAATCACCCACTCGGGTGCCTTGGTGTAAGGAACGATGTAGCTTTCCGGACGGCGGCAGGCGGCCATGCCGAAACCTGCTAGCGCGGTGGAGGCGCCCATCAGCTTCAGGAACGAGCGGCGGGAGTTCTCCGCGTCCTCCTCGTTGGCCATTTCCGCGGCACCCTGGGGGAACTCGCGGTCCAGCCACTGGCGGAATTCCGCGGTGTCTTCAAGCTGACCCGCACTGCGCCAGGCGACGGTGGTTTCGCCGGCGGGAACTTCGGGGTGATGCCAAATACGCTTGCTCATGTTAAACTGCAGGAAAGGTGGGAATCGGAAAAACGGACTTGAGGATCAATGGTGGCAGGTGGCGCAAGTTTCCTTGGGTTTCACCATGAACTGCTCCTTCAGCTTCAGGCCGAGCTCCTCGGTTGTCTTGACGCCGAGCTGCGGGTTGTTGGAAATGTAGGTTTCCGCGTTATAGCTGAAGTTATAGACCTCTTCGAGCGGGCGGAGGTTCTTCTCCGGCGCGCGGTGGCAATCGAGACACCAGCCCATCGAGTGCGGCTGCGCTTGGTAAATCACCTCCATCTTGTTGACGTCGCCGTGGCAGCTCTGGCAGGAAATCCCGCGGTTCACGTGCGCCGAGTGGTTGAAGTAAACGTAGTCGGGAGACTTGTGCACCCGCACCCACTCGATCGGCTTGCCGTCGTAGCCGGGGTAGTTGACATCCATCGACTTGTGAAGCGGGGCGAGTTTCGGGCTGTCGCGCTGGACGTGCTGATGGCAGTTCCAGCAGGTGCTGCCGGTCGGGACGTTCGAGTGGCCGGAGACGTCCACGAACGAGTGGCAGTAGCGGCAGTCGAGGCCCAGCTGATCGACGTGGATCTTGTGGGAAAAGGGAATCGGCTGGGAAGGTTGATACCCGACGACCAGCGCCTTGGGCGTGGCGTAATAGGCAAATGCAAGTGCCACGCCAGCCGCTGCGGTTCCCGCGCAGACAGCGATTTTGAGGGGCAGTAGATTGGACCAGCGGGGAAAAATATTTGCCATGAGAAGGGCGATGCAGTGCTCGGAGAATGGAGCTTGTGAAATTTTTCACAAGCCGTGTCCGAAAAACCACAGGGGACTTAAGGACGGGCGGAGGATGCAAACCCACCGACGTGATGCAATGCCAAAAAAGAAATTTTGACGGAATTTGTAGGGCGTTTGGCTTGAGAAGTCGAGGGAACAGACACGGGCTTTTAAGATGAGGTCGATGGCGAGTTGCTCGCGCACCGGCCGCCCGAGGCGCCCCGCCCGTTCTGGCGGCAGGCTCGAAATGAAGTTGCGGGGGTCGGTTGGAGGTGTTGTCTCTGGTGCCGGTGAGGGAGTCGCCGCCTTTTTCGACGATGACGCGCAGGGTGAGTTCCCCGTTGTCGCGCGGATCGGCGGTGATGAAGGCGTTTTCGAGGCGCACCTGCGGGTCGGCGAGCAGGACGGATAGCGGTTGGATTAACTTTCATGACGAGGCTAATCCAGCATTTTTGCGCTGCTTCGTTCAGTCCGGATTTTTTCCATGACTTACAGGGGTCCAAAAGGGTCAGGCCAAACGCCCCGACGATTAAGTCATAAAATGCACGCCTCGTTTGACAAGTGACGACGGTTTCCTCTAGGTTGCCCGTCCCGACGCCGAAGTCGGTCCAATTTATCATGAACATTGTCGTCGAAAAGTTGCCAAAGTGCGTCGCCACCCTTCGCGTTGAAATTCTTGCGGACAAAGTCCAAGGCGAGCGCGATCAAATCGTCAGAGGCTACGCCAGCAAGGCCCGCGTCCCCGGCTTCCGACCCGGCAAAGCACCCCGCGCGGTCGTCGAAAAACGCTTCCAAAAGGAAATCGCCGAGGAACTCAATGGCGCGCTCATCAACGAAGCCTACGACGAGGCCCTCAAACAGGAGTCCCTCCACGTCCTCGACTTCGGCGTGCCTGAAGACGTCACTACCCATCCCAATGGCAGTATCACTTTCGTTTCCAAGCTCACTCTCGCTCCCGAAGTCACCCTCCCTGAATACAAAGGCGTCAGCGTGACCGTCCCGCCGCTCGCGGTTCCGGATGAGGAAATCGAGGCCCAGCTCACCGCGCTCCAAGAGCGTTTCGCGGATTTCAACGCCATTGAAGGCCGCGCGGCCGCCATGGGCGACTTCGCCGTCATCGACTACACCTCAACCGTCGAAGGCAAACCGACCGAGGAATTCCTCGGCAAACCCGCCGGCTACCTCACCGGCCGAGAAGGCTTCTGGGTCCGCCTCGACGAAAAAGCATTCCTTCCCGGATTCGCTGGCCAGCTCGTCGGCATGAATGCCGAGGACTCGCGTGAAATCACCATCACCCTTCCCGAAGATTTCCCGGTCAGCGAACTCGCCGGCAAGGAAATCGTTTTCCAAACCGCCCTCAGGGAGCTCAAGGAAGCCATCCTTCCCGCCCTCGACGACGAGATGGCCAATCGCCTCGCCCCCGGCAAGACGATGGCCGATATCAAGGAAATCATCCGCGAAAACATGGCCGGCGAGCGCGACCGGAAAATCTCGGACATGAAAGTGAACCAAATCGTCGCCCACTTCAACGCGCAGGTCGATTTCGAGCTCCCCGAAGAACTCATCACCCAGGAAACGCAAAGCCAGGCCGACGCCATGGTGAAGCGCGGAGTTCAGTCCGGCATGACCGAAGGCGAGATCGAATCCCAACAGAACGAAATCTTCGCCAGCGCCGGCCAACAAGCCGTCTCCAACCTCCGCACCAATTTCATCCTCCAGGAAATCGCGCGGATCGAAAAAATCACCGTTTCCGACTCCGAGTTGATCAATCATCTCGCCCAAATCGCCAATCAGCGTAAAGTCGCTCCGAAAAAATTCATCAAGGACATGCAACGCGCCGGCCGCATCCAGAACATCCGCAGCTCGATGGCCATCGGCAAGACCATTGACTTCCTCGTCGAGCACGCGAATGTAGTCGAGTCCACAGAAACCACCCTCGATGACTAACTTTCAATCACCATCCATGAGCTCATCCGCCCCGCGCAACAGCTACTACGTCCCCGTCGTGATCGAGCAGGATGCTCGCGGCGAGCGCTCGTTCGACATCTACTCGCGCCTTCTCAAGGACCGCATCATCTTCATCGGCACGCCGATCGATGACTTCGTCGCCAACTCGGTGATCGCCCAGCTCCTGTTCCTGCAAATGCAGGACCCGAAGAAGGACATCCACATCTACATCAACTCCCCCGGCGGCTCCGTCACCGCCGGCCTCGCGATGTATGACACGATGCAATTCCTCACCTGCGACGTGAACACCTACTGCATCGGCATCGCCGCATCCATGGGCTCGGTGCTCTTAACCGCCGGCACCAAGGGCAAGCGCTTCTGCCTGCCTAACTCCCACGTCATGATTCACCAGGTTTCCGGCGGCGCGCAGGGCACCGCTTCCGACGTCGAGCGCACCATCGGCTTCATGTTCAATCTCAAGAAACGTCTCAATGGAATCCTTGCCTTTCACACCGGCAAGTCCATCGAGCAGGTCGAGAACGACTCGGACCGCGACAACTACATGACCGCCGAGCAATCCGTCGCCTACGGCCTCGTGGACAAGGTCCTCGAAAGCCGCAAACAGCTTCCGGAACCCGTCGTCGCCGCCATCGAGGAGAAAAAGCCCGAAGCTTGATTTCGCGAAATTTCCAACACCCATCTGACACCACCCCATGGCCCGCGCTTCAAATCTGACAATGTGCTCCTTCTGCGGAAAGAGCCATTCAGAGGTTAAAAAACTGATCGCCGGCCCCGGTGTCTATATCTGCAACGAGTGCATCGAGGTTTGCTCCAACATCCTCGAAAAGGAACTCGGCGGCACTCCGTCCAAAGGCAAAACCCCGGCCGAAAAACCCGGATTCAAAATCCCCTCCCCGGCCACCATCCTCGCCAAGCTCAACGAGCACGTCATCGGCCAGGAAAACGCCAAGAAGGTGCTCTCCGTCGCCGTTTACAACCACTATCAGCGCCTCCGCCAGGACCAGGCAAAACTCAGTGACGAGTTTAAAGAAGTGGAGATCGAGAAGTCGAACATCATGCTGCTCGGCCCGACAGGATCAGGGAAAACCCTCCTCGCCCGCACTCTGGCCCGCGTGCTCGACGTGCCATTCTGCATCGTGGACGCCACCACGCTAACCGAAGCCGGCTACGTCGGCGAGGACGTGGAAAACATCATCCTGCGCCTGCTGCAAGCCTCCGACTTCGACGTCGCCCGCGCCGAGCGCGGCATCATCTACGTGGACGAGATCGACAAGATCGGCCGCAAGACCGAGAACGTCTCGATCACCCGCGATGTCTCCGGCGAAGGTGTCCAGCAAGCGCTGCTCAAGATCCTCGAAGGCACCATTTGCAACGTCCCGCCGCAAGGCGGCCGCAAGCACCCCCAACAGGAATACATCCAGGTCAACACCGAGAAAATACTCTTCATCGTCGGCGGCGCTTTCGTGGGCCTCGAAGACATGGTCCGCCGTCGCCTCGGCAGCAACACCCTCGGTTTCCACGCGGACACCTCCAAGGAAAACCTCGACGATCCATCGGTGAACGTCCTGGAAAAAGTCCAACCGGAAGACCTCCTCCACTTCGGTCTCATCCCCGAATTCATCGGTCGTATCCCGGTCATTTCGGCGCTCAGAAAACTAACGGAGGACGAACTGGTCTCGATTCTCACCGACCCGAAAAACGCGCTGGTGAAGCAATACGGCAAGCAACTCGCCATGAACGGCGTGAAGCTGCGCGTCACACGGGACGCCCTCCAGGCTCTCGCCGAAGAAGCCGTCCGCCGCGGCACCGGAGCCCGGGCCTTGCGCTCGATCTTCGAGAAAATGATGCTCGAAGTCATGTTCGACATCCCCTCTCGCGAGGACATCGACACCGTGACCATCAACCGCCAGGTGGTGACCGGCGAGCGCCCTCCCAGTATCCGCCGCAAGCGCGCGGACCAGGACGCTGCCTGATGGGGCCGCCCACTACCAAGTAATCCAGCTTCCAAGGCCCGGCCAGCCTCACCAGCGGGCCGGGTCTTTTTGTGTCGTAAATATTCTCCATCTGCCCGGCTTCGCGTGCTCACGTCCTGGTGCACTCCTCGCATTTCGTGAAACCCAACAAGGAATCGCGAGAGGATTCTCATTCTTGCACTCGCCAGCGAACCCTTGAATTTCATCCGGCTTTCTGCGCTTTGCCGGTTGCACGGATTCGCGGGCGTGCCAAACTGCCCCATCAAATCGATGACAACAGATAACTTACAAGAGCGGATCGCGCAGACGAGTGGCTGGATCCAGGCAGTGAAGGAGGAAATGGGCCAGGTTCTGGTCGGCCAGGAACGCCTAGTGGACCGGTTGCTGATCGGGCTGCTTTGTAACGGCCACATCCTGCTCGAAGGCGTGCCGGGATTGGCGAAAACTCTGGCGGTCAAGGCGCTTTCCGGCTCGCTGCACGCCACCTTCGCGCGCTTCCAGTTCACTCCCGACCTGCTTCCCGCCGACTTGGTAGGCACGATGGTTTACCACCCTCAGGAAACCAAGTTCGAGCCCAAGCTGGGACCGATTTTCAACAACCTGATTCTCGCAGATGAAATCAACCGCGCCCCGGCCAAGGTCCAGTCCGCGCTGCTCGAAGCAATGCAGGAACGCCAGGTGACGCTCGGTGACCGCTCTTACCCCCTGCCCAAACCGTTCCTCGTGTTGGCCACGCAAAACCCGATCGACCAGGAAGGCACCTATCAACTTCCCGAAGCGCAGCTCGACCGCTTCCTCCTCAAGGTGACCGTCGGCTATCCGTCGAAAGACGAGGAGCTGGAGATTCTTGACAAAATGGCGACCTCGACCCCGCCCTATCAGACAAAGTCGGTGGCGACTCCCGAACAGGTGGCAGCCTCGCGGGAACTGGTGAACGAGGTTTACATCGACCCGGCCATCCGCAAATACATCGTGCAAATCATCCACACCACGCGCTTCCCGGGGCTCGTGGACGCGCCACTGAAAAATCTCGTCCGCTCCGGCGCCTCGCCGCGGGGCACCATCAACCTCGCTCTAACAGCACGAGCGCGGGCCTTCACTCAAGGCCGCGCGTTTGTCACGCCGCAGGACGTGAAGGACATGGCGCTCGACGTGCTCCGCCACCGAATCCTTCTCACCTACGAGGCGGAGGCCGAGGCAATGACCACCGACTCGGTGATCGAGCGGATCATGCACAAGGTCGCCGTGCCCTAAGGATTTGAGATCTCAAATTTCAAATTTCAAATTTTCAGGATGCTGACGGACGAACAGGTCGAGGAAATGATGGCGCGCGTGCGCAAGCTCGAGCTCAAGGCCCGCCGCTTAGTGCGCGAGTCATTTTCCGGCGAATATCTATCATCATTCCGTGGGCAAGGCCTCGATTTCGACGATTTTCGGGAGTACCAGCACGGCGACGAGGTCCGCTTCATCGACTGGAACGTGACCGCGCGAATGAACGTGCCGTTCGTTAGAAAATTCCGCGAGGAGCGCGAGTTATCGGTGGTGATCGCGGTCGATGTCTCCGGCTCTTCGGACTACGGCAGCGTCTCCCTGAGCAAGCGCGAGGTCGCGGCGGAGACTGCGGCGGTACTCGGATTCAGCGCACTCCACAACGGCGACAAAGTGGGCCTGCTCATCTTCGCGAACGAGCCGGTCCTTTTCATCCCGCCGGAAAAAGGCAGCCGCCACCTGCTGCGGATGATCCGCGAAATCCTAGTGGAGAAACCGCAGAAACCCGGCACGTCGGTGGCCGAAGCCTGCGACTTCTTGGTCCGGACCCTGCGCCGTAAATCGTTGATTTTCCTCATCTCCGATTTTTTCTCCGACCCGCTGGAAAAGCCGCTCGGCAAGCTGGCGAAAAAGCACGAGACCATCGCGCTGCGGGTCCTCGACCCGCTGGAATCCAAGCTGCCGAAGGGCGGCAAGGTCGTGATGGTCGATCCCGAGACGGGCTTCGAAACGCTGGTCAACACCAGCAATCCGAACCTGCGGATGGGCTACGCGAAGCTCATGAAGAGACAACTCGAGGGCGTGGCGGCGATTTTCAAGAAGCACGGCATCGACTCGGCGGACTTGAAAACCGATGGCGACACGCTGGCCGCGCTGCACCAACTCCTGAAAAAACGCAGCCGCAAACGCTCCGGATAGAATGAACGAGAAATCCGGCAGTTTTGAATTATTGGAACCAAGCACGCCCGAGGCCTTGGTCCCGGATACATGGCTGGAATCGTGGATGATCGCCGTGGCGATCGTGCTGGTTCTCGTGGTGCTCGCGTACCTGATTTGTAAAAAGAAGAGGTCCGCACCGTCGGACCCGCTCGCGATCCGCCAGGCGGCCCACGCGGAAGCCGTCGCGACGCTTGAAAACATCACCGCCGGAACGGCGCGCGATGCAGCGATCCAATCCTCCCTCATCCTGCGGAAATATCTATCCGCCGCTGCGGGCGACCCGGCTTTGTTCGAGACCCACGAGGAAACCATTTCCCGGCACGACGCGCTGAAGGATTTCTCGGAGGAAGCCCGCGCGGCTGCCGGCCGGGGTTTCGCCCGGCTCGCCTCTTTGAAATACGCCGCTGAGATTCCCGACGCGGCAGCCAGCGAAGTCGCCGCCGGATCACGCGCGCTGCTGGAAACCCTGCACCACGGATTCCGGGCATGAGCGCGTTTCTCGAACACTTCCGTTTCGCGCAGCCCGGCTGGCTCCTGCTGCTCCTCCCGGCGTTCCTGCTTCTCGCGCTCCGCCGCGGAAGGGGCTCGGAGGTGGGCGTGGTTTTCCCTAACCTATCGATTCTCGTCAGCCTCGGAAACCAGGCCCGGCGGGTGGCGTGGAGTCTCGGACTACCGCTCGCCTACCTCGCATTGTTCTGCTCTATCATTTCCATGGCCCGCCCGGTCTGGCGTGACGAGTATCAAAGCCGCACGGCCAGCGGCATCGACATCATGATCGCCTTCGATGTCTCGCTCTCGATGGATATCGATGATTTCGTCGATCAAGGCGAGCGGGTGAAACGCATCCATGTGGCGAAAATGGTGGTCGATGATTTCATCGGCCGCCGCCCGGAAGATCGCATGGGCCTGGTCGCCTTCGCCGGACGGCCGCGTGACGCCAGCCCGATCACCCTCGACCACCGATGGCTGAGGAGATCCCTGAACGAACTCCGCCTGAACGACCAACAGGACATGGGTACCATCAAGGAGCAAGGCACCGCGATCGGTTCCGCCCTCGCCGCCGCCGCAGTCCGACTGGAAGCCCGCGACGCAAAGAGCAAGATCATCGTGCTCATCACCGACGGGGCTAGCAACTCGGGGAAAATCTCACCGATCGAAGCCGCCGAGCACGCGAAAACGCTCGGCATCAAGATCTACACCGTGGCCATCGGCACCACCGAGGGCCGCGTGGACCAGAGCATCATGCGCTTCCCCTATCAGGAGTTCGATTTGCCAACGCTCAAAAAAATCGCCGACCTCACCGGAGCGGAGCACTATTGGGCGCAGGATCTCGCCGCGCTCAAGAAGACCTTCACCACCATCGACAACCTGGAAAAAACCGATGCGAAAAGCCTCACCGTGATCGATGATACCGAGCTGTTTCCCTGGTTCGTGGGCGTCAGCTTGCTCGCCGCCATTGGCGCGGCGCTCTACATGGCCCTGAATCCTACACCTTCCACCTGATTTGATGAATTTCGCCCAACCCGGCTGGCTCGCTCTGCTGCTCCTGCTCCCACTTCTGGGAGTCGGCGCGGTGCTGGCGTCGCGCCTGCGGCGGCAGCAGTGGACTGCCTTCATGGCTCCGCGGCTTCGGGCAACCCTGCTTAAGCGCGGCAGCTCCCTGCCCCGCTGGTTCGCGCTGTTTTTCCTCCTAACCGCCTGTGCGGCGACGATCATCGCGCTCGCCCGCCCCTGCGGCGATGCTGGCACCAAGACCGAAAAATCACTCGGTCGCAATGTCATGATCGCCCTCGATATTTCCAAAAGCATGCGGGTCAACGACGTCAAACCGGACCGGCTCACCCAGGCGAAAGCCGTCATCTACGAACTGCTGGAAGCCATGCCTAACGAGCGAATCGGCTTCCTCGGATTCGCCGGCGACCCTTACATTTTTGCTCCCCTAACCATCGACCACAGCGCCGTGCGCGAGACCGTCGAGCAGATCGATGAAACCTGGGCCCCACTCGGCGGCTCGGATCTCGCCGCCGCCGTCCAACTCGCGACCGAGACCTTGAAAAAAACCGGGCAGAAAAACAACGCGCTCATCATACTCAGCGACGGCGAGAAGCACGAGGGCGACCTCGACGCGATGATCGCCGAAGCCGAGCGATCCGGCGTTTACATCATCGCCATCGGAGTCGGCACCGAGGACGGCGGCTTCGTCCCGAACCCCGATTTTCCTAACGGCCAGATGGTCGATCGCTCCGGCCACACCATCATCAGCCGCCTGCAAGGCGACGTGATGCGCAAACTGGCGGAAGGCACCAACGGCCGCTACACCATCGCCGGCTCCGGGCGGGATGCGCCCGCGATGGTGAATTCCGTGGTAAAGGGGCTGGACGCCTTCGAAATGGAAGGCAGCGAGCGCCGGATCTCCATCGAGTTCTATCAGTGGCTGGTTTTCCCCGCGATCCTTTTCCTCATCGTCTCCATCGTCGCGGGCACCCGCTGGAAAGGCATCCAAGCGGCGATCCTTCTCACCGGCGCGTTACTACCAACCCCTGACGCCCGGGCCGGCGGCGCGTCTGACGCCAAGGCCGCGCTGGCGGGGAAGCACTACGAAGAAGCCCGCGATGCCTATCACAAACTCGCCGGAGAATCAAAGCTCCGCGAAAACCAGGCCCGCTACCGCCTCGGCGAAGCGGCGGCCGCTTACCGCACGGGAGATTTCCGCGGCGCGCGCACCGCCTTCAGCCAGTCGTTGCTTTCTAGCGACTCGATGGTCCGGTCGAGCGGGCATTTGGGCATTGGAAACTCATTGTTCCAGCTCGGCTGGAAGGGCCTCTCCGGCGATGCCTACCCGAGCGATCCGGAAGCGCTCCCCGACCTCGCCCGCTTCGATACCATCGTCAAGGAAGCCCTCGCGAAACTGCGTGAATCCGAGGCCCCCGAGGAAGGCGATGCCGGCGGATACGCCAGGATCGAGTCCCTCGTCACCAACTGGGCGGATGCGGTTAGGCACTATGATTCCACGCTTGCCCTGCTTCCCTCCGACAAGATCGCCAGCAAGAACCGCGAGCTGGCGATGACCTACCTCAAGCGACTCGAGGAACTGTTGGATCAGGAAAAGCAGGAGGCCGAGCAAGCCATGCCGCTACCCCAGCCCGGCGAAGGCAAGCCCCAGGAAGGCGAGGGCGACCCAAAAGAAGGCGAACAAGGCGAACAAGGCGAAGATGGCCCCAAGCAACCCGGCGACAAGGGCGACGGCGAGAAAGAGCCTAAAGACGGTAAGGGCGATGACGGGGAGAAGAAGGACGACGGCAAGAAGGGCGAGGATAAGGACAAGAAGGACGGCGACAAAGGAGACGAAAATCCAAACGAATCGCCCGAGGAACGCGCCCACCGGATTCTCAAGGAAAACGCCGACCTCGAAAAAGGGCCCCTAACTCCTGGCCGACGCGAGTTCCGGGACGCGAAGAAAGATTGGTAACATCATGAACACTTTGAAACATTTCATCCGAACCATCCGCGTCGCCGCGGTCTGGATCCTCCTCGGCACCCACGCCCACGGCCAGGCGACCAGCCGGCTTTCCACCTCCTTTCTGGCGCGCGGCGAGCAGGCCCTGTTGGAAATTTCCGTGGCCGGCGGCCTGCCTAACGAAATCCCCGAGCCACCCAAGGTCAGGAACATCGCCATCCAGGCCTCCGGCAGAGGTCCGCAAACCCGAATGCTCCCCGGCAGAAGGCTGGAATACGTTTTCGAATACATCGTCTCCGGCTATGACACCGGCGGATATTCAATCCCGCCAGTCGCGGTGATGGTGGACGGTGCCAAGGTGCTAACCGAACCCCTCGATTTCGAAATATTCAATCCTGACGAGCTCGAATGGTCCGAAGTCCAGGCCGGCGGGAAAACCATCCGCTACGCCAGTTCGTTCCGCGTCCTGAAGGACAATCCGTTCGAAAACGAAACCACCACCACCGAGATCAAGCTCTTCGTTCCCGAAGAGATGATCATCGAAGACTGGGGGATTCCGGATTTCGAGCGTGACGGCGTGGCCGCATGGCGCTTCCAACCCTCACCGATGCGCAGCAGGATCAACCTGCTAGGAATGCGCTACGTCTCTGTGGCCTACCCGAGCACAATCACCCCGACCCGCAGCGGGAAAATCGGAATCGGCCCGGCGAAAATCCGTTTGATGACCCGCGAGATGGTCATGGACCCCTTCCCGCGCCAGGTCAGCGCAGAGGTCTATCTGCAGGTTCCCAAACTCGAAATCCAATCCATGCCGCTACCCGAAGGCGCACCGGAAGGCTTTGAAAACGCCGTGGGCAGCTTCCGACTGAACGCCAGCACCACCGCCACCGAGGTCCAGGAGGGCGACCCGATCTCCGTCGATCTCATCGTCAGCGGCAGCGGCAATCTCGACACGCTGCGTCCGCCGAAACTCGAAGACCCGACCGGCTGGAAAATCTACGGCACCACCACCGAACAACGCGGCGACGAGCGGCGCCAACTCTCCGGCAACGTCGTTTTCCACCAATCCATCCGCCCCTTGGAAATGAAGTCGGAGATCCCGCCATTCCGCTTGGTTTACTTCGATCCCAAAGACGAGACCTATGAGACCATCACCACCGAGCCTATCGCGCTGCAAATGCGACCTAACACCACGCCGGGCGCGAACCCCGCCGGCGTCCAGGCCTTGCCGGTCCCCTTCGAGCGCATGACCGACATCCTCGCAGTCCTTCGCCCGGCGCAGCTCACCCTGCCCGCAGCCCCCGCGATTCCCGGCTGGCTCGGCCACGCGGTCGGTGCGTTGCTCGCGCTCGTCCTCATCGCCAAGGCAATCTGGATGCGCTTCGCCCCCCGCCTCCGGAAAGACCCCGCCCGCGACGCGCGGATTCGGGAGTTGCGTAAAATCGAGAAAACGCCGTCCGCCGATGACACCGAGTTTCTCAAATCCGCAGGAGCTTTCATCGAGCACCACCTCGAAGCCAGTCCACCTCCCGGAATCCAAGCCATCCTTGCCGAACGCGATTCACTTTGCTTCCTTGCCGGGAAACCAAAAGCCGTGCTCGCTCCAAAACGCCGCGATCAAATCCTCAAACTCCTCCGCCAAGCGGCGCTCGCGTTCACATTCATCGCCGCGCTTGGTTTCAGCCCGCCCGCACGAGCCGCCGACACCGCCACTCAGGCGTTAGAAGCCTACGAATCTGCGAAATACGACGATGCCGTGAAGCTCTGGCTCGGTGCCGGAAATTACGAACAACTCTCTGCCGACACGCTCTATAACATCGGCAACGCCTGTTACCGCTCTGGCTCCCCCGGCCACGCCGCGCTCTACTACCGCCGCGCCCTCGCCCGCGATTCCGGCCTTCAGGAAGCCCGCCAGAACCTCCGCTTCATCGAACGGAAGCACGGTGCCATCGTCGTGCACCGGTCGGAATACCAATACGCGCTCAGCCGCTTTCCACTCTCCGCCTGGCAAGCCACCTGTTGGACCGGCCTCTGGCTTTGCGGCCTCGCCCTGCTGGTATTCCCCGCCACCCGCCACGGCGCGCGGCTGCGGGTCGCCGCCGTCGGCACACTCGTGTTAGGCCCGCTGCTCGTCTCCGTCGGCGCGCTCGGCTGGCACTATTTCCCGAACGACGCCGAGTTTGCGCCAATCGCCAAACAAGCCGTCATCATCGCGGAAAAAACCGCACTCCACACCGACGCCGCCCGCACCGCAGCCGAGGTCATCGACGCGCCGCCCGGCTCGCTGTGCGAGATCATCACCCAGTCCGGCCGCTGGGCCTATGTCGCCTTCGCCACCAGA
The DNA here is from genome assembly GCA_947462535.1 of Akkermansiaceae bacterium. Taxonomy (GTDB): domain Bacteria; phylum Verrucomicrobiota; class Verrucomicrobiia; order Verrucomicrobiales; family Akkermansiaceae; genus Luteolibacter. Next base: position 865 of record CANHPN010000031.1, on the reverse strand, counting down.
ACCCGCGGCTGGGTGCCGATTGAAGCCATCGAAAAAGTCGTCCCTGAAAAAAAACCCGAGCCCCCGAAATTCCGCAAGCCCAAGGCTGACGGCAAGACCGCGTGAGCACTCTCTCTACGTGGCCGCCGCGTCACGAGCATTTTACCAATACTGCTCGGCATCTTGGTTACTGTGCTCCAGAAGGCTGCCGAAGCGGCGCACGGCAATGATGCAAGACTATCTGTAGCAAATGTATCTGCTTTAACAGGGGTTGCCAAAATGCGATGCTTCGCCAGAATCCCCCCGTGAAAGTGAAAAAAGCCGTCATCACCGCCGCCGGAAAATCCCAGCGCACCTTGCCGCTCCAGACCCTTGTTGACCGCGACGGTGCTTCCAGATCCGCCCTCGCCATCCTTGCCGACGAAATCACTGCCGCCGGCATCGAGGAAATCGCCGTCGTCATCTGTCCCGGCGACGAGGCCGCCTACACTGAAGCCGCCGGCCCGCACGCCAGCCACATGCGTTTCATCGAGCAACCGGAAGCCCTCGGCTATGCCCACGCCGTTCACTGCGCCGCCACTTTCACGGGCAATGATCCGTTCCTGCTCATGGTCGGCGACCACCTCTATCTGAGCCGCACCGAGACCTCCTGCGCCGCTCAGCTCCTCGCCACCGCCGCTGCCGAAAAATGCGCCGTCTCCGCCGTCCAGGCCACCCACGAGAGCAAGCTCCCGCTCTACGGAGCCATCGGCGGACGCCGCCTGCCAGGCAGCGACCTTCTCTATCAAGTGGAAACTGTCCTCGAGAAGCCCACTCCCACCGAGGCCGAGCAGAAACTCGTCGTTCCCGGACTCCGCGCCGGGAACTACCTCTGCTTCTTCGGCCT
>CANHPN010000030.1 GCA_947462535.1 Akkermansiaceae bacterium | reverse complement strand
GATCAACGTCACCGGCACCGTGAACATCACCGGCGGCAGCCTTACGGCTCTGTTCTCCGGTGCTTATGCGCTCAACAACATGATCTTCATCCTGCTCAATGACGGGGTGGATGCCATCACCGGCACTTACGCCGACTACGCGCAGGGAGCCGTGGTCGCCAGCTACGGTGGCTTCGACTGGGCGATCAGCTACAACGCGGACTCGGTAGCCAACACCTTTACCGGGACCCCGAACGGCAACGACATCGCGCTGATTGCCATCCCCGAGTCCCGCGCCGCGCTGCTCGGCGGCCTCGGCATGCTCATGCTGCTGCGCCGCCGGAGGGGGTGAAGAAATGTGGAATTTTGAATTTTGAATGGGAGATATGCTTCCCGCTCGGTAGCGGCTGCACTCCTTGTTTTTCATTCATCATTCATCATTCAAAACCGGCCCGCCTGCGGGCCAACCGCTTTTCCCGGAGTTAATGGGTTTTCTCCGGGAACCCTGCGGGGCCGCCGACTGGGGTGTCGGCGGCCCCGCACTATATGATCCTAAGCGGGAAACTATAACCGCGAATGGACGCGAATTGACGCTAATTTTCAATGAGTTCCAACTATCAACAGCTTCACCCTGTTGATGGATGACAGAAGTTTCACGACCGTCTCACTTTTAGAGTCTTATTCGTGTTTATTCGCGTTCATTCGCGGTTTCTAGGATGATATGACGGGTGGGTTGTCATGAAGGCCAGTCCCTTTGTCATGGCGGATGCCGGTTCTGATATTCTTGGCCATGGCCTTCCTCAAGCTGCCAGTCGGCGGATTTCTGGTGGCCAGCTCTTCCTGCTCCTGCTTGCGGAAGACCTGCTTTGGGCCCGGAGCAAGGGCCTGTTAAACTGGCGCGGTCCCGCGAAACCCAAGCTCACCGTTTACAGCGTGTGATTTCCGCGCCGCGCTCGGGGTCGCTTAACCGCCGGTCCGCGGGGGACGCTTCTTCTTGGAGTCCGGCGTCACGTCGCGCATGCCGCCCTGGCTCTTCGCCTTCTGGGCTTTTTGAATCTCCGCCTGGCGGGCTGCCATGCGCTGGACCCAGGACTGTTTGTCGCTGCCGGTGCGGGCCTTGAGCTCGGGCTCGGGTGCCTTGTTCATCAGCCAGGTCTGGCCGATGGAGAAGATGTTCTGGGTGGTCCAGTAGAGGGCGAGCGCGGAGGCGAAGTTATAACAGAAGAAGAAGAACATGAAGGGCATGAACATGATGATCTTCTGCTGCATGGCGTCGCCGGTCTTGGGCGTCATCTTGATTTGCAGGAAGCTGGAAATCGCCATGACGACAGGGAGGATGTTGATCGGAATTTCCGCGATATGCATCAGCGTGTCCGGCTGTGAGAGGTCTTCCACCCACAGGAAGCCCTGGCCGCGCAGTTCGACGGCGTATTGGAGCATCCGGTAGAAGCCGAAGAAGATCGGGATCTGGATGAACATCGGGAGGCAGCCGCCGAGCGGATTGATGCCGAATTTCCGATAGAGCCCCATCGTCTCGGTGTTGATCTTGTTCGGATCGTCGGCGTATTTCTCTTTGATCTTTGCCATCTCCGGCTGGAGCTTGGCCATCCGCTTCATGGTGTGGGTGGATTTGGCGTGAAGCGGCCAGATGATGATGCGGACGGTGATGGTCAGGAAGATAATGGCGAGGCCCCACGACCAGTTTTTGGCGACTTGGTCCAGAAGGCTGTGGAAGGTGTTGAGCAGCCAGTTGAGCGGGCCTGAGACCCACCAGAACCAGCCATACTGCATGACCTCGCCCCAGCCGTTGCCCCAGGCGCTGTCCATTTTCTGGAGCATCGGATTGTGCTTGGGACCGATGAAGACGAGGTAGTCGAGTGTCAGCGGTTGTCCCGGATTGAGGGAAACCGAGGGAAGCTGGAGACCGGCGTGGACGGCGGTCACGGCGGACGCTCCGGCGGCGATGCTGACCTGGGTGGACTTCGCCCAGACATTGGTGACGGCGGGCTCGGCCGGGCGGATGACGGTCGCGAAGAACTGGTTAGTGACGCCGGCGAACTTCACCGGCTTGGCGCTGTCGCTCTTCATAAGCGACTTGGCGGAGCTGAACATGCCGCCCGTGAATCCGGAACCGTCCTTGAAGTCGATGCCTCCGTTTTCGCTCCAGAAGAATCCGGTCTGCTGGCCGACTTCTGCCTGATAAGTGGGCGAGGCTTCACCCATGAAAAGGCTCCATTGGCCGAGGTTGGTGGCGATGGCAGCGGTGTTTTCGAGCTTGAGCTCGAGGCCGAGCATGTAGCTGGAGCCCGCCTTGCCGGGTTCTTGCAAGGTGAAGGATTTTTTGGCGATCAGCCCGGATGGCAGCTTGGCGATGAAGACGGCTTTCTTGCCGGCGATGGATTCGTCGGCCTTGTAGGCATAAGGGACGTTTTCCAAAATTTCGCCCGCGCCTGCCAGTCCGCCGATCGGGCCGATGCCGTGACGGTTGACGCGGACGAGCTCGGTCTTGCTGCCGACTTGGAACTGCTTTTTGAACTCGGCGAATTTGATGCCGCCGCCGATGTTGGTCAGGGTGAAAATGACGTCCTCGTTTTCGAGCACGATGGTTTCCTCCTCGGTCGGAGGCGGAGGCGGCTCGACGGTGAGCTCCGCGGTGCTGGTGGTGGGCTGACCTGCGGGCGGGAGGCTTTTCTGCAGCGCTTCCTCACGGGCGCGGAGCTGGGCCTGCGCGGCGGCGTTTTTGCTGGAGTAGTAGAGGTTGGCGGCGAGCAGGCCGCCGCAGAGGGCGAGGATGACCCAGGTTTTACGATCGTACATGGAGGCGTGGTGGAAAGTTAGAGGTGAGGTGTTTCGCGGTGGCGCGAGCAGGAATGTTTTTCGGTTTCCGGCGCGCCGGGCGACGGGACGGGGTCATAACCGCAGCCGCCCCATGGATGACAGCGGAAAATCCGACAAATTCCATGCCACGAGCCGAGCAGGGGACCGTGGGCATCGACGGCTTGGAGGAAATAGTTCGAGCAGCTCGGTGTGTAGCGGCAGCCCATGGCGGGGCCGGAGACCGCTTTCAACACCGGGTTGAGAATCCGCTGATAGAAGCGGATCAGGAGACGGATCACGGTGCTGGCAATTCGCGAGATCACGATTTTTCGGCGGGGCGGGGGAACAATCCGAGCCGCCGGGCTTGCCGGACCCAGTCTTCCTCGAGCTCGGCGAAGGTCGCCTTGGAGGCACCGGGCCGGGCGATGGTGACTAGGTAGCGGCGGATTTCCACAAATTCGGGGGCGTGGGACTGGACGAGCGAGCGGAAGCGGCGGCGCAGCAGACTGCGGTCGTGCGCCTTGCCGCTGCGCTTGGTGGTGATGAAGCCGGTGCGGATCGTGGTGAGCGAGGGATCAGGCAGCGTGCTTAAAATAACAAACCGGCCGGCTTTCGCCTGACCGGTGGTTTTGACCCGCGCGAAATCCGTGCGCTGGGTCATGCTGCATGTCCGCGGGAGTCGCATGGCAGGAATGCTGTGGATTCCCGGGACGGTGCCGAGGGCGGGCCTCAGTTGTGCTGCGTCGTGTGACGGCTGTATTGAATCTCAACGCCCTTGGGAACAAGGCGCTTGCGGCCTTTTTGGCGGCGGCGGCGAATGATGTCGCGGCCGGATTTGGTGGCCATGCGGGCCCGGAAGCCGAACTGGTTTTTCCGTGTGCGCTTGGATGGCTGATAGGTGCGTTTGCTCATGGCTTGGGCCTCAAATAAAGGTTCGTGATCCGTCCGGCTACCGGCTCGGGGCGCGCACTTTAGGCACCGGAAGCAGCTTGTCAACCCGCCAATGGCAGGAAAATAAGATTTTTAAGCGTCGAGCTGAGGTGCTGCGGGGCTTGAGCCGATCGTAAATGCTTTGATTTCCGCAAGGTAAAGGGAAACCGTGTTCGGAGTATTCTCGTCCAACCAGTCAACCATCAGACGCTGGCAGATACGCGGAAATCCCATATTCTACGAGGGTTCCAGCCGCTCCACCCGTTCCAGACCTAGCAATTTCGACGCAAAAAAAGTGTAAAGCTGAAAAAGGCACCTTTCACAGGATTTGGATGAGGGTGGGGAGACCCAAGGACTGGGACGGGGTCGTAAATAGATTTAATGCCTCATATCAGTGACTTACGGCGCGTTCAAACGATCGTTTTGCCGCCGCTTTCGATAGGTTTCTGACATTTCTAGAAACATGCCTTGAATACACCAGCAATATAATGTATTGCTCATTTGCATGACGAACTTTCCTTCGAGTGGGACCCGAGAAAGGCGGCGAGCAATGCCGCAAAGCACGGCATCACCTTTGAGGAGGCGAAATCGGTGTTCTATGATGAAGATGCGCTGGTGATTCCTGATCCGGATCATTCCAAGGAAGAAGAGCGCTTCATCATCATGGGTCGAAGTGGTGAGTTGAGAATCCTGGTGGTGATCCACTGTTTCAGGAAGACAGGCTCATCCATTAGAATCATCTCGGCCAGAAGGGCCGGAACCAAGGAGCAGAAACTCTACTCGGAGAAAAAATCATGAGAACAGAATACGACTTCACGAAGGCCAAGCGGAATCCGTATGCGAAACGGCTCAAGAAGGCTGTGACCATTAGGCTTGAGCCGGACATCATCAATTACTTCAAATCGCTCACCACGGAGACCGGGATTCCTTATCAGAACCTGATCAACCTCTACCTTCTGGATTGTGCGAAGGCAGGTCGGAAGCTATCGCTGACTTGGAAGAAATGATGGCATGGGGCCATCGCGTCCTCATGTATAACCAACCGCTAAGGAGATCCTGCCGTTTTTCCTTCACTCCACCCTGCTGGCCAAGGCGGGACTCAATGAGGAGGCGGAGAGGCTGCGCTTCGCGGATGGGAAGCTGGATTTTTCCGAGGTGGGCGTGAACGCCTACCACGCTTCGGTGGCGGCGGATTTCATCCGGCAGAAGCTTTTGGAGAAGCGGCTCAGGCCTCGCTAGTTAACGCAGCTACTACTCTGCGACGAGATTCAAAATAACAGACATTGACGCCGCTCCTTGGGACTCACTCTTCGGCTTTCATTTCGAGAAGCATTTCGCCGAGGCCGCGGTCGCTTTCGTAAATGACGGCGGCTTTCTCGGTGAGGGTGAAGTAGAGGCTGAGATCGGTGCCGAGGTCGTATTCGGTGCCGGTGTCGTCGCCCTCGGCAAAAGTTTCCTCGGGGGGCTTGGCGGCGGCGGGGGTGGGCGCGGGGACGACGGGTTCGACGCCGAGTTCCTCGCCGATGCGCTGATGGTAGCGGCGTTTGAGGTATTCGCGGCGTTCGAGCTGGTGCTGGTGGTGGTATTCCCATTCCTCACGCTCGCGCTCGGAATCGAAGGTTTCCTCCTCCTCGCCGTCAGCGTCTTCGTCCTGGATTTCGTCGAGGTCGTGTTCGTATTCGGCGAGGGGCTCGGCCATGATGTCGAGGTGCCAGGGGTGGAGACAGGAGGCGATGAGCTGGCGCAGGCTGCGGCAGACGGCGGGCAGGTGGTCGAGATCGCGCTGGCGGCGGATGTGGACGAAGAGGTGGCCGTGGGTGTGAATATTGGAGGTGCTCTCGCGCTCGCCGCCCCATCCCTTGCCGAGGATGCGGGTGAGGCGGCGGTTGAGCTGGCGGATGAACCAGTTGGACTCGGAGATGGCCATTTCCTTGTCCTCGCCCCAGTCGCGGGGGCTGCCGCCGGAGTCGGCCTTGGCGTCGTAGTCCTTGCGCTGGTCGATGACGACGAGGCGCAGCGGAGCGAGCTTGCGCGGCGGATCGCAGCAGAATTCTTCCTCCCACGGGGCGCAGAGGGCGTTGAGGGAATCGAGCTCGGGCGGAACGATGGCTTCGGATTTGACGATGATCTGGTGGAGGCGGGGCAGCTCGGCGAGGGGGGTGAGATCGGGCGGGAAGTCGTTGCGGAGGGTGATGCTGCAGAGGTTGCGGAGGGTGGTGAGCGGGGAGAGGTCGGTGTATTGGAGGCCGCTGAGGTGGAGGTGGGTGAGCCCGACGTTGGCGGCGAGGGGGGTGAGGTCCGGGAGAAAACCGTAGATTTCGAGATTGAGGAGGTGGGGGAAGCGGTCGATGCCGTCGAGCAGGTCGGTGTTTTCCAAGTGGAGAGAGCGCAGTTCCGGCATGGCAGGCAGGTCGGAGACGCAGCGAAGGGGAACATTGAAACCGCTGCCATGGTGAAACCCGGCGACGCGAACGGCGGGCAGGGCCGGGATGGTGCCGACGGCCAGCACGTTTCCATAATACAGGAATTCGGTGAGGCGGGAAAGGTTCTCCATGCCGGCAAGCAGGGGCCACGGGGTGCTGATGCGCAGGGTGAGTTTTTCGAGGTGGGTGAGCGCGCCGACGGGGCGGAGGTCGCGGGCAGTGGCGTCGGAGATGTAGAGCGTGTCGAGTGCGGGGAGGTCGGCGAGGGCGGACCAATCGGTGATCTCGCAGTGGTAAAGATGCACGGCGGTGAGGTTTCCGCAGTAGCGCACGAAGGAGATGTCGCGCAGCGGGCGGTCGTCGCTGATGTTGGTGGAGAAGCTGGTGAGCTGGTCGAGGACCTCGGCGGTGTGTTCGAGTCGGGGGCGGGTGAGCTTGGCTTTGTAGCGGGGGTCGAGCTGCCGGTTTTTCCGGGCGAGGCGGATGGCTTCCCAGTTGAAGTCGGTTTGGACGCCGTGTTTGTAGTTCCATCTCGGCTCGCACTGCTCGACGAGGAGTTCGATGCTGAAGAGTTCCTCCACCGTGCGCGAACTGTCGGTCGCCCATGTCAAAAAGTCGCCGTTTTCCGGGGTCATGCCGGCAGGGTGACCTGTGAAGCGCGGGGAGTCAATGTGAGGCGTGCGGGATCGTGGTGCGTCGAGAGGCGATGGCCGGGGACGAATTCACCATCGACAACTCACCTTCCCCCGCGCCAGATTCCCGCCCCATGGCAGGTATCATCATCGCACCCCGAGCACGCATTTTTCACGGTCACGAGTGGATTTACGCTACTGAGATCAAGAAATCCTTCGGCAATCCGCAACCCGGAGACGTCATCACGCTCAAGGATTTCCGCGACCGCCCGCTCGGCACCGCCATCTATAATCCGCTTTCGCAAATCGTCGCCCGCCGCTTCTCCCGCCGCAAACAGGACCTCGATCTTGACTTTTTCACCCGCCGCATCGGCCAGGCCATCGAGCACCGCAAGCAGCGTGGCATCGATGAAACGCTCGCCCGCCTCGTCTGGTCCGAGTCCGACGGACTCCCCGGCCTGATCGTCGATCGCTACGGCGACCATCTTTCCGTCCAGACGCTCACGCTCGCCATGGACCTGCGGAAGGAAATCATCCGCGATGCGCTCATCGGCCTGCTCAACCCCGCCTCCATCGTCCTCCGCAACGATTCGCCCTACCGCAAGGCCGAGGGCATGGAACCCGGCATCGAGATGCTTCACGGCGAAAATCCCGGTCCGTTCCACGTCAGCGCCAACGGCCTGCTCTTCGAGGTCGATCTCTTCGACGGCCAGAAAACCGGCCTCTACCTCGACCAACTCCAGGCCCACGCCGAAGTCGCCGCCCTCGCCAAGGGCAAGCGCGTGCTCGACTGCTTCACCAACCAGGGCGGATTTGCCCTCGCCTGCGCCAAAGCCGGTGCTGCCCACGTCACAGCAGTGGATGTCTCCGCCAGCGCCTGCGCGGCCGCCCGCCACAACGCCACGCTCAACAACGTCGAAATCGAAGTGCTCGAACACAACGTCTTCGATTTCCTCAAGCACGCGAAGCCGGACTACGACATGATCATCCTCGATCCGCCGAGTTTCACCCGCAACAAGGCCACGCTCATGGACGCCATGCGCGGATACAAGGAAATCCATCTGCGCTCGCTCAAGCTGTTGGACAAGGGCGGCCTGCTCTCCACCTTCTGCTGTTCCTACCACGCCTCCCGCGAGCTGTTCATGGACAACCTCGTGGACGCCTCCGTCGATGCGAAAAAGTCCGCCCGCCTCGTGATGAACCACGCCCAGCGCGCCGACCACCCGATCCTCATCGCCATCCCGGAGACCGGTTATTTGAAAGGCTTCACCGTCGAGGTCATCGCATCCCGTTAGGCGGTGATGGCGACGCTTCAGTGCGTGCAGCTTGCGGCCGGCGGCGGGCCGATGAGCTGGACGGGAAGCGTGATCTTCGGATAGTCCGGGTGGTTGGTGCGGACGCTTGCCGACGCAGCTCGATTCCCATCATTCCAGGTGACGCCTGCGGGCGCAGCTTCGATCTGCTTCAAATATCTCTCTATCATACACTTCGAAATCCTCCCGAGCCAAAGTTCACCCAAAAAGTCTGCTGAAGAGCCCAAATTCACGAAAAAGCCCGGAGCGGCTTTTCGGCCCGGGCTTTTTCGTTTCAATTGATAGATCACGCATTGCTGTAGAGCGGGCCGTAGTTCGCGCAGGCGCGGAAATCGGCACCTTCGAGATCTGCGGTGCCGAAGGAGGTCCATGCGCTCCGGCGGAAAACGCGGTCCTCGCCAATGTTGTGCATGTAAACCGGGATGCGCAGCATGGAGGCGAGCGTCAGATAGAGATGTCCGACGTGTCCGCAGGTCATCACACAGTGGTTGGCTCCCCAGTGGTTCATGACTTCGTAGGCGCTGGTGAACGCGCCTTTTCCGGTGAGGATGAAGTGGCTTTCCAAGCGATTACGGTATGGCGAGGTGGACGGCTCACGGGCGACTGGTTTTCAAGCGGATGAAGCGCCAGGCGAGTGCGTGAGTTTCTCCCGGCGCTCGCGGACGAGGCGGACGACGAGCGCGGTCCAACCGGTTTGGTGCGAGGCGCCGAGTCCCTCGCCGGTCTCCGCGTGGAAATACTCGTGGAATAACAGGAGGTCCTGCCAGTGCTTGACCTCGCTGTAGCGCTCGGCCTCGCCGAAGCAGGGGCGGTAACCTTCCTCATCTGGCAGGAACAGCGAGATCAGGCGGTCGCACAGGTCGATGGCGACCTGGCGGAGCGTCATGAGGTTTCCCGAGCCGGTGGGATACTCGATCTTGAAGGTGTCGCCGTAGAAATAGTCGTAGCGTTCGAGCGCCTCGATGATGAGGAAGTTGATGGGGAACCAGATCGGGCCGCGCCAGTTCGAGTTGCCGCCGAACATGTCGGTCGTCGCCTCGCCCGGCGTGTAGGGCACCTCGTGGCGCTGGCCGTGGTGCTCGAAGACGAAGGGCTTTTCCTCATGCGCCTTGCTCAGCGAGCGGATGCCGAAGTTGGATAGAAACTCCTTGGGATCGAGCATGTAGGCGAGGCTCGCGCGGAGCCGCGCCTCGGAAGGTATGGCGAGCAGGCAGCGGCCGGGGTTTTTGTTGCCGTGGACGCGGCGGACGGTGATGTATTTGAGCAGGTCCGGGCGGTTGGTGAGAAACCAGTCCATCCGCTTCCGGAAACTCGGCAGCGCGTCGATGGTTTTCTGTTTGATCACGGTCACCGCGCACATCGGCAGCAGGCCGACGAGTGAGCGGATGCGCAGCGGGATGGGCTCGCGGTGGTTGATGATGAGCTGGTCGTAATAGAAGCCGTCGGCGTCATCCCAGAGTCCCGTGCCGCCGAGCGAGTTGATGGCATCGCAGATGTTGACGAAGTGCTCGAAGAACTTCGAGGCGATGTCCTCGTAGGCGGGCTTTTCGAGCGCGAGTTCCAGCGATATCGAGAGCATCGTCAGGCAGAACGATGCCATCCACGCGGTTCCGTCCGCCTGGTTGAGTCGCCCGCCGCCGGGCAGCGAGTGGGAGCGGTCGAAGACCCCGATGTTGTCGAGCCCGAGGAAGCCCCCGCCGAAGACGTGGCGGCCCTCGATGTCCTTGCGGTTGACCCACCAGGTGAAGTTGAGCAGAAGTTTCTGGAAGGCGCGTTCGAGGAATAACAGGTCGCGGTTGCCTTTTTCATCGGCGATTTTATAGACCCGCCAGACGGCCCAGGCGTGGACCGGCGGATTGACGTCGGAGAAGTTCCACTCGTAGGCGGGGAGCTGTCCGTTAGGGTGCATGTACCACTCGCGCAGCAGCAGCAGGAGTTGGTCTTTGGAGAAATCCGGATCGACCGCGGAGAACGGGATCATGTGGAAGGCGGTGTCCCACGCGGCGAACCACGGGTATTCCCACTTATCCGGCATCGAGAGGATGTCGCGGGCGTGGAAGTTCCGCCAGTCCGCGTTGCGGCCCTTGAGCCGGGCTTCGGATGGGCTTCCGCCGTGGTCGCCTTTCAGCCAGTCCTCGACGACGTAGTGGAAGAACTGTTTGGTCCATAACAGCCCGGCGTAGCCCTGGCGGCAGATCAGGCGCTCGTCGCGGGAAATGCCCTTGGGGATGACGTGGTCGTAGAACTCATCGCTCTCGGCGATCCGCTGACGGAAGACTTCGTCGAATTCCTGGAACCGGTCAAATCCATTAGACTCCTTGAGCGAGTGCAGCCGGCAGCGCACGGTGATGGATCTCCCGGCGGGAACCATGAATTTCAGGTGCGCGGCGGCCTTGGTGCCGGAGCGGGTGGGGGAGACCGCGGATTTCTCGCCGTGGACCAGGTAGCGGTGAAAGGCGTCCTTGACATAGGGCGTGGGGTTGGGGGTGCCGAAGACGCTCTCGCAGTTCGTCTCGTTTTCCGTGAAAAGCCACGGCACCGGGGTCGGGAAATCCGGGGAATCCACCAGCAGCCGGAAATCGCCTAACGACTCGTGGCGGGCGATGACCGCCGCGCCGTCCGCAGTGACGGCGGGTTTGTTGACGGGCATCTCCCGGTTGCCCTCCCAGCTCCAGACGTTGCGGAACCAGAGCGTGGGCAGGACGTGGATGGGCGCGGCTTTCTTGCCGTGATTGGTCACGGTGATGCGCCATAGGATGTCGTTAGGGCTACGCTTGGCGACTTCCTGGAGGACGTCGAAATATTTTCCGCCGTCGAAGAGGCCCATGTCGGCGAGTTCCAGCTCGGGTCCGGTGCGGCCGAGCGCCTGGTTTTTCTCGCGGATCGCGGTATAGGGGAAAGTGGCCTGCGGATATTTATAAAGCGCCTTGGTGTAGGAATGGGTGGGCGTGGAATCGAGGTAGTAGTAGCACTCCTTCACGTCCTCGCCGTGATTTCCCTCGTTGCCGCCGAGGCCGAAGAGGCGCTCCTTGAGGATGGTGTCATTGCCGTTCCAAAGCGCGGGGGCGAAGCACAAGCGGCACTGGCGGTCGGTCCAGCCCTGCAATCCGTCCTCGCCCCAGCGATAGGCGCGGCGGCGGGAATGGTCGTGCGGAAAGCTAGCCCAGCTGTTGCCGTGGTCTGAATAATCCTCGCGCACAGTCCCCCATTGGCGTTCGCTGAGGAAGGGTCCCCAACGCCGCCATTTTTTCTCACCCGCCTTGTCTTCGGCGAGTCGCTGTTTTTCCCGATCCATTCGCGCGGAATGAAGCACGATCCGTGCAGGCCTGCCAGCGAACAAGTCGGATGTCGTCCCGCGACGCCTTGCAATCCTTGATCCTTGAGCGCTGGCTGAATGAGGTAAAACACGTTTTCCGGGAGCGCTTGATCGAGGTGACGCTGTCCGTCGCCGAGCATTGGGGCAAACTCCAAGCAGTCCGTTCGTTGCCCGAGGTGGACGCGCTGCTGGCTGCCAGCGCCTTGGAGCATGATTTAACGCTGGTCACCCGCAATGAGGCGGATTTCGCCGGCCTGGGCATCAGGGTCTTGAACCTTTTCAACGCATCCGGGACTCCGTCTGATGAGACGCAGTGAGTCCGCACTTGCGGAAATTTTGACAGTCGGGCCATGATGGCTATGGTCCCGCCGTTCCAACGAACCCCCAACACTTTTTACCATGAGCGAAACAACCGTCGAAAAACACGTCTTCCAAGCCGAGATCCAGCAATTGCTCGATCTGGTCGTCCACTCCCTCTACACCGACAAGGAGATCTTCCTCCGCGAGCTGATTTCCAACGCTTCAGATTCGATGGAAAAACTCCGCCACATCGAGGCCACCGAGAAAGACATCCACGAAGCGGGCGCACCGTTGGAAATCCACATCACCACGGATGCCGAGGCGAAAACCCTGACGATTTCCGACGCCGGCATCGGCATGACCCGCGAGGAGCTGGTGAAAAACCTGGGCACTATCGCCCACTCGGGGACCAAGGCGTTCCTGAAAAACATGAAGGACAGCGGCAGCACGCCGGGCAACATGATCGGCCAGTTCGGCGTCGGGTTTTACTCGGCGTTCATGGTGGCGGACGAGGTGAAGGTCCACACCCGCAGCTGGCGCGCGGACGGCGAGGAGCTCGTCTGGATCAGCGACGGCAAGACCGGTTATGAAATCGAGGACTCACCCGGCCAGTCGCGCGGGGTGAAGATTGTGATGCACCTGAAGGAAGAGCTTGGCGAGTATGCCGAGGAGACGCGCATCAAACATCTCATCGAGCGTTACAGCAATTTCGTCGGCTTCCCGATTTTCCTCAACGGCACCCGCGTCAACGAGGTGGAAGCGCTGTGGCTGAAGAACAAGTCGGAGATCTCCGAGGACGAATACAAGGCGTTCTATCAATTCGCCTGCAAGGCCTGGGACGAGCCCGCCTATCGCCTTCATTTCAGCGCCGACGCGCCGATCGCGATCAACGCGCTGGTCTTCGCGCCGAGCGAGAATCCCGAGCGCACGGGCTTCGGCAAGGTCGAGGGCGGCGTCTCGCTCTACTCGAAGAAAGTGCTCATCGACGCCGACCCGAAAGGCCTGCTGCCCGACTGGATGCGCTTCATGAAAGGCGTCGTTGATAGCGCCGACCTGCCGCTCAACATCTCGCGGGAAACCATGCAGGACAGCGCGCTGATCCGGAAGCTTGGCGCGGTCATCAGCAAGCGGGTGATCAAGATGTTTGAAAAGGAAGCCGAAGCCGATCCGGAGAAATACCGAGGCTTTTACAAGAAGTTCGACCGCTATTTCAAGGAGGGTATCGCCACCGACTATCCGAACCGCGACGCGCTGGCCAAGTTGCTGCGTTTCGAGTCGTCTCTGACAGAAACCGGCGCGGTCTGTGGTTTCACGGACTACATTTCGCGGGCGAAGGACGGCCAGGAGTCGATTTATTATCTGGTCGGAGCCGGTCGCGAGCAGGTCGAGAGCAGTCCTTACGTGGAGGCGTTCAGGGCGCGCGGGCTGGAGGTCATATATTTCACCGATGCGGTGGACGAATACGTCGTGGAGTCGCTCGGTGAGTTCGAGGGCAAGAAGCTCGTTTCCATCCGCCACGGCGGCGTGGAGCTGGAAGAGCACGCGCCGGAAGGTGACGCGCTTTCCGAGGAGCAAACGGCGGCGCTGTGCGAGTTCCTCAAACAGGAACTCGGCGACCGCGTGACTGCCGTCGCGAGCGGCAAGCGGCTGGTGGAGAGCCCGGTAATCGCGCTCGTCCCGACGGACGGCATGAGCCCGCAAATGCGCCAGATGATGAAGGCGATGGACGAGAATTTCAAAGACGAGATCAAGGTGGAGCTGGAAATCAACCCGCGCCATCCGCTCGTCAAGAAGCTGTCCGAGGCCAAGGATTCCAACCCGGAGCTGGCGAAGCTGGTGGCGCTGCAACTGCTCGACAACTCGCTGATCGCCGCTGGCCTGCTAGAGGACGCCCGTGACACGGTTTCCCGGATGAACAAGCTGATGGAAAAGGCGATGGGCTGATGAAAACGTTCTGCCCCGAATGCAAAAACAGCCTGACCGGACCCAAGTCTGCGATGGGAACGCGCGTGGATTGCCCCGAGTGCCGGCATTCGTTCTACTGGACGGACCGCCAGCACGCCGGGGAGACCTTCGTGGTCTATGACCTGGAAACGACCGGGCTGGACCCGGAGCAGGACGAGTTCATCCAGATCGCGGCGATGCGCTTCACGGCGGGTTGTTTGTGCCCGGAGGAAACCTTCGCCAGCTTCGCGAAACCACGGCGGCCGATCTCCTCGTTCATCGAGAGTTACACCGGGGTGGGAAACCGCCACGTGGCAAACGCGAAACGGCCGGAGGAAGTGCTCTGCGAGTTCGCCGCCTGGTCGGGGGATTCCACCCTCATCGCCCACAACGGCCTGCGGTTTGACAGCAAGTTTCTGGCAGCGACCTGCCGCCGCCACGGCCTGCCGATGCGAGAGGTCCACAGCATCGACTCCATCCACATGTCGAAGATGCTCTTCGGCAAAACCCGCGGCACCGGCCACTCGCTGGACCACTTGGTTTCCCGCCTGCGGATCGACCAGCAAGGCATCCGCCGCCACGACGCGCGTGGCGACGTGGAAATCCTCGGCCGCGCCGTGGCCGGCATGTGGCAGCGCCTCGGCCTGGACCGGGCCTTCAACGGCGTGCCAAGGCACGGCGCGTTCCTGCCGAACGCCCGTCTTTAAGACGGGTCCACATCCGCCCACTTAAAAGGGTGCTCATACCAGGGAGAAGTCGTGGCAAGATCCGGAATGAAGAGTTTTCACGCCAAGACGCCAAGACGCCAAGTCAAATAGAAGATAGATCTTGTTTGTGAGGATTCGAAACGGATTTCAGAGCCGCTCATGCGGGGGTTCCTTGGCGCTCTTGGCGCTTGGCGGTTCAGATTCTTCCCTTCAGTGCCGATGATCCGATTCGACCATCCCTTGTGTCGGGACCCCAATCCGCCCGGAAATTCCCTTGCTGGCGCGCTCCTGATTTGTTTGGGTGCCAACGGAAAAGCCGCCGGCCCTTGCGGACCGGCGACCCCTTTGTTTCCGTTTTGCAACGCCGTTTGATTCAGCTTCTCAGGGCCTCGAATCAAGCGGCGTTTGCATCGGGAGGCGCGGGCGCGGTGGCGTCCGGCGACGCCTTGTTCCGCCCCCGAGTGCCCGTCTTCCGCTCGCTTTTGGGAACGAATCCCAACGAGCGGTAGAACGCGCAATCCTCCCCGAACTGTTCGTGTCCCCGGACCGCATGCGCGATCAGGACGAACATCGCCGTCTGGGTTTCATCGGCCTTGTCGCGTTTCAGCTTCAAGCCTTTGACCTTGGTTGTGGCATCCACCATCTCCTTGCGGACATCGAGTGGCTTGATGGATTCCTCCTCGAACTGGGCAATGGCGAATCCTTGGTTCATCAAGAGTCGTGCAATCGTCACTCTCTGAAAATCCGAATTGCCCTGCGGCGGCGGATGCCTTGAAGTCCCGGCGTGCGATACGAACCCATTTGTCCTGAGTTTTTTGTCCGCAACCGCGCCAACCTGCGCGGCTTGCTGAAGCCGAACAGCATGGTGATCGTCCTGGCGAACGACATCTACCCGACGAACGCGGACGGGACGATGCCTTTCAAACAGAACAGCGACCTGTTCTATCTGACCGGCGTGGATCAGGAGGAGACGACGCTTGTGCTCATGCCGGATGCGGTGGATCCGAAGGAGCGTGAGATTTTGTTCGTGAAGGAGACCAGCGAGCTGATCGCGGTCTGGGAGGGTGAAAAACTGACCAAGGAGCAGGCGCGGGCGGTGACGGGGATCGAGCGGATCGAGTGGTCGCAGGCGTTTGACGGGTTCCTCCACCGGATGGTGCCGCAGGTGGAGCATGTTTATCTGGTGACTAACGAGCATCTGCGGGCGAGCGTGGTGGTGGAGACCCGCAATGCGCGGTTCATCAAGGACTGCCAGGCGCGCTATCCGCTGCATCGTTACGAGCGGCTCGCGCCGTTGCTTCACCGTTTGCGGATGACCAAGAACGCGGAGGAAATCAAGATGCTCCAGCGGGCCTGCGACATCACGGAGGCGGGTTTCCGGCGGGTGTTGGGATTCGTCAAGCCGGGAGTCGGCGAGTGGGAGATCGAGGCGGAGTTGCTGCACGAATTCGTCCGCCGTGGTTCTCGCGGATTTGCCTATGGACCGATCATCGGTACCGGGAAAAACGCCTGCGTGCTTCACTACGTGGAGAACGACAAGGTCTGCCGGGACGGGGACATGGTCCTGATGGATGTGGCCGCGGAGTATGCCGGCTGGGCTTCCGACCTGACGCGCACGGTGCCGGTAAATGGGAAATTCACCAAGCGTCAGCGCGACGTTTATGACTCGGTGCTCCGGGTTTTCCGCGGAGCAAACGACCTTCTGCGCCCCGGCAATACGCCGATGGAATATCACAAACAAGTCGTCGAGCTGATGGAGCGCGAGCTCGTCGGGCTGGGCTTGTTCACGGCCAAGGAGGCCCGCGAGCAGGGGCCGGACAAGGCGCTGGTGAAGAAATATTTCATGCACGGCACCTCGCACCATCTCGGCCTCGACGTGCATGACGTCGCCCCGCCGCATCAGCCGTTCGCGGAGGGCATGGTTTTCACCATCGAGCCGGGGATTTACATCCGCGAGGAGGCGCTGGGCGTGCGGTTGGAAAACGACTTCGTGGTCGGCAAGGACGGGAATTTCGATCTGATGGGCAAGATCCCGATCGAAGCCGGGGAGATCGAGGAGCTGATGCGCGGGTGAGTCGTTGAGGCTTGGATTCGCTTGAAAGTTCTCCCGTGATTTCCCCGGCGGCGATTGCATCGACGAGCACGTGCATTTCCGCCTGCTCGGTTTCGGTGGATTGCGGGAGGTGAATGGTGCCGGCGCAGGCGAAGTAGTAGGGGAGGTCCGCCTCGCGTGCGAGCTTCGCGGTGCGGAGAAATGTTAGTAATCCCTTGCGGCGCTCGATGCCGATGATGCCGAAGAGGATGCCGACAAGTCGTTCCTGAAACGGGCTTCTGGTTAGAGACTCGCTGATGAGGCAGCAGGTCGCTACGAAGGGAAGGAACGCCAGCCATTGGTCGGGTCCGGGATCGGAGGTGTTGGCGCGCGCCGCCACCAGGCTGGAAACCGCGGTGCCGCCCAATAAAATCAGATAGCTCGCCCGCGCGATGAATCCACCTGACAAGAGTCCGTAAGTCCAGACCGAGTGTCCGGCGAAGCAGATGTCGTCCTCGCCGGCCTCCTCCTTCGGGATTACCATCCAGATTTCGGGCATGTAGGCGCTGTCCCAGTAGTAGGACGAGCCGGCGGCGCGGCGGGGTGATCCGAACCGAGCAGGCGCTCGACTTGCGCGGCGGCTTTCATCTTGTGCTCGTTCTTGATGTGGGCGGCGACCGTCCCGAGCGCGGCGACCAGCGCGCCCCAATCGTCGCCAAAGCCCGCTCCGGGAATCATGTCGGGGATCAAATCGGTGGGTAAAACCAAATAGCCCAGCGCGCCGACAATCACTCCCTTCGCCCACGTCGGCGTGTCGCGATCCTGCAAGCAGTAGAAAAGCGTGAGGGCGGTGAGCAGGGTTTGCCGGCCGGCGCGGACTGTGGCCTTGCGCAAGGTGCGCCAAAACTGCGGCTCGGAATACCAGCGGGGGGCGGAGAGCGGGATCGGTAAGTGCGGAGGATCTGACATGAGCGGGATGGGAAATAGCGTCCGGACGCTCGGAAACATGCCCCGCTTCACCTTACCGGGCAAGAAGAAGCAGCCGCCGGCGATGGATCGGCGAATCCAGCGGTTGCACCCCGCCCGGCAAGTCGCTAGCGTCGCGGCGTGTCCCGCCCAGTCGATGTCCTCCTAGAATTTCTCGAAGCCGAGCAAGCCCGCGGGGTGACCCACGTGCATCTGGACGACGGCGCGCGCGGCGTCCTGCGCGAGGTTTTCAACTCTACCAAAGCCAAAAAAACCGCCCCGCCACGCGAGGAAGCCGAGGGCCCGCCCGCGAAAACCACCTTGGACGCGCCCAAGCCTCCGGCGGCGGTCGCAAAGATTTCCATCAAGGGCGCGACGCGTGCCGAGCAACTCGACTCGCTGCGCCGCCAGGCCGAAAACTGGTCACCCGCCAAATCGCTCGGATCGCTGCGCGAGACGATGGTTTTCGCCGCCGGAAACCCCGAGGCGCGCGTGATGCTGGTGGGCGAAGCGCCCGGCTATCAGGAGGAGCGCGAGCGCCAGCCATTCGTCGGTCCGGCTGGCCAGAAGCTCAACGACATTCTCAAGGCGATGGGACTCTCCCGCGAGGAGGTCTATATTTCCAACATCGTCAAATTTCGCCCCTCGACGCCGAAGCAAACTACTAACAATCGCAAGCCGAACGCCGGTGAAATCGCCGCCTGCCTGCCATTCATCCGCGCGGAAATCGACATCGTCCGGCCAGCGTGCATCGTCGCGCTCGGCGAGACGGCGGCGGAGGGTCTGCTAGGAATCACCGGCACCGTCGCCCCGCTGCGGGAGAAGTGGCACGACTTCGAGGGTACGCCGGTACGCGTGACCTATCACCCGAGCTACCTCCTGCAAACCGGCGACGGCCACCAGACCAAGCGCCAGGTCTGGGAGGACATGCTCGCGGTGATGGAAAAGCTCGACCTGCCGATCTCCCCGAAGCAGCGCTGCTTCTTTTTGCCCAAGGCGTGACACAGGCATTCTTGCCTGTTCTTTCAACAACACCCGTCATCCGAGAAACAGGCAAGAATGCCTGTATCACAGGCCTTTTTCCCCGAGCACACGGATCGCCTTGGGCGCGCGCTTGCGCCGCAGGCCGAACTGCCTAACCGCGTGCCGCTGCAAATGAGCCGCCGCTTCCGCGACATCGTCCGTGAAGAATATCAGATCCGGATCATCCGGGCCAAGCGTTCCCTCCTCCACCATCTGATGGATGAAATTCATCAGCGGCTGCCAGTAATCCTTGCCCATCAGGATGATCGGGAAAATCTTCAACTTGCCGGTCTGGATCAACGTCATCGTCTCGAACATTTCATCCATCGTCCCCGATCCGCCTGGCAGGATGATGAAGGCGTAGGAATACTTCACCAGCACCACTTTGCGGGTGAAGAAATAACGCATCGTCACCGAGCGCTGGACGTAGCGGTTGAGCTCCTGCTCGAAAGGCAGCTCGATGTTGACGCCGAGCGAGCGGCCGCCCGCCTCCAAAGCGCCCTGATTTCCCGCCTGCATGATGCCCGGACCACCGCCGGTGACCACGGTGAAGCCGAGCTTCGCGCAAGCTGCCCCCATTTGACGCGCCATTTCATAGTAACGGCTCCCAACATTGGTTCTAGCAGACCCGAAAATCGTCACGCACGGCCCGGCGAAATGCAGTACCCGGAAGCCCATCAGCAGATCCTTGCCGACCCGGATCAACGTCGATAGATCGCGAAGGCGCGAGCTCGGCCCGGACAACAATGTGCGGTCGGGCAGCTCCAGCTCGAAGATTTCCTGTTCGACGATCTCCTTCTCGGAAATCGGTTCCTCGACCTGCGGCAGTTTCGGGCACTCGGGTGAATTCACGGACAACTCTTAGCACCATCCGAGCTTCCGGGAAAAACGAAAAATGCAGTCCAGGGCGACAACGAAAAATCAGGCGGCGAAGTTCGCCCTTCATGCAAGTGCTTGTCATTCCTTCAGCGTGCAGGTCGCCATGATCCGCTGCCCCGCATCGACTTGGGTGGACCCGTCCAGGATCTCGCAGATTGCCTGCAATGTGCGGTTATCCATTCTCGCCGTGGAGTCCGGCTCAAACATCCTGCTCGGTGGCGGCGGGCAGGCCATCGGACGCGATGGAACCTCCTGTCAATCTTTCAATTGAATTTGTTATTTTAAATCTCGTAAAATCAGTAAGTTGTAGATCTGACTTCACACGAATGGGGAATCGCTTGAAAGGTGAAGCTTGATTGCCCGACCTCGCTCGAGCGCCAATCGCAGCGTGAAATGCCACAGGTCAACCCACCACGCACGGCACCAGCGCACCGTCGCTCATGCCGTGGATCTTCTTCTTGTCCGCCGGGACAATTGTCGCCAGGCAACCGCCGAATTTGGTCTCACCCGCCTCGTCGGTGAAAAAGTAAGGGCAAAGCCGCACCCGGCCTTGCATCATCTCGACCGACCCGTCATCCCGGAAAACCGGATGCTCGATCCGCCGTCCCTCGCGGAATTCCTGCAAGATCCACGGTTGCTCCGCCGACTCTTCCAGCGCGGCGTGCAGCCGCTGCGACCATTCCGGCCCCGCCATGTCGTGGCCGATGAACACCCCGCGTGAGCCCCAGGCGGTCTCATGGAAACCGCTGATCTTGAGCACCAGTTGGCGCTCCCTCTGGCTGAAATTCGCCACCTCCTCCCAGGAATGCGCGTCGATCCTCGGCAAGGCAGCGTGCGGCGGCAGCGGTGCTGGATCGATCACCCAGCCGAAAGGAACCAGCTCGCGCAAACGTTTGAGGTGGCTGCCGCGCAGGGTCTGCTCCCAGATTTTTCTCAACGCCGGAGACCACAGCAAAGCCAGCCACAGCTTGTCCTCCAGATGTGGTTTGAACGGCGGCGTGATCTCGATTTCGCCTGCGGCCGCCTTCTCGGCAAGCCGCTTCACGGCGGGAATCGATTCCCAGTCGAAGAGCTCGAAAAACCGGTAGAGCGACTGTCCGTTTGGTTCGTATTCCTCGGCGGAAGCGACTTCCCACGCTTCGCCCAGCTCGCGGGTCAGCCACTCCATTTCCGGCCGGTAATCGCGCGACTCCTCGGACACCAGCACCGTGCCGCCCTTGGGCATCAGCGAGCGGAAGCCGTCGATCATCCCGTCCGGCCCGCCCAGCACGGCGAATCCGGCCTTGGCGTAAACCCGTGACAGCCACGCCGTCACTCCGATCCCGCCCGGCACGCTGTCCAGTTCGGTCATGGCAAAACCCGATTCCGTCAGAATCAAATCCGGCCGGATCACCCGTGGAAATCGCTCTGCGGTGGAAGGCTCGCGCTGGAGCTTGGACAGCCAGTCGGGTTTTCCCTTGTCTAGCAGCTCCACCAGCCACTCCGGTAGTTTCCCGGCGGCGCTGCGCCGATACAGCCCGTCGCACGCCTGTTGGAAGCGTGCCAGCGGGTGGCCGAGCGACATGATCTGGCGGGCTTCCGCCGCGCTCAGCTTCAAGGGCTCCGGTGACCAGCGCCAAGCTCCGCCGCTGAACAATCCGCCTTCCGGCAATCCGTCGCGCAATTCTGAAAGACTCAATCCCATGCCGCGCCGAACTTCCACCCCATCCGTCGGAATGCCAAGCATTCTTACGACTTGCAAGCGATCCGAAGTTCGTGCTCATTCTAGTCACCTCATCATGCGCGAGACACTCAGTTACATTTGTCCCTTCTGCGCCCGCGAGGTCCGTGTGGGCAAACCGTGTCCGGGCTGTGATAAAGCCGCCCCAAAGCCCGGCAAAAAATCCTGGGAGCAGGACAAATCCACCGACGGCCTCGACCTGCCAGACGACGACTTCGATTACGACGCCTTCGTCGCCCGCGAGTTCGGCAAATCGCCACACCGCGCGCTTGGCGTGAAATGGTATTGGTGGCTGCTAGGCATCGCCGTCCTCGGCGGCATAATCGCCAGCGTTTTGCGGTTTTGATGAACCGGAAAACTCCATCAAGCCATGGCCCTTGCCCGTAGGTGGGCGCTTACCCCGGAACGGGTGGCGCAGCCACAGACGGAAGGTGCGCTCGACCTTGCCTGCCGCGCCAATCGAGTTCCATGGTGTGAAGGGTATCAAAAACACGTCCGCCCGTCCACCGGGACGCAGCCGGCGCGTGGATGGGGACAACAGGGGAAGAAATCGAACCTGCTGGCATCACTAGATATAGCAAGGTCTATCATGATGCCGCGCTGCGGACCGCGCAATAGATGCTTGCAATACCCCCTGAAATGCGGCGAATTGCAGCCATGAGCAGGAAGCCATGAACACCTCCAAGCCAAGCATCCATCATTTTACCGTTTGGCGGCCGGCGGCGGAACCGGCACCTTCGTGACTCCCTGGCACTTCCCGGTGGCTGTGCTACTACCAATCAGACGACCCGAGGCGTCCCGCTGGGTGCCGGTGAGTGATCCCGAGGGGCTGGCATTGGTGGTCTGGCTGCCGGTGAGTCGGCCCGAGGCGTCGCGATATTGGGTGTTGGTGGCCGAGCCGCTGCCAGTCCGGGTGTCGGCGCTGCCAACCAAGCGTCCGCTGGCGTCGCGGTAGGTCGTGCGCGACGAGGCTCCCGCGGTGGGCTGGGTGGTGGCGGTGCCGGTCAGCCTGCCGCTGGCATCGCGATAGTTGGTCTGCGCGCTGCCGCCGGCATTCGGGTTGGTGGTGGCGGTCCCTATGATCCGGCCCGAGGCGTCGCGCGTGGTGGCTTGCACGGTTCCGCCCGCTTGTTTCTGGCGGTCGATGGTCTGGACGAGCCGGCCGGAAGCGTCACGGACCACCTCCCGGCAAGTCTGCGCGGTGAGGGTGCAGGCCAAGGCGAGCGAGAGCAGGACGGGGAGGATAATTGCCTTCATGGTTGGTGAAACGTAAGCCGGACGCTGCTCATTCAAGCAGAATGCCGAAATCATCCCGCTTCCTCCCTTCAAAATCCATCCTCAAAAAAAACTTAAAATTTTCCTACCCGCCCCCGCTATTTGTCCCACCCCCCGTGGTAAAAACCGGGATTCCGAAACGCTAATTGAACTCAAACCACTCCCCGCCATGGCCTTATTCAAACGATTCAAAAAACAGAAACTGAAAATGGACGACTGCGAACACCTCTCAACCCTCGGTGATGATCCGGATGCTTGGATCGGTCTCGACGACGATGAGCTGAAACAGGTCCTTTCGGTGAAATTCATCGAGTATGGCGCGACCCAGGACGGCTCCCGGATCGCCGGACTGTTCGCGCTCTACCGACACGCGATAGCGCGGCTGGATGTCGCGGAGCGCCAGGCAATGCTCACCGAGTTCAGTGAAATGATCGAGCAGCACGAGGGACTTGGCCACATGGGGCTGATGATGTTTCTGGCAGCCGACACGGACCCCGGCATCCGCTCGTCCGCCGCGCTCAGCCTGTCGGTGCTGTTTGATCCCGAAGACGGGGACGAACTCGCCGGACCCCGGTTCGTAATCCACACGCTGGTCCACCAAGATGGCGGCGCGCCGGGACAAGGCGCGGCCTTGGGCGGCGTCCTGCTGCTAGGCGACAAGCGGATCATGCCGCTGCTGGCGGAGGTCTGGGACGAATTGTCCGAGGAGACGCAGCTGGAAATGACCGCCGCCAAATCCGGGTTTGTCAGCGAGGGCATGGTCGAGTTCTGGCTCGACCGCCTGGAAGCGGGCTGCAGCGAGGCGGTTTTCGGATCGGCGGTCGCGGCCATCGCCAAGATGCCCGTCATCGCCCAAGTGCCCTTCGTCGTGGACGTCGAGCGGCTGCTGCCCGCCTACGCCGGTGGCGAGCCGATGAAACTGCTGCGCCGGACCTCCTTCGCCGACTACCTGGACAAAATCCGCCCCCGCCTGAAGGCACTGGATCAAAAGGAGTCGAAGCCCAAGGTCATTCCCCGCATTTTCCAGTTCTGGAAGGACCCCGAAGCCTTCCGGGGGATGGTCGGGTGAAAGACTGACAATCATCCGCACATTTCCGCTTCTCTCCCTGTCAGATTTCCATGAGGTTTCTCAATAGCGACACACCCGTTCCATCACATTCTTCATGATCTTTCGCATTTCCCACATCTCCGACAACCCCATCGGCCTTTCCTTCACTTGCCACCCGGATCACGCCGGCGAGTTGGAGGGTCTTGCCGGAGCAAAAAATCTGCGGGTGACGGAATGACCCGCCACACGCTCCAATACATTACCCACCTTCAACACCATGACCGACATCGCCTCCCGCCCGCCGCAAAACCCGCGTTTCCGCCGCGACCGCTCCACCCTCGAACGCCGGGCCGGGCCGGGGCATGGCTGCGGGATTTTAACGCCAGCACCGCTCGTCCCGGATTCAGCATTGCCGGGCATTTGTCGGAGTTGGCGATTGGGTGAGGCCTGTTAAACGACTTTGTCTCACAATCCAACAGAATAACCTCAAACAGTGCCGAATTTGCTCATCGATTTTTCTCGACTCTACCAGTAGCAGCTAGAGCATTGATTGCAATGCCACATATGAAATTCGTTGCTTCCTGCCCCCAGATCCAGCACAAAGCACGCCTGTCGCTTCGAATTCCCTCATGCTAGGGCGCTTCCACTGCGCCGAAGATGACAAAAGCTATCACTCACCACGACCAGAACAGAACATCCATGAATTACCAGCAACTCCACCAAGCAGTCCAATCCGCCGCCGGCCTTCGGCTTCGTCTTCGCCTTCAGCCCCTCTATGGAGCTGGGGAGATCGTCTTTCCCTGCACTGTTGCCGGCGGGAAGTATCAGATTTCCAATCGTCGCATTCCCGGCTACGACCAGTCGGTTTCCTGTGCCATTCTTGACAGCGTCCAGAGCCAGGCCAACCGGATGGAGGATGCGCTGCTCGCCGACATTCGCGACGGAAAACTCAAGCTCCCCCACTTGGAGACTGATTTCGGGGGGATCGACGGCTTGTTGAAAGAGATTGGAAAAATCACCTGTTTCGAGGCACCTCACCGGATCTTTGACGCCATTCTTCGCGACTCGGTGAACGAAAAAGGCATCCACTTCCCGCTGACCGAACTCGGCCAAAAGGTGATCCACTCCAATGCCAAGGACGCCACCGCCATCTTCCAAGTCTCGCCCGCCAGTCTGCTTTTCGGCAGCTGGGATTCCACCGGCGTCTCGGGTGGACTTGGGGAAAAATACACTCGCTGTGTTGTTAGTGAAGTGGTGGGGATCAACACGGAGCAAGCCACCCGTGCTGGAACACGAATCGACCCTCTCAATTTATCTGTCTCGATCCAACCGGACAAAATTCTAAAGGACACGAAAGACGAAATGTGGACACAGATTGCCAAGAGCCGAAAGAAATTTGATAAGCCATCCGAGATCAATCACAGTAGTGTTCCATGGCCGAAAGAAGGAGCGCAACTTCACGGTGGCGTCTCCGTGGACTACATCCAACAATCCACCACCGTTTCCTTTGCCGCGTTGCGCCAACTCCATTTCCCGGTTGGCGGCAAGGATCAGTCATCCTTCGCTCATGCGGTGCTGGCTGCCATTGCCCTTCATGCGGCGGCTCTAAATACCGAGTGCGGCTGGCATCTCCGCTCACGCTGCGACTTGATCTTGGACGATGGAGTCTCCCCTGAATGGGAAATCCTCGGCGGCTCAGTCGCAACCAAGGAGACTCTATCGGCAGACGCTACCCGTGATGTGCTCAAGGAAGCCATCGCGAAAGCCAAGGAGGCTGGTCTGCCGTGGAACGACGATCCGATCCATCTCAAGCCATCCGCCGCTTTGCAAAAGCTCGTAGTCGCGTCCCAAAAATCCCATCGCGAAAGCGCAACCGCCGAGTAAGTCATGTCTCTCACCCTATCGCTGCAATTCCCTGCTGGGCGTTATGTGGCGGCATCTTGGGGCGACAGAGACGAAGTGGAATGGCCGCCCCATCCCGCCCGGCTTTGTCTCGCCTTGATCGATGCCCTGCACAAATCCGGGAATGCTTCCGGTCCGCGTGAAGCTATTGAATGGCTGTGCCAACAAAAGCCGCCGGAGATTGTGATTCCCACAGCGAATCGAGCCGACGTTCAAGTGTTGGATGGGATCTTTGTTCCTCAAAATCCATCTCAGGCGGAGGGCGTCAAGCACCCGCGCAAACCCCGCTCATTCCCGACCGTCTTCCTTGATGGCGATGCCCCAACCGTCTTCTTCCATTGGTCCTCGGTCGCGATTCCAGATGAACTTCGCGGAGATCTGGCCGGACTGGTTTCCAATCTGCCAAGATTCGGCCATTCAAGTTCCTTGGCGATCGTGTCGATCACCGATGATGCTCCTCCATCCGGTAACGAATGGCGGGTGATTCGTCCGATGAAAGACGATCATCACGGCACGCCCGAGTTCCGGCTGAGAGTCGGCTGGGACGGCTTATTGAAGTCCGCTGAAGAGGCATTTGACGCGGCAGGCCGTGCTGACGAGATGAACAAGCTCATTGCCACCGCCAATCGCACAGCGAGGGCGGACAAGACATTGAGGCCGGCCGCTTCGCCACGCGGTCGCCACGACCCAAGGCACCGGTGGCAAGGATATATCGAGCAGATCGTTCATGAAGCTCATGGCACGCCATGGGACAAACGTATTCTCGTCCTGGCCCAAATCGGTGGGGATCGACTTGGGCTGGCTTCCACATGGCAGCTGGCGGAAGTCCTCCATAAGACGCTGCTAGATCGGTGGTGCCGCAATGACGCCGCAGGGCCGCCGCCATCATGGCTCAGCGGGCACAAATCCGGGGACGCTGGATCGCGGACCGGGCCAGCGGAGGATACCCACCTCGCCGTGTTCCCGCTGGCATTTGTCGGCTCGGAACACGCGACTGGAAACCTAATGGGAATCGGACTCGCCTTGCCCCGCCCCGACCGCATCGGTGTGGATGCCGCGACCTTTCGCATCCAATGGCGGACCGCTCTCGGCTCGCTGCTGGACGAAAACGGCCAACTCGAACTCAGCCCACCCGACAAGGCATGGAGCGTGCGACTCGCACCCGAGGAATCGCCTGATCCGCGTCAAACCCTGCGCCCGGCGCGTTGGATCCATGCATCCGAGATTTGGACGACCGTCACGCCGATCATTCTCGATCGTCATCCCAAGCCGCATTTCAACAAGGACCCGGAAGCTTGGCGGGAGAGTTGTATTTCTATCATCGGCGATGCCTGCGAAAGGATTGGCTTGCCCAGGCCGCTGGAAATCGATGTTTCCCGGCACTCGCCACTGGCGGGTGTTCCTTCCGCGCCCGGGTTCGTGGCTCCCGTCCAGCGACCAGGTCGTCCGCCGCGGTTTCACGTCCACGCATCGCTAAAATTCGCTGAGCCTGTGGAAGGTCCGTTGTTACTCGGTGCTGGCCGCTATCGAGGTTACGGACTCTGTCTGCCTCTTACCCCAAATTCCCGCAACGATTCCAAATGACCTCATTTCCCGACTTCAAGACCCTCTTCCGTGCGCTCTGGGGGCACGATCCGTTTCCGTGGCAACAGCGTCTGTCTGATGAAGTTGAAAATGGCGGTTGGCCCGGTTGGCTTACCCTGCCAACCGGAACCGGCAAGACTGCCGCGCTGGATGTGGCCATCTATGATCTCGCCCGTCAGGCAGACCGCCCGATATCCGGACGGACCGCTCCGGTCCGCATCGTCTTCGCTGTCAATCGACGCATCGTGGTGGACGAGGCTTATGAGCGGGCTCGACATATCGCCGGCCAATTGAAGTTGGCGTTGTCCGATGAGGGAAATATCCTGCATCCTGTCGCGCGCGCCCTGAGCAAACTTTCAGGAATTGATGGGGGATTACCATTGGAAACCTATCCACTGAGGGGGGCGACTTTCACGGATCACGCTTGGGCGCGAACCCCCACCCAGCCATTGGTGATCAGCACTACTCTCGACCAACTCGGGTCACGGCTGCTTTTTCGTGGGTATGGTGTCTCACCAAACGCCCGCCCGATTCACGCCGCCCTGCTGGCAAACGACGCTTTGCTCATCCTCGACGAAGCACACACCGCCAAGGCTTTTTCACAAACCCTTGAAGCGGTTCGACAGTTGCGAAAGGAAGCCGATGAGCCAATCAAATTGCCATTCGCCGCAGTCCAACTCACCGCGACGCCGCCGGCATCGGCCGGCGAATCCTTTTCACTCGGCGACGATGATCGCGCTCACCCGATTATCCACGCTCGCTTACATGCCAGCAAGCCAGCCGAATTAATCGACGTGGAGGGGGCCAAAGGAGCTGCGCGTCACAAGAAACTCGCCGACGCCATGACTTCGAAGGCGATTTTCCACCTCGAAAATGGCAACCGCCGCATTCTCATTGTCGTGAACCGGGTGGCTACCGCCGAAGCGTTGTTTGCTTCGCTCGATTTCTCCAAGACCAAGAAAGGCCATGGTGCCGCCGTGAAACTCCTCACCGGCCGGATGCGTCCCTTGGATCGCCAGGAGTTGATCGGTGAACTCACGACTCTCTACCAATTGAAATCCTCCGCTCCATCCGCGGATGTTCCTTGCCTCATCCTCATCGCCACCCAATGCATCGAAGTCGGGGCTGATTACGATTTTGACGCGCTGCTCACCGAACTGGCCCCCTTGGATAGCTTGCGCCAACGCTTCGGTCGTCTCAACCGCCAAGGTCGCGACATCCCGGCTCCCGCCGCGATCTTCGCGCCGGATGAAGTATTGGATCCGGCGAAGGAGGATCCGCTCTACGGAACGGCTCTGCCCCACGTCTGGACTTGGATGAAGGCAAACCGCGATGCGGATGAGCGCATCGACTTCGGCCTCCAGAGCCTGTCGGGAATCATGCCAACCGGAGCGATGCTTGATGCAATGTTGGCCCCGTCACCGGATGCTCCGATTCTTCTCGGACCCCATCTTGACTTGCTCTGCCAGACTTCGCCCGAGCCTCATGTGTGCCCGGATCCTTCGCTCTACATCCACGGTCCGGGCCGAAGTTTTCCCGAAGTTTCCATCGTCCTGCGTGCCGATTTAGACGGGGCGGACAACCCGGAGGAGATGCTCAGGGCCGTGCCACCTATCGGCACCGAAACGGCGACCCTGCCACTCTATCTGGCGCGTCACTGGTTGGAGAATCCTGAAAAAAAATCGGACGACGGCGGAGATGCGCCCGAGGTCACTTCCAAATTTGGCGACGGCCGTGGCGCGGTTAACGTGGACAATGTCTTCCGGTGGCGGGATGGCGAAGCTTATCGCCTCAGCAAGGTCGAAGATCTGGCTCCCGGCGACATCCTCGTATTGCCTGCCCGAATCGATCACGAAAAGCTCGCGAAGCTGTTCCCCGCGCCGCCAGTCGATGTTTGGAACCTCGATCAATTTGAATCCGCGCACCTGCTCTCGCGGGACCGACTGGCCATCCGATTCCACGCCGGAATCAGAGCGGAGCTGCAAAGGCTTATTCCTGAAGGGGAAGCCCGCGTTCGATTCAACGCCTTGGTAGCTCCGCTGTTCGCCCGCGATGAAGAGGAAGCACGTTGGCGTTTCTGCGAGGCGGATTGGAGAGCTGCCCTGCCGGAATTGGCCACGCACCTCGCTGAAAACCTCCCCGTCGGCCATCCGTGGAAAAAGCTTTGGGACCACGCTGCCTATCTTAAAAATCGGAAACCACGCCTGAAGGACGACTGGAAAGTGGTTCCCTATCCCGGGCGAACGCTGGATGGAGTCATCTTTTTCAATCGCAGCCGGGTGGGAGCCACCCCATGGCCCTTCGATCCTACGGATCTGGGACAACAAGGAAACCAAGCATTGGATGCCATTTCTCTGGTGGTGCACTCCCAAGCGGTGAAGAACCGGGCCGCATCAAACGCACAGGGTTTGCCGGAATCGTTGGCTGGAACTGTGCGTGACGCCGGAGCTTGGCACGATCTTGGAAAACTCGACCCGCGCTTCCAAGCAATGCTTCACGGGTGCGGGCTGCACGCGCTGGCCGCGAAGGAATCTCTCGCCAAGAGTGGACCAAGAACCCTCGCCCTCCAACAATTCCTCAGCAATCAAGCCGAGCTTCCTAAACATTTCCGGCATGAACTGCTCTCCGCCCTCATCGTGGAACTCTCCGCCGCAGGCCGCGAACATCCCGAGCACGATTTGTTGCTGCATCTCATCGCCAGCCACCATGGACGTTGTCGCGCCATGGCTCCGGTCGTCCTCGATCCACAACCCGAACCGTTCGATGTCGAAGTGGCCGGTGAAGCTCTCCGCTTCGCTGGGCAGGATTGTCCGCTGGCCCATTTGTCGCAAGGCGTGGCCCGTCGTTTCTGGAGTCTCAACCGCCGCTTCGGTTGGTGGGGCCTTCCGTATCTGGAAACCCTTCTCCGTCTCGCTGACCAATACGAAAGCGCCAATCCTAACTTCTCAACTCCGTCATGAATGCCACCACCCGATTGCATGAACTGCCGCTTCCCGGGCTGCGCGAAGACAACCCAAGGGATTTTCTCGCGGCATTGGGATTGATGCGATTAGTTGACCTCATGTGGCCTTCTCGCCAATCCAGACTTGTGTGGATGGGGGCAGAACATGTGCCAGTCCTCTGCTGCAATGAACGGATGCCCGATCACTGGCCTGACGAGTTACTCGGCATACTCAAGGAGCTAATTCAAGCACCCATAAATCCCCTCGTGCATGGGGAGATCATCAAGACGGAATATCAGGTGTTCCGGGATGCTGTGAAACGAGCTGTCGCATTTTCCACTTCCGGACATCGATTGGCAAAACTTCCTCTCATCCTTTACTCCAGTTATTCTTCGCAGATCGAATCGGACGACGGTGTGATCGAACCAAGCGGATTCTCTTTTGGAAACGGACAAAGTGGCAAAAAGCTCTTACTCGACGTGGGGCAGCTAATCGCTGGTCTGACGCCCGAGGCGTTAGTTGAAACCCTTTTAAGTAAGCTAAGTCCGGTAGCCGCGAAGTCGTTGCGGTGGAATCCGGTGGAATTCCGACCCGCCGCCTATCGCAATCACGATCCTGGAAGTAAGCAAAAAGGCGACGAGACGAAGGACCACCCGGCCCTCAATGTTTTGGCCTTCTTTGGCCTCACCTTTTACCCGACCGTGCCAACTGCTTCTGGTGGCAGGACTGCGGGTCTGCACAGGTTCATGAGGGAAGATTACTTTCTCTGGCCGATCTGGAGCACCCCGCTTTCTGTGGGCGAAATCGCGTCGTTGGTTTGTGCGGAACATGGCCAGTGGGTTCCATCTCGCGGGACAGCCACTGTCTGGAGATCAAAACGTTTTTCGTCCGACAAGAGTCTCTATTTTGCACCTGCCGAATTGTTCCGGTGAGTTTCCGGGAGATGCGTTCGCGCCAGATTCCCAATTTTAGATCACCTCAACCAACCCACTCCCCCCATGGGCAACGAAGTCTCCAGCAACCTCCCCGATGATTGGGCCACGGTGGATATGGTTGCCCAGTTCACCTTTTGTCCCCGGCGTTTCCACCTCATGTATGTGGAAGGCCGTTGGGAGGACAACGAATACACCGTGGAAGGCAGGACGGTGCACCGGCGGGTAGACCGGATCGACCAAATCCTTCCAGAAACCGCGATCCCCGAGAAACCCAAGGAGGAAGACGGTGACGCACCGCCCGAGATCGCCCGCAGTGTCTCGCTGGCGGCGGACGACCTTGGCCTGATGGGCAAGCTGGACCTAGTTTCCTGCGACCCGGAAGGCGGCGAGGCCATCCCAGTGGAAACCAAGCGCGGACGTGTGCCGGCGATTCCACTGCGTTCCTATCCTCCGGAGCGGGTGCAAGTAATGGCTCAGGGATTGTTGCTGAGAAGGCACGGCTACCGCTGCGATCACGGATATGTCTATTTCGCGGGAAGCCGGACCCGGGTTCGTGTGAATTTCGATGAGGAACTGGAAAAGCAGGCGCTCAAAGTGATCTCCGCCGTGCGCGAAGGCCGTTCCGCAGTGGTAATGCCGCCGCCGCTTGAAGACAGTCCGAAATGCTGGGGTTGCTCACTGTGCGGGATTTGCCTGCCCGATGAAACCCATGAACTCCGCCGCGACCATGAGGCTGAGGAGTCGCCGGAACTTGGCGGCGATCCACGTCGTCTCTATCCGGCCCGCGATCGGGCCACGCCGTTTTACATCCAGGAGCAGGGCGCAAGAATCGGGAAAACCGGCGAGCGACTCACCGTAACCAAGGAAAAGGAAATCATCGGCGACAGCCGTCTGATCGATACCAGCCAAGTCGTGTTGTTCGGCAATGTGCAGATTTCCGCCCAGGCCCTG
>CANHPN010000029.1 GCA_947462535.1 Akkermansiaceae bacterium | reverse complement strand
CTCGCAGAGAAACAACAACAGCTTGAACTCGGTGGAGGTGAGTTCGGCGGGTTCGTTATTCAGATAGAATTTCAACGAGTTCTTGTCAAAACGAAAGGGTCCGTAGGTGAAATCCACCGCGCCGGGAGGTGCTTCCGAGCGCTTGAGGACGGCTTGGACGCGCAGCATGAGCTCCTTCGGGCTGAAGGGCTTGGTGAGGTAGTCGTCGGCACCGGCTTCGAGCCCCTGGATGCGGTCCTCGGTCTGTGCCCGTGCGGTGAGCATGATGACCGGCGTGTTGGCGGTGCGGGGGTCGCGGCGGAGCTCGCGGAAAACCGCGTAGCCGTCGCGGCCGGGCAGCATGAGGTCGAGAAGGATCAGGTCCGGCCGTTCGCGCAGGGCGAGCTCGGTGCCTTCGATGCCGTCGTGGGCCTTGAGGATTTCATAACCCGCGCGCTGGAGGTTGAAGCCGATCAGGTCGGAGATGTCGCGTTCGTCCTCAACGATTAGAATTCGATGCATTGCAGGTACAAGATAGCGGGCGGGAGGTGGTGGCGCGAACCCGGCGCGTGTGACGATTTGGTCACAAAAGATCTTTGCCGACGTAGCTTCCGGCCTGGGTCGTGCGGGCGGTGCCGATCTTCACCCCGGCTTCGAGGGAGGTGTTGACGCCGGTGCGGACGCCGTCGCCGAGGATCGCGCCGAGCTTGAGGCGGCCGGTGTCAACGGGTTTTCCTTGGATCATCGAGATGTGGTGGCGGCCGTCGTGGCGGTGGTTTTCAGTGCAGGTTCCCGCGCCGAGCGTCACGTGGGTGCCGATGATGGAGTCGCCGACGTAGCACTGCCGGGAAATGTAGGTGTTGTTATAAATGATCGAGTTTTTCACCTCGGCACCGTTTCCGACGTAGCAGTTCGCGCCGATGCTGGTGGCACCGCGGATGTAGGCGTTCGGTCCGATCTGGCTATTCGGGCCGATGACGACGGGGCCCTCGATGACCGTGCCAGGCAGGATGCGTGAGCCGTTGCCGAGGCGGATGAAGCCACTCAGGCTGGCCAGCGGGCTGACGTCGCCTAGCAGCGAGGTCTCGTCCATCAGGGCGAGCACTTCCTCGTTCATCCGCAGCAGGTCCCACGGATAGAGGACGGCAAAACAATTCGCTTCGGTGACGATTTTATCGGCGCAGTTTTCGGGGCGTTCGGCACCTTTCCAAGCGAGAATGTTGCCATCGACATCGATGAGGCGCGCACTGAGCTGATTGCTGCCCAAAGTCATCATTGCGTTCACGTCGAGCCAGTTATCAATCGGGATTCTGAGGGTGTGTTCGCCGACATCCCTGGGTTCTACGAGTTGCAGACCGGCCGCCCGGAGGTCCGCTTCGAGCAGATCCTTCATGGGAACGTTGGCGATGAGACACGCGCCAAGATCTCGGTTGGACGTGATCGGGGCGCAGAGGGCGGGATTTCGCGGAGGTAGTATTGTTGCCTGCATGGGTTAACGAAAGTGCATCATGATCCCTGCGGGGATAAAACGAAAATCTTGGGAATTTGGTTACCACGGGTGCTTCGCGTGCCACTCGTGGTAAACCTTCGGCGAGATTTCCGAGGGCTTGATTTCCGAGCGGCCGCCCCAGAAGACATTGGTGTAGGAAACCGGGATGCCGACGGCCTCGAGGTGGCGGTCGATGGCGGCCTTGTGCTCTAGGACGCGGGATTTTTCGGTGCCGTGGACGACTCCCATGATGTTGACGTCGCCGAACTGCGGTCCGCCCTCGCGCCAGTAGCAGTGGGTCATGCAGAAATGGCGTCCGACTTCCGCGCCGCCTTCGATTTCGCGGCCTTTCGGCACCGCCCAATGGAACAGCCCGTTGAAGCGGGTGACTCGCTCGCCAGTGGCGGACGGTTTGACGTGTTCGAGGAAGGTTGAGAAGCGGCCGATGACTTTTTTCGCGTTCAGCGTCTCGGCGACTTCACAGAAGCGGTCGAGCGAGACGCCGGCGATATCCGCGCGCTTGTCCCACGGATTTTCGGAAATTTCATCGAGCGTGAGCTCTTCCTTGAGCGCCAGCAGCACGTTCCATTCCTCCGCGGTCAGATCGACGGCGGTGGTGGTCATCATCACGGCTTTCTCCTCGGTTTTATCGCCGGGTTCTAGGGTTTTGCGGCGAGTATGGCCCACGCCGAGGGCGAACACGCCGTTGGCCGGCATCAGCAGGTATTCGGTGGCTCCGGTCAGGCGGAGCAGGGTGGTGGCGTGGAAATCTAGCGACTCGCCTACCGGCACTTTGAGCGTGGTCCAGAGGCGGTAGCCCGAGCCGGAAACGTCGGTATCTGTCGAGCGGATCACCACGTGGCCTGAGAAGGGATCTTCCTTGGCCATGAAATCAAACGCGTCGTTGAGCTTTTCCTCCGGCAGTTTCCAAGCGACAAGCGCGCCGTGCGCGAGCTTGGTGGAAAGCAGCGTCTGGCGGACCCGGCGGACCACTCCGGCCTCGACCATCGCGCGGATGCGCTCGAGCACCGTCGCCAGCGGCACCCCGGATTTCTCGGCGATCAGGTGAAACGGCTGGCGTTGGAATCCGGCGATCAAGTCTTCGGAGACCGCGAGGATCGACGCGTTGACGGGATCGGAATGTTCGACAGGGATGGTGGGATTCATGAGTGGGAAAAGTGATGGGGCGGGTGGTGGCGTGCTGCGCTGATTTTACTGAATGTCTCGCAGATTATGCGGAAGTTTCGGCGGCGAGCGCCTTGAGATATTCCAAGGCGGGCTCGCGATCAAGGATTCGTCCTTCGAGTTGCTCCGTTTGCACGGCTTCGAGGATTTGCCTGAAACGCGGTCCCGGCGCGAGGCCGAGCCGGATCAAATCCCGGCCCGTCACTAGCGGTGGCGGAATCAATGGCTCGGACGCGAACTCCAGCGCCTTGGCTTGCAGAAATTCGTAGTTGTCCGTGAACCCGTTCGACGAACCGCAATCCACCCGGTGCAGCTCCATTTCCTCCTGAAAGTTCGGTGACGCCATGAAGCGCTTCAGTTTCGCGACGCGCATTTTCTGCACGTTCATGAACTGCATGTGGCGCGCCACCATGGGTACGACGGCGGCGATGATGTCGTTCGGATAGCGCAAGCGGCGGAGGATGGCGTCGGCCATTTCCGCGCCCATCGCGTCGTGGCCGTTGAAGCGGATGCGCCCGGACCCGTCGTCGAAGGTCTGGCATGGCGGCTTGGCGATGTCATGCAGCAGGACTGCGAGGCAAAGCTCTAACGGCGCTTCCGGTTCCAGCATCTCCAGCATGATGCAGGTGTGGGTGTAAACGTCGCCCTCCGGATGCCATTCCGGCGGTTGCTCGCAGCCGATGGTCTTCAAGAACTCCGGCACGATGTGCAGCATCAGCTCGGTTTCCACCAGCATTTCCACGCCCTTGCGGCGGCGCGGCCAGGTCAGGATTTTCGAGAACTCGTCGCGGATCCGCTCCGGAGAGATCCGGTCTAGTAGCGGCGAGCATTCATGGATCGCCGCCAGCGTCTTCGGCTCGATTTGAAATCCCATCGTCGTCGAAAACCGCACCGCACGCAGCAGTCGCAGCCCGTCCTCGGTGAAGCGCTCCACCGGATCGCCGATGGCTCGCAGCAGCCCCGCGCGGAGGTCTGCCATGCCGCCGACGTGATCGATCACCTCGCCGGTTTCGGGTCGTTCGAACAGCCCGTTGATGGTGAAATCCCGGCGCTGGGCGTCTTCTCCCGGCGTTGAGAACGTCACCGTTTCCGGCCGCCGCCCGTCCTTGTAACTGCCGTCCGTACGGAAGGTCGCGATCTCCACGTGATGGCCCTTGTGCTTGGCGATGACCACGCCGAAATGCGCGCCCACCTCGTTCGCTCCGGGGAAAATCCTCAGCATTTCCGTCGGCGTCGCGGAGGTGGCGATGTCGTAATCCTTCGGCTCCAGCCCTAGCAGTTTGTCCCGCACGCAGCCGCCGGCGAACAAGGCCTCGTGCCCGGCCGCAGTCAGGCGGCGGGCGAGTTCAAGGGCGGCTTCTCGGGCAGGCATGTCTGTATCATGGGCTTTCCCGGCGGTTCATTCAAGGCGCAACGAGAACGCGGCGGAATCACTCGGCACACGCGGCCACTTCAGGCAGCAGGACGTCGAATTTTATGCCCTTGAGTTTGGCCTGGACAAGTGCGGGGAAATCGGAGGTGTGGACTAACAAGCCCCGGAGACGACTCCGTCCACCGGAGCCCGCAGGAAGCGCTTCTCGTATTGCCGTTTCCAGTATTCGTATTGGATCACTTGCGCCTTCTCTTTTTCTAACTGGATTTCGTGAGTGCTTTGATACATCTGCTCCATGGCGGACGCCCAGCTCAGGCGGGATCCCTTTATCTCGCGCTTGCGCAGTCTCTTCGCACATGACCGTCCACGTCTCGGCCTGATAGCGGGCGGCCTCGACGTTGCCTTTGGAATCCATCGCGTGCCGCGCCATGTCGAGTTGGAGGGTGGTCGCGTCCAGCTCCAGATGTCCGAGAACCCGGCTTATTCTAACGGTTTATTCGACGCTGACCGAGACTTCAACCACCACGCCCTGCGCCTCAGAGCGGACTTTCTCCACCACCCGCGAGGCGGCGCTTGATTTGAACAGCACCATCTCGCCGGCCGGCGTCTTGGAAGGGATCTGGGCGCGCGCGATGTCCGCCAAGGTGCAGGCGATCAAGAGCGCGGCCATTGCCAGCGTGAGGTCAGGTCGTTCCATCCTGGAAGGGATACGGGTCCCCCGGACGGAATCTTTCGAAACCTCGTGGGTCAGGCCTGCGGGACGTCTTCTTCCGGAGCCTTCGGAATTTTGTCCACCTCTTCGAGGAGGTTGACGATTTCGACGCCGCGGACGGCGGAGGCGTCGTGGTGGAAGCGGAGAACCGGCGTGGATTTGAGGACCACGCGTTTCATGACCTTGGACTGGATGGAGCCGTGGTCTTTGTTCAATTTCGTAATCACGGAATTGGGCTCGCCGCCTAACACGCCGATCCAGACTTTGCCCTCTTTCAAATCCTGGGTGACCTCGACGTCGCTAACAGTCACAAGACGGTTGTGCCATTCATAGTCTTTCTGAATGACGTTGCCGATTTCACGGCGGAGGAGTTCATTGACTCGATCAAGACGGCGGGACATGGAGGTAAAAGCTGAAATGCTGAAAACTGAGATGCTGAAATGAGAACGAGATCAGCTGAGTGACTCTGAATTTCAGCTTTTCAGCTTTTCAGAGTCTCAGCATTTACCTCACAGCGTTTGCGCGTATTTTTCGAGTTTGTAGCACTCGATGATGTCGCCTTCCTGATACTCGTTGAACTCGCCGAGGCGGATGCCGCATTCGAAGTTGGTGCGGACTTCCTCGACCTCGTCCTTGAAGCGGCGGAGCGTGGACATCCGGCCGTCGAAAACCGGGATGCCACCGCGGATGACGCGGGCGTGGGCCTTGCGGTGGATGCGGCCGTCGGTGACGAACGAACCGGCGACGCGGCCGCGGTTGAGTTTGAAAATCTGGCGGACCTCGGCGTGACCGATGACGGTCTCGCGGGTGAGCGGTTCCAACAGACCGAGCATGGCCTCGCGGACTTGGTCGATGAGTTCGTAAACGACGGAGTAGAGTTTCACTTCGACTCCGGCGGCCTTGGCGGATTTCACGGCCTTGGCTTCGACTTTGACGTTGAAGCCGAGGATGATCGCATCGGTGGAGACGGCGTAGGAAATGTCAGACTCGGTGATCGGGCCGGCTGCGGCGGTGATGAACGAGGATTCGACCTTGTCCGACTCGATCGCGAGGACGGCTTTCTTGATCGCCTCGACGGAGCCTTGCACGTCGCACTTGAGGATCAGCTTGAGCTGGGCCTTGCCGCCGCCGTCGCGGACCATGGAGTAGAGGTCCTCCATCCGGTTGCGGTGCTGCGGTTTGAGGCGGACGAGGCGCTGCGCTTCCTGGCGCTCTGCGGCGAGGGCTTTCGCCTCGCGCTCGGTTTTCATTTCGGTGAGATGGTCGCCGACGTTAGGAAGTTCTTCAAAGCCGATGACCTCCACAGGCATGCCGGGGTGGGCGGATTTGATGGCGACGCCGCGGTCGTTGATGAGCGATCTCACTTTACCCGCGTAGGGGCCGCAGATGAATGGGGTACCGACCTTGAGCGTGCCGGACTCGACGATAACCGTGGCGGTGGTGCCGCGACCGGGAACCACGCGGGCCTCGATGACGGCGGCGCGGGTGGTGGCTTTCGGGTTGGCCTTGAGTTCGAGAACTTCCGCTTGAAGGGCGATGAGTTCCAGCAGCGTTTCCATGCCCTTGCCGGTCATTGCGGAAACTTCCGCGAACTCGGTGTCGCCGCCGAAGTCGGTGGTCTGGAGGCCGTTCTCGGCGAGCTGGGATTTCACCCGGTCCACATTGGCGGACGGCAGGTCGCACTTGTTGATCGCGACGATGATGGTCTTCTTCGCTTTTTTGGCGTGTTTGATGGCCTCAATCGTTTGCGGCATGATTCCGTCATTGGCGGCGACGACGATGACCACAATGTCGGTGATGTCCGCACCGCGTGCCCGCATGTCGGAGAAAATGGCGTGGCCGGGTGTGTCGAGAAAGGTGATTTCCTGGTCGTCGTGGATGACCTGATAGGCTCCGATATGCTGGGTGATGCCACCCGCTTCGCCGGAGACGACCTTGGACTTGCGGAAGAAGTCGAGAATCGAGGTTTTGCCGTGGTCCACGTGTCCCATGATGGTCACGATGGGCGGACGGTATTTAAGCAGATCGACCGGTTCTTCGACGACGACTTCCGGCTCCTTGATGACAACGACCTCCTTGTGGACGCCTTTTTCCTTGTCGCGTTTTTCACGCTCGAAAACGAAACCGTGGATTTCGCAGATCTTGGCGGCGATTTCCGGTTCCAGCGGTTGGTTAGGAGCCGGGAAGACGCCGATCTTGATCAGGTCCGCCATGATGTTGAACGGCTTCAACCCGAGACGGGCGGCCAGGGCGGGAACCAGGATCGGCGGCTTGATGACGATCAGCTTCGGATCGTCGGAAACCTCCTCCGCAGCGTCGTTTTGTGCGTCGGCTTCAACCGCAGCGGGGGCCTCTGCGGCGATGACTTCCGGTTCCTTGGCGATGAAGGGCTCCTCGGCGTCGAGGATTTTGGAAATTGTCCCGAGGACGGCCTTGCCGGTGCGGGTGGTCTTGCGGACTTTCGGCTTTTTCTCCTCGGCGAAGAGATCGAGCGCGTTGGCCTTCTGGGCGTCGAGGACGCTCGGAGCTGGCGGAACGACTTCTGCCTCCTTGCGCTGGCGCTCGCGTCGCGAAGGTTTCTTGGGTGCCTCGAGAAGATCGAGAACCTTGGTTTTCTTTGGAGAGCTGTCGCTATTTTCGGGCATTCGGCTGTGCAGAGTTCGTGGAAGAGATGAAGTGGGAATAATAAGGAGTTGGGAAATCAGTCGTTGGAGGCGGCTGCGGCGGTGGAGCCGCTCACGATATCGTGGGCGCGGACGAGGATGGCCTCGGCGGCTTCCTCGGTGATTTCAAGCGCGGCGGCGATGTAGTCGGCTGGCATATCGACCACCATCTCGGGGTTGAATCCGCCGGCGAGGGTGAGCTTGTTCGCCAGCTCGTCGGTGATGCCAAGTTGTTCGCCGAGTGTGTGGGCGGCACCACCGAGTTTTTCTTTGAATTGTTCTTCCTTCGACTCGTCGCGGCGGACCTGGACGTCCCAGCCCATCAGGCGAGAGGAAAGCCGGGCGTTCTGGCCTTTGCGTCCGATCGCCTTGCTGAGGTCGATCTCGTCGACGGTCACGTGGACCACGTGGTTTGCCTCGTCCACAGTAATCGAACGGAGTTCCGCAGGTTTGAGTGCCTCGCGGACGAACTCCTTGGGATCCTCGCTCCAGCGGATGATATCGACCTTCTCGTTGTTGAGTTCGCGGACGATGTTTTTGACGCGTGCGCCACGCATGCCGACGCAGGCACCGACGGGATCGACCTTCGGGTCGCTGCTCCAGACGGCGACTTTGGTGCGGAATCCGGCTTCTCGGGCGATGCTGCGGATCTCCACGGTGTGGTCGGAAATTTCGTTAACCTCGGCTTCGAATAGGCGGCGGACGAAGTTCGGGTGGCTACGGGAAAGGATGATTTCCGGGCCGCGGCCTTCGTTTTCGACGGCGAGCACGTAGCAACGGATGCGGTCGCCGATGTTATAATCCTCGCCCTGCACGCGCTCGCGGTTCGGCATGATGCCTTCGAATTTCCCGAGGTCGATCATCACATCGTTGCGCTCAAAGCGGCGAACGGTGCCGGAAACCACGTCGCCGGCGCGGTCCTTGAACTCCTCGTAAATCATTTCCTTCTCTGCTTGGCGGAGGCGCTGCATCATCGTCTGCTTAGCGGTCTGCACGGCGATGCGGCCGAAATCCTTGGGCGTGACGTTGAATTCCTGGGTGTCGCCGACTTGCGCTTCAGGGTTCTTCTTGATCGCGGTGAAGAGTGGCACCTCGTTGAATTTATCTGAATAGTCTTCGTCTGCGACCACGGTGAGAGATGCAAAAATGCGGGTTTCGTTTTTCTTAGTATTCACCTCGGCACGCAGCGTTTCAATCGCATCGGCACCGGGAACCATTTTGCGGTAGGCTGAGATGAAGGCGAACTCCAGTGCGGCAACGACCTTGTCACGGTCGATTCCTTTTTCTTTTTCGTAATACTCAATGAGGGCGACGATATCGTTGGTCATGGCGTTGCTGTATCTGCGATCGGCGCTGCTGATGTCCGGAGACGGAAAAGAGTGGGTGCGAGACCCACTCCTTTCTTTCGTCAGAAGCTGTGTGGGGACTACTAATGCACCGGGATTTGGGTTGCAAGCCGAAACTCGGCGGCAATACAGGCTCAGCGGAAGTGACGCCGCACCTCGAATGCGGTGTGCGTGTCCAAAATCTCTGACTGCGGAAATCCGCTCTCAAATTCCGGCAGGCGGGTGTCGCCCGCGTGCTTCTCGAAAACATGACTGACCAGCAAATCATCCAGCACGGGCAGGAACGTGGCGTAAATTTCCGAGCCGCCGATGATGAACACCTGGCCGTCGATTCCCGGTAATTGGCCGAGCTCCTCGGGCCGGTGGATCACCTCCACGCCCTCCGCCGACCAGTTCGAATCGCGGGTCAGCACGATGTTCCGGCGCATCGGCAGCGGGCGGCCGATGGATTCGTAGGTTTTGCGGCCCATCACGATCGGGTGGCCGGAGGTCGTCCGTTTGAAAAACGCGAGGTCTTCCGGCAGATGCCAGGGCAGGGTTCCGGCCCGGCCGATCACGCGGTCCGGGGTCATCGCGACGATCGCGGTCAGGCGGAGGCTCATGTTTTAAATGGCGACGGGTGCCTTGATATGCGGGTGCGGATCGTAATTTTCCAAACGGATGTCGTCGATGGTGAACGCGTCGATGTCCCTCACTTCCGGGTTCAGCCACAAGCTCGGCAAGGCGCGCGGCGCGCGGGAGAGCTGGAGTTCGGTCTGCACCAAGTGGTTCGAATAAAGGTGGAGATCGCCGAAGGTGTGGACGAAATCCCGCGCCTCGTAGTTGCAGACGTGAGCGACCATTTTCGTCAGCAAGGCGTAAGACGCGATGTTGAAGGGAACTCCAAGAAACAGATCCGCGCTGCGCTGATAGAGCTGGCACGAGAGTCCGGGGCGGCCGCCGTCGGTCGGTTCGTGGACGTAAAACTGAAACAGCAAATGGCAGGGCGGCAACGCCATCTGGTGGATCTGCCCGACGTTCCAAGCGGACACGATGTGCCGCCGCGAATGCGGGTCTCCTAACAATCCGTCGATCAGTAGGTGGATCTGGTCGATCGTCCGGCCCTCGGGCGTCGGCCAGGAGCGCCATTGTTTGCCGTAAACCGGCCCCAGCTCGCCCTCGGCGTCCGCCCATTCGTCCC
Organism: Akkermansiaceae bacterium; assembly: GCA_947462535.1. GTDB lineage: Bacteria > Verrucomicrobiota > Verrucomicrobiia > Verrucomicrobiales > Akkermansiaceae > Luteolibacter. Next base: position 21,886 of record CANHPN010000029.1, on the reverse strand, counting down.
AGATCGTCACGCCGTTTTCCTTGAGATAGCCGGTATTGGTTTCTCCGCGGAGAAACCACAGCAGCTCGTGGATGATCGAGCGCAAGTGCAGTTTTTTGGTCGTCACGCAGGGAAATCCCTGGCGCAAATCATAGCGCGCCTGCCGGCCGAACACCGAAATCGTCCCCGTGCCGGTGCGGTCGGAGCGCTCCTCGCCATTTTCCAGCACGTCGCGTATCAAGTCGAGATAAGCTTTCATGCCACTGATCAAGCCACGGAGCGGGCTATTCAGGCAAGGACGAAGGGACTCTGACGGAAGATACCCGAGAATTGGCCGGATTGAAAGTAGTCCAGGTCGGTGGGAATTTCAAGATCCATCCCCCCTTGATGATTCAACCGATTGTTTCGTACGAGCCTGAAGTGGTAAGATTTATGGGTAACGGGCAGGAAATGCCGGAGCTTTCGCACCGGCCGACATGTCGGCCAGTGGATTGGCTTCAAGGGCCAATCAGCCCGTTTCTCACTGGATGCTCCTGAGCTTCTTCTGCTCGGAGATCCATGCGCGGTCCTTGTCTGATAGGGTTTCCTCACGGGTGCGTGAGCGGGTGCCGTCCGGTTCGATGAAGGTGAGCGTGCCTTTGGAATACGAGGTCAGCCTGGCGAAAATCTTCTGCTCCTTGCGGTCCTGCCACTCGCGGTAGCCCTTTTTCTCCAGACCGGCGCGCCACCCCTTGTAAGACTCGGCGGCAACCGCCTCGGCGTGCTTGATCTGGCCCCAGAGAAAATCCGCCTCACCCCGCTTGTAGCCGCGGTAACGGCCGATGACTTCCCCGCTCGGGCTGAGCAAAATCAGCGAGGGGTAACCCATGACCTTGTAGCGCTTCTTCAACGCGGCGTTGTAATTCCTAACCGTCACCCGCCGGTCTTCCGAGGAACCCAGATCGAGATCGGGATCAGAAATTTTCACGTTCGCATCCACCCGCAGGCGGACGAGTTTTTCGCTGGCCCAACTGCCGAAGTCGTTAGTGGAGAACAATTCCTGGGTCAGGGCCTTGCACATCGGGCTGGTCGCGGAATCCGTGAACCAAATGAGCAGCGGCTTGCCCTCACGCACCGAGCGCAGCTTGGCGATGGTTTCGCTTTCCTCCCACGGCCCGCGCTTGGCGGAAGAGAGCAGGGTCGATAGCTCGGGAATGGTGGCGTTCGGGTTGTCCGGATCGGTGTAAACGATGTCCTCTTCCGGGGTAATATTCAGCGCCGAAGGCTTGCCAGGGATATTTCCTCCGGCGATCACCGGAGTTCCGGGATCGGAGTTTTTCGAGCGCAGCTGCGGCGGAATCCCCGTCGGCCCGAATGGACCCGTCGGCTCCTTTTTCTCCGGCTTTCCGCCCAAACCCAGCTTGGCACACGAAGTCAGTGAGAGTGCCAAAACCAAGGTCCACTGAAATAAGCGCCTCATTTTTTCAACCTCACCGGAGTCTCGCAATACGGGCAGCGGAACCATTTGAATAACAGGATATGAATCGAGACCGGGATGACGTGGCCCAAGCCACGAATGTGATGCGCCTTGGAGCTTTTCAGGCAGACCTTCGGAACAAAGATCTTCTGGTTGCAAATCCGGCATTTCCCTTGAAGCCCCCAGATCAGATAGGCGATCCCGAGTAATGGCAGACTCAGCGGAAACGCCAGAATCCACTTTGGAACCCAGTCAAAACGGGCGGGTATTTCGACGGAAAGCAGCAGCAGCAGCGCCGAGACAATTCCGAGAGGCAACATCATCGAAATCACGAGCGTCACCAGCGCGCCAAAGCCTATCGATATCGGATGACTGTGCAGCACCCCGCGGATATAGCGGCGGGATTGCGGATCACGGCTGCGGTTGGTTTCCACCCGCGCCGCGCGAATCAGGGCGATCCGGTCATCGCCATTCACCGGGATCGGGGCAAATGGACGGGCCGTCGGGACACCCATCTCTTCGAAAGTCTTGATCCGGGAGGTGTCAATTTCTTTGCGCGTCGCCGAGGTGTCGGCAATCCGCAGGTTGTTTGAGGTGGTGATCGCACGGCCGTGTTTCGGCGCGGGAATGCGCTCCTCGACTTTCACCTCGAGGTCGCCGGAGTAGCGGTTGAGTAAAATCGCCGGCGGGATGTCCGCGACGGATAATTCCCGGTCGACCAGCAAGCGAGCTGAAAGCGGAATTGCAAACGGCGCGTTTTCCAAGATCGCCGCCACTTCCGGCAAGATCTCGTGATTGACCGGCAGCACCACTTCCACCGCCCGGCCGTTCGGCAATCCGGTGAGCCTGCAGGCGGAGGAAATCCATCCCTCGACGCTGCTGCGGTCCGGAGCCAGCTTGGTGATCCGAAGAACCTTGTTCGCACGCTCAAGCTCCCTGGCAAGCTCATCCGCGCCAACCTTGGCGAGCGACTCGGCGTCGGAAAAACCCGCCGCTTCGAGGAGTTCGCGCGATGCCTGACAAATTTCAGGAATGCTGCTGAGTTTCGTCATGGGTAGATTGACACTATGTGACTGTAATCAAGGAGCCGCTCTTGGCAAGCGGTCATGCCAGCGCGGCGAGCATCTCCCGAAGTTGGACTAACTTCGCCCGCCAGTCCTCAAGCCGGGCTTTTTCCTGCACCACGACTTCCGGCGGGGCGCGGTCCACAAAACTGGCGTTCCCCAACTTGCCCTCGCACTTTTTCACCTCGCTTTCGATGTTGAAAATCTCCTTGGTCAGGCGCGCGCGTTCGGCCTCGACGTCGATCAAGCCTTCCAGCGGCATGTAAACCTCACCCACTCCAGTGACCGCCGCTGGCGTGCCTTTCGGCGCTTCATAGGCGGAATCCAGCTTGATTTCCTCCGCCCCGACGAGCAGCGCGAGCGTTTTGGTCTGTCCGGCGAGCCACTCCGGTGCGGCCTTGATCACAAACTTGATGTCCTTGCGCGAACCCATTTTGTATTCCGCCTTGAGGTTCCGAATGCGGCCGGCGGATTCGTAAATCTCGGCGGCCAATGCCTGCGCGGCGGCGACGGTTTCCGCCGGAACCTCCGCCAGCAACGGCGCTGCGGGCAGCACTTTTTGCATGAGGAATTCCCCGGGGGCCACGTAGCCCATCCGCTCGGAAAGCTCCTCCGTCACGTGCGGCATGTAAGGACTCAGCAATTGCAAATAACGGCCCATGATCACGTCGAACACGCCCAGCGTCCGCGCCTTCACTTCCGGCGGCGCGCTGTCGCGGAGGTCGAGCTTGAGCGCTTCGAGGAACTTGTCGCAGAAGTCGTTCCACAGGAATTCATACAAGCGGTGGCCGATTTCGCCGAAGCGATACTCCGCGTAAAGCCGCTCAAGATCGGCACCCAGCTCGTCGAGCTTGGCCATCGCGTTGAGGTGGAACGGATTGAGCCCGTCCATGCTTTCGAGCGCCTGATACGGCTCGCCGCCCATCTGGCGGAGGCGGCAGGCGTTGTAGAGTTTGTTGGCGAAATTCCGGCCTTCTTCGATAGAAACCTCGTCGAAACGCAAATCGCTGCCCACCGGAGCGATCCGCATCAGCCCAAAGCGCAATCCGTCCGCGCCGTATTTCTCCATCAGCTCGACGGGATCGGGAGAATTTCCTAACGACTTCGACATCTTGCGGCCCTTGAGATCGCGTATGATCGAGGTGAAATAGACGTTCTTGAAAGGGAGTTCGCCGGTGAACTCGTAGCCCGCCATGATCATCCGGGCGACCCAGAAGAAGATGATGTCGGGAGCGGTGACGAGGTCGTCGGTCGGATAGAATTTCTTCAGCGTCGCGGTTTCCTCGCCGACGTTCGCCATCGTCGCAAACGGCCATAGCCATGAGGAAAACCACGTGTCCATCACGTCCTCGTCGCGGGTCCAGTTTTCAGAGTCGGCCGGTGCTTCGAGGCCGACGTGGATGTCTCCGGCAGAGAAATCGATCATGCCTAACGCCTCGGCGTTTTTCAAGTCGTCGAGCTTGTCCTTGCGATACCACACCGGGATCTGATGCCCCCACCAAAGCTGGCGGCTGATGCACCAGTCCTGGAGGTTTTCCATCCAGTGCGCGTAAGTCTTGGCCCAGCGCTCGGGGCGGAACTTGATGTCGCCGTTCGCCACTGCATCGGCGGCTTCCTTCACGCAGGGATATTTCAGGAACCACTGCATCGAAATGCGCGGCTCGATCGGCACATGCCCGCGCTCGGAGTAACCGACGTTATTCTCGTATTCCTCCACTTTCAGCAGCAGGCCCATTTCCTCCAACTTCGCCGCCGCCCGCTTGCGCGCGACGATGCGGTCGAGGCCGTGGAGGTCGGGGCAGTCCGGGCAGTTGATGTGGGCGTCGGGAGTTAGGACGTCGATGATTTCGAGGTTGTGGCGGATGCCGATTTCGAAGTCCGCCTTGTCGTGGGCCGGGGTGATCTTCAATGCGCCGGTGCCGAACTCGATGTCCACGTGGTCGTCCGCGATGATCGGAATCTCCGCATGCGGAAACGGCCGGAACACCTTGCGCCCGATGTATTTCGAAAAGCGCGGGTCCTTCGGATTCACCGCCACCGCCACGTCACCCATCAACGTTTCCGGACGGGTGGTGGAAATTTCCAGGAACTCGCCGGGTGCATCGGTGAGCTCGTATTTCATGAAATACAGCTTCGAGCGCTGTGGCGTCATGATCACCTCCTCGTCGGATAGGGCGGTGAGCGAAACCGGGCACCAGTTCACCATCCGCTTGCCCCGATAGATCAGGCCTTTTTTGAAAAGCTCCACGAACACATGGCTCACCCACTCGGTATAAGGCGCGTCCATCGTGAACCGCTCGCGGCTCCAATCGCACGAGCAGCCGAGCCGCTTGAGCTGGTTGATGATGATGTCGCCGTGCTTGTTTTTGAAATCCCAGACGCGCTTGAGAAACTCGTCGCGCCCTAGATCACGGCGGCTCACGCCTTCCGTCTCGCGCACCTCGCGCTCGACCCTCGCCTGCGTGGCGATGCCCGCGTGGTCGGTGCCGGGCAGCCACAGCACCTCCTTGCCGTTCTGCCGCGCGCGGCGGGCGAGGATGTCCTGCAACGCATTGTTCAAGACGTGGCCGAGGTGTAAAATCCCGGTGACATTCGGCGGCGGAATGACGATTGAATAACCGTCCCTCGCGGACGAAGGATCGGCTTCGAAGCATTTTGCATCGATCCAGGCGGCGTACCACTTGGCTTCCACCGCCTGGGGTTCATAGGCTTTCGCTAACTCGGACAACATGGGGGCGGATGGATGCCAGAGGCCACCAGGTTTGTCCAGTGTGGGAGTTGCCACGAATGCCAAATCTCATCAGCGCTTCAAGAAGAGCGGCCTTGGCGGTTTTCTGTTCGAGAGTGTCACCGCCATCGGCGATGGGCGCGTCGTTGTCTTCCCGCAGTTTCAGCAGGGCGTCGAGCAGGCTGGCCTTGGTAATGCGGTTGGGAGGGATTCGCTGCGAAGGTGGGAGGGAGGGGGAATGAGGGCGGCGCGGGTAGATCCGACGGTGGCGCGGGGTCAGTTTGAGGCGGGTGCGGGCAGGAGAAAACGGGCTGCAAGATTCAAGTTTGCACCGGGGGGCCGCGTCGCTAGCTTTTGCCCATGCCGGCGAGCGCCCAAACCATCATCCGTTGTTCGTCGTGCGAAAGCCCGATGGACGTGTCGCCGATGGCACCTTTTACGAATGTCATTTGTCCGGCTTGCGGCGAGCACACGCGGGTGAAGCGCGAGTTCGGACCGTATACGCTCGTCCGGCGGCATGCGGTGGGCGGGATGAGCATGGTTTTCGTGGCGCACGATCCGACGCTGCACCGCGAGGTGGCGTTGAAAATCCTCGGTGAGGATTTCTCGGCGGACGAGCGGCGGATCAGGGCCTTCGAGGAAGAGGCGAGGATCACCGCCTCGTTCAGCCACCCGAACGTGGTGCGCGTGCTGACGACGGGGAAGTCCTTCGGGCACTTTTACATCGCGATGGAGCTCGTGCCGGGCGGGCATTTCGAGCACCAGATCCGGAAGCGCGGGAAAATCCCTGTGTTGGAAATGCTGCCGCTCGCCATCGAGGTCGCGCAGGGACTCAAGGCGGCGCATGCCGCGGGCCTGATCCACCGCGACGTGAAGCCGGGAAATATCCTGCTAGATTCTGAGGGCCACGCGAAGCTGGTGGATTTCGGTCTCGCCCTCGTGACCCATGGCGGCAAGGCCCAAGCCACCGAGATCTGGGCCACTCCTTACTACGTCCCGCCGGAAACGATCGAAGGTAACGTCGAGGATTTCCGCTCCGACATTTATGCCTTCGGAGCGTCCGTCTATCATGCGCTGGCCGGCAAGCCGTCTTGCAGCGAGGAGACGATGGCCACCGACATCCTGCGCGAGGCGAAGAAAAAAGTGGTGCCGCTGGGTCTCGCAGATTCTTCGCTTCCTTCAGATGTCTGCCAGATCGTGGATCGGGCGATGGCTTATGATCCGAAGGACCGCTTCTCGTCTTACGACGAAATGATAGGCCTGATGGAGAGCGCTCTGAAACGTCTGAAATCCGGTAATCCCGAGTCCGTGGCCTCCCCCGGCAGTGCCGCGAAACGCCGCGCGAAGAAAGGGGACGAAGGGCTCGCCCTCTCGGTCGCCGCCCTGGTCTTGTTGGTTCTGGTCGGCGCTGGCATCTGGTGGATCACCCGAGAGGACCCCGCGCCGGAGCCGAAGCCACCGGTGATTGTTAGCGCCGTCCCGGTCGTTCCTGAGCCGGGCCCTTCCACCACGGCGGGCATCGACATCGCGAAGAGCTACCGCGAGGCGCGGGCCGCGGTGGAAGCCCGCGAGTTCGGCAAAGCGGCCGTCGAGTTCGCGAAACTGCGCGGGAACCCCGACGTTCAAGAGCCCACCCGCAGCTGGGCCGGAATCGAGGCGGCGGTCGCCGCCTATCTCGACGGCCAGTCTTCCGAAGCAAGAAAGCAGGCCAGGGAGACCTCCGTCCATGTCCTGTCGGTGCCGACGGAAAAGCGAATCGGGGCGGACCTGGTCCGGATGCTTGACCGCTTGGAATCACTTCCCGCCATTCCCGCGAAGGAGCTCGATCCATCCTCTAACGAAGCGTCGCAGGTGATGGCTTGGATGCTCGCCGGGCTCAAGGATTGGGAACAGGGAATGCCGGGCGAGGCGCTTGGCTGGTTTGCTGCGGTCTCGTCCGCGAAGATCGGAGAAGCGGACGCATGGCTTGGGATCTATCAGAAAATAGCGGGCGACTATCTCGCGGATGGCTGGGCGCTCTCCAGCCTGGTCTTTGAAAAGCTTCCCGCAGACGTCGCCGGGTGCAACGCCGCCATCGCCGAGCTTGAGGAAATCTTCGGAGGTTTGAAAACCCGTGGTCGCGCCCGCTACAACGTGCGCGCGTGGCAGCTCGACCTGCTGAAACATTCCAAGCTCCTTGCCGCTCCGAAAGTCGTCCCGCCCGCCGCATCCAACGCGCCCGACCTGGCCACGGTCATGGCGAAGCTCGCTGATTTTTCCAAAGACTGCCGTTTCCCGGAAGCCTCCGCCTATCTGGTGCTCCTGCCCGCCGATCCGGAGGGCGCGACGCGGGCCTCGTTGCTTGCGGTTAGCGAGGCGGCCGCCATGCTCTTCGCGGATCTCACGGAGGATCTCCGCAAGGAAGCCGCGACCGGCGCGTTCCCCATGAAATCCGGAGAAACCGCCGTGGGAGTTTTCTTCGATCCCGCCGGTGTCATCACCGTCGTGGATGCGAACCGGAAAATCCTAACCGCCACGTGGGGGGATTTCTCGCCGGATGCGATCATCGCCATGCACCGGATGTTCGTGAAGAACTCCAAAAGCGAGCAGGAGCGCCTGCGCCGCCACGAGTGCGCGATCTCCTTCGACTGGCTCGCTGGAAACCGTGAGCGCGCGCTCGCCGCCGCCGCAGTTCTTTCGCAGGAAAATCCGGCCTTCAAACAGCGCTGGGAAACGACCGCCCGCGGCCTGCCCCGGTAACTAACGCCTGAAGCACGCGACCTCCGCCGCGCTCAGCGGCCGGAATTTCCCCGGCGACAGCGAGTCGGCGAGCACCAGCGGCCCGATGCTCTCGCGGTGCAAACTCAGCACCTGGTTGCCCACCGCGTGGAACATCCGCTTCACCTGATGGTAGCGCCCCTCGTGGATTGTTAGCAGTGCCTCGCGTTCTCCGAGAATCTCCAGCACCGCAGGCCGCGTCGTCAGATCCTCGTAGGCGAAATAAATCCCCGTCGCGAAGACCGCCGCCGTTTCGGGTGAAATCTCATCCCGCGTCGTCACCCGGTAAACTTTGGAAATCTCCTCCAGCGGCTCCGTCACTTGCTTCGACCAGCGTCCGTCGTTAGTCAGCAGCAGCAACCCCGTGCTCGCCCGGTCCAGCCGCCCCGCCAGGTGCAGCTCGTCGCGCAGCGGGTGGTCGATCAACTCCATCACCGTGGGATGTAGCGGATCGGTCGTCGCGCTGAGATAGCCGGCCGGCTTGTGCAGCATCAGATAGACGGCCTCCTGCGCCTGGAGGATTTCATCCTCCAGCTCGATCCTGCTGAAGCGGCTGATCCGCCGCCGCCCGTCGGTTTCCACAGCCCCGTCCACCTGCACCCGGCCTTCTAGCAACAGGCATGCAACCTCCTTGCACGGGTGTATCCCGCGGCGGGTTAGGAATCGGTCAAGGCGCATGGGGCGACTCTAAGGCGGGTGGGCGTCCCGTCAATCCGGACGGTCGCGAGCGCCAGGGCAATCGCATCAGGAGGCAACCGAGGAAACAAATTGATCAACGACGTGGTGGCTGTTCCGGGAGGTGACATCTGGGAGGCATTCACCGGGTTCCGGAATTACCCGTATCAAGGGGTGGCTTAGGCGAGTGATCAGACGGTGGAGAGCTCGTCTGCGCGCACGCTACCCCAACTCTTCCTCGATGAACTCGAGCAGGAGGTCGATGAGCTCGTCCATGCCGGCGGGGAGTTCTTCCTCGATCGTGGCGAGGTAGTCGGCTTCGGTTTCGCTGTAGTCGCAGCGGTCCTGGCTGCGGGTGCCGCACCAACGGCTGGCGTTGAGGGAATCGACGAGGGCGGTCGCACCGATGAGATCGAAGGAATTGATGATACGCTGGTGATCCAGCGCGCTCTGCCAGAACTCATGCAGGCCGTCCTCGCTTTCAAGCAGCGGAATGGTCTCATACACATCCATCAGCGCACGTTCTTCGCGGCTGAGATCGCGCTCGGCGGATTCGTGCTCAAGACGATCGACGAGAATCTCAATTTCATCTGGCCATTCAATCGGTTCGTGGGAAAACATTTCGCGCGGATTTAGGATACAGGAGTAGGCCTTGCCACGCGAATCGATGGTTCAAAGGGGGCGTGATGGCGCAGTCGGGTCGGCGATTTCTCCGCCCGGACCGGAATCACGCGTCCTTGCCGCAGCACTGCTTGAACTTCTTGCCGGAGCCGCAGGGGCAGGGGGCGTTGCGGCCGGTGGTCTCGATGGAGAAGCTTGGTTTACGTTTCGGCAGGTTGAGCTTGAGGGTGGTGCCTTCGGGGGAGGGTAGGGCGGCCGGGTTGACGTTCGCGGAACTGCCGGAAACGGCCATGTTGTCGCGGGTGAGCGCGGCTTCGCCGCCGTGGAGTTGTTGCGGCGCGCTGTGCAGCTGTTTCAGGAAGGCCTCGAGGTTGGCGGCGGAGCGGAAGAGGTTCTGGAGGGCCTCCTGCTTGATCGAATCCATCAGGGTGACGAAGAGGTTGTAGGCCTCGTTCTTATACTCGACGAGCGGGTCCTTCTGGCCCTGGGCGCGCAGGCCGACGCCTTCGCGGAGGGCGTCCATGTTATAGAGGTGGGCCTGCCATTGCTTGTCGATGGCGACGAGCACCATGCGGCGCTCCTCCTGGTCGAGCACTTCCATCGGCAGGTCGCCGACGCGGGCTTCGTAGGCTTGCTTGACCTTGTCCACGAGCATCGCGGAGATGGCTTCCTCGTTGTGACTGCTGAGGAAATCCTCGGCGGCCACGCTCACGGGCAGTGTGGCGTTGACCCAGTGCAGGAGCTCGTTGTAGTCGGGCTGGCTTTGGTCGCGGTCGGCGAGGTATTCGTGGACCTTGGCGGGGATGGTTTCATCGATGATCTCGTTGACGAGGTCGCGCGGGACTTCGGTGGTTAGAACTTCGTTGCGGTAGCCGTAAACGACCTCGCGCTGCATGTTCATGACGTCGTCGAAGTCGAGGACGCGCTTGCGGCCGGTGTAATCGCGCTGTTCGACGCGCTTCTGGGCGGTCTCGACGGAGCGGTTGAGCCACGAGTGCTCGAGGGCTTCGCCTTCCTTCATGCCGAAGCGTTCCATCATGGCGGTCATGCGGTCGGCGGCGGCGAAGTTGCGCATGAGGTCGTCCTCGAAGGAAATGAAGAACTGCGAGCGGCCGGGGTCGCCTTGGCGGGAGCAGCGGCCGCGGAGCTGGCGGTCGATGCGGCGGGACTGGTGGCGCTCGGTGCCGATGACAAACAAGCCGCCGACCTCGGGGACGCCGGGGGCGAGCTTGATGTCGGTGCCGCGGCCGGCCATGTTAGTGGAGACGGTGACGGCTCCGAGGTGGCCGGCGCGGGAGATGATCTCGGCTTCCTGCTGGTGGAACTTCGCGTTGAGCACCGAGTGCGGGATTTTGGCGCGCTTGAGCATGCGGGCGAGGGTTTCCGAGGCCTCGACGGAGGCGGTGCCGCAGAGGACGGGCTGGCCTTTGGCGTGGGCTTCCTCGATTTTCGCGATGACGGCGTTGAACTTCTCGCGGCGGGTTTTGAAGACCTGGTCGTTCTCGTCGATGCGGATGTTCGGCGTGTTGGTCGGGATCGGCAGCACGTCGAGGCGATAGATGTCGTGGAACTCGGCGGCTTCGGTTTCGGCGGTGCCGGTCATACCCGCGAGTTTCTGGTAGAGTCGGAAGTAATTCTGGATGGTGATGGTGGCGAAGGTCTGGGTTTCCTTCTCGATGGAAACGCCTTCCTTGGCCTCGACGGCCTGATGGAGTCCGTCGGACCAGCGGCGGCCGGGCATTTCGCGGCCGGTGTTCTCGTCGACGATGATGACCTTGTCGTCCTTGACGACGTATTGGACGTCCTTTTCAAAGACGCAGTAGGCCTTGAGGAGCTGGGAGATGTTATGGATCTTCTCGGCTTGGAGATCCATGCGGACTTGAAGTGCGTCCTTGGCGGCGATCCTTTTTTCGTCGGTGAGGTTGCGGTCGGTGTCGATGTCGGCGTAGAGGGTGCCGAGGTCGGGCAGGGTGAAGGAATCCGGGTCGCCGGGGGAGAGGAACTCGCGGCCCATTTCCATCAGGTCGGAGTCGTGGCCTTTTTCGTCGATGGTAAAATAGAGTTCCTCCTTGAGGGCGAAGAGTTCCTTTTTCTGTGCATCCTGGTGGAAGGAGAGCTCGGTTTTTTCGAGAAGCTTGCGCATTTCCGGCTCTTCCATGAAGCGCATGAGCTGGCGGTTGCGCGGTTGGCCGAACTTAAGCTTGAGGAGGTTGCGGCCGGCGGAGATCGGGTCGCCCGCCTCCAGGAGCGGTTTCATCTCGGCGGCGAGGTTGTTGCAGAGTTCAGTCTGTTTTTTGACGAGTTGCTCGACGAGCGGTTTGTATTTGTCGAACTGATGGGACGACTGGGTGGACGGGCCGGAAATGATGAGAGGCGTGCGCGCCTCGTCGATGAGGATTGAGTCCACTTCGTCGATGATGGCGAGGTAGTGGCCGCGCTGGACCTGCTCGTCCTTGGTGGAGGCCATGCCGTTGTCGCGGAGGTAGTCGAAGCCGAACTCGGCGTTGGTGCCGTAGGTGATGTCGCACGCGTATTCGGCGCGGCGCTCCCATGGCGGCATCTGGTTCTGAATGGTGCCAACGGTTAGGCCGAGGAAGCGGAAGAGCGAGCCCATCCACTCGGAGTCGCGCATGGCGAGGTAGTCATTGACGGTGACGACGTGGACGCCGAGGCCGGTGAGGGCGTTCAGATAGACGGGCAGGGTGGCGACGAGGGTTTTGCCCTCACCGGTTTGCATTTCCGCGATCATGCCGCGGTGGAGGGCGATGCCGCCGACTAGCTGGACGTCGAAATGGATCATTTCCCATGCAAGCGGGCGCTCGTTGACGGTGATTTCCGTGCCACAGAGGCGGCGGGCGCCGTTTTTGACGACGGCGTAGGCCTCGGGGAGGATTTTCTCAAGATACTTGGCGCGGGATTTGCCGAACTCGGGCTCGATCTCGTGGAAGGCGGCTTTGGCGGCTTCGATGTTCGAAGCGGCTGCTAGAATGGTGGAAGGGAGCGAGGGAAATTCCTCGCGGAGCGGGGCGAAGCGGATTTCGAGGGCCTCGGCGGTGGCGCGGAGTTCCGCGTCGTCCATGCGCTCTACGAGCGGTTTCGCGGGAGCGTCGAGCGCGTGGTAACGGGCGAGGTGGTTCTGCCATTTGGTGGTGAATTCCAGGAGTTTTTCAACTGGCTCGCGCTGGAGGGCTTCCTCGATTTCATTGATGCGGGCGACCGTCGGGCGGATGCGGCGCACTTCGCGCTGGTTCTTGCTGCCGACGATTTTCTGGAGGATCCACTTGATCATAAAAGATGGGGTAGGGGCGGGATTACCCACCGGGACGGAGGCGATACACCAGCATTTCAGCGGGTGCAAGCCCTAGAAAGAGCAGGGAAATGGCGCGGAAAAAATCCAGGATGAGGCGACGAAGATGATGAACGAAATGAAAATCTAGCACGGGAAGAGTCGCTGCTCAGATATCGATTTCTCCCTCGAAAACGAAATCCGCGGGGCCGGTGAGGGTGACGTTGGTGAAAGTCCGGTCGCCGGTTTTCTCGAAACCGATCTCAAGGGTGTCGCCGCCTTCGACATCGACCTTGATCGGGCTGGGCGCACCAGTCAGGAGGTGGTGGACGAGGGCGGAGGCGACCATGCCGGTGCCGCAGGCGAGCGTCTCGTCTTCCACGCCGCGCTCGTAGGTGCGGATGGATATATGTTCGGGCGCGAGCACGGCGGCGAAGTTCGCGTTGGTTCCGGCAGGGGCGAAGGCTTCGTGATTTCGGATCGCCGCGCCGTAGTTGAAGACGTCGAATTCATCGAGCGCCTTGGCGCTCTCGAGGAAGGTGACGACGTGCGGAACGCCGGTGTTGACGAAATGGAGCGCGCCGTCGAAGCCGGGAATTTTGGCTCCGGTGTCGAGTTTGAGGTCTTTGGGCTCGGACATCGCGATGCGGACGTCCTCGCCGACCATTTCCGCGGCGAGGGTGCCGGCGATGGTTTCGAAGGTGACTTTCTTGAGGACGATTTCCCCGAGATGGGCGGTGAAGCGGCCGAAGCAGCGTGCGCCGTTGCCGCACATCTCGGCTTCGCCGCCGTCGGCATTGTAATAGCGGAAGCGGAAATCCGCGCCTTTTTGGGCGGGCTCGACGGCGAGCAGGCCGTCGGCCCCGATGCCGCGGTGGCGGTCGCAGAGGGCGGCGATGGTGTCGGAGTCGAGGTCCTTGGAGAGCGAGAGGTCGCGGTTGTCAACGATGATGAAATCGTTGCCGGCGCCGTTCATTTTGAAGAAGCGGAGGAGCATGGCGGATGGATGAGTGGGTGGAATGTGTTCCGGCTGTCTCAGCCGGGCTTGGAAAAAATTCGGCCGATTCGGCCGCCGCCAAAGTGGGGGCTCTTTGCAGGATGCTCAACCTCATTTATGGGAGGCGGTCTGAAAAACTGCTAACCCGCAGTTCCTACGTCCCTGGCCCCGCCCACAAATCTTGATTTTTCTCCTAGCCCGCCACGTATTCCCAATTATTCTCCGGGCGGCGCGAGGCTCCGCGCGCGCGGTCCAGCGTCACTCACACAATCGCATCGAATTTCCCATGAATCTGACACTCAAAGTATGGCGGCAGTCCGGGCCCAAGGCCCAAGGTAAGATCGAAACTTACGAGGCGAAGGAGATTCCGACCGAGGCGTCGTTCCTTGAAATGCTCGACATCGTCAACGAGCGCCTCATCACCAAGGGCCAGGAGCCGATCCATTTCGACCACGATTGCCGCGAAGGCATCTGCGGTTCCTGCTCTCTAACCATCAACGGGATTCCCCACAGCAAGGAGCGCGCGACCGCGACCTGCCAGGTCCACATGCGGAAATTTTCCGACGGCGACACCATCTGGATCGAGCCGTTCCGCGCCAATCCTTTCCCGATCGTCCGCGACCTGATCGTGGATCGCTCGGCCTTCGACCGGATCGTCGCCGCCGGCGGTTACATCGACGTCCGCACCGGTTCGAGCGTGGATGCCAACACGCTGCCGATTTCAAAAAGCGATGCCGACACCGCCTTCGACGCGGCCGCCTGCATCGGTTGCGGTGCCTGCGTGGCTTCCTGCAAGAACGCGTCCGCGATGTTGTTCGTGGCGGCGAAGGTCTCCCACCTCGGCCATCTCCCGCAGGGCCAGCCGGAGCGCCAGAAGCGCGTGCTCGCGATGGTCCGCCAGATGGACGCCGAGGGCTTCGGCAACTGCACCAACCAATACGAGTGCGAGGCCGCCTGCCCGAAGGAAATCAGCGTCGATCACATCGCCCGTCTGAACCGCGACTACACCAAGGCCGTGCTGCTCGAGCAGTTCGCCTGATCCGCCGGTTGCGAAAGGATGGAATAGAACGAAGGTGGAATACTCTGGCATGCAGCTAACTCCATCCCAACCATGATGACCGTCCGCTCCTTCTCCACCCTGATTTTCGCAGCGGCCCTCGGCGCTTGTTCCGCTGAGGACAAAAAGAAAAATGTTATGGAAACCCGCCCCGAAGTCCCCGCCGAGCCTGCCGCCCAAGTCGTCAAGACCGATGCCGAGTGGAAGAAGCTCCTCACTCCCGAGCAATATCACATCCTGCGCGAGTCCGGCACCGAGCGTCCTAACGGCGAGGTTTACAAGGAGTTTAAGTACCAGGGCAAAGGCAGCTACCACTGCGCGGGCTGCAACGCCTTGCTGTTTTCCTCCGACCACAAGTTTGACTCCGGCTGCGGCTGGCCGTCCTTCTACGATCCGGCCAAGGCCGAAAACGTTGTGCTCAAGGAAGACAAATCCATGGGCCGGGTCCGCACCGAAGTGACCTGCGCCAAATGCGACGGCCATCTCGGCCACGTCTTCAAGGGCGAGGGCTACGGCACTCCTACCGACCAGCGCTACTGCATCAACGGTGGCGGCTTGGTTTATGTCCCGGCCACAGAAGCGCCGCCGGAAAATTAGTCTCGCGCCCCAACATGCTCAATTTTGCGCTTTCCAGCGCCCCCCTTTCCAGCCTTCACCCTTACACGAGAAAGGCCGCCGGCCCTCACGGACCGGCGACCCTTTTGATACCGCGATGCGGCGTTGCTTGATCCATCTTTCGACGGTCAGACCCGCACTGAAACTGAGAAGCAATTCCAGCAAATGCTCTGGGCATACTATCTGCATGAGGCTCCAGATGCTGCGGCATATCGGGATGAATATGCACAAATTTCGGCAGAGATTCAAGTGATTGAAAAGGAAGCTGCGGAAGCTGTTCCAGCATGGGAAGAGGCTGTCTCACGCTTCAATCGCCGTTTTCTGGATATGCCGTTCAAACTACGAATTGCCAACCCGAAGGATGCGGCTCTGGGCAAAGAGCCCGCCCGCCTTCTCTTCGTCTTCGAGGAACAAGGACAGTCTGCCATCGCATGGCAAAAATCCGAGGTGAAGACCTTGAGCCAAGGCGAGCGCCGTGCCATGCACCTTCTCAGCTTTATCTTCGAGGTCGAATCCCGCAGGCAGTCTGGCAGGGAAACCCTCTTCATTTGTGACGATCCCGCAGACTCGTTCGATTACAAAAACAAGCACGCCATCGTCCAATACCTGGAGGATCTCACCAAGGTGGATCACTTCTACCAGGTCATCCTCACCCACAACTTCGATCTTTTTCGCACACTCACTAAATTTGTTCATCGGACTCGATGTCTCGCGGCGATACGAGAAACGGATGGAAATATTAAATTAGAAAAGTTTGAAGGTTTTTCCAACGTTTTCATAAAGGTATGGAAGCCAAACGTCACCACCTCCGACGCAATCCTCCTTGCGACCATCCCGTTCACCCGAAACTTAATCGAATACACCGCCGGAGAAGAATCTGACGATTTCCGGAATCTTAGTGCCTTGCTTCATTGGAAGGAGAAAACTGCGAATATTTCCGTGGGTGAATACTTCGAGGTATTCAACCGCTTGTTCGAAAAATCGCACGATACATCCGACTCAAGAATCGTCTCCGACCTGTTGTTTTCACAAGCAGATGCCATCTGCGCACAAAACGCGCACAACGAACTTGAGCTTCAAAACAAAATCGTGCTCTCAATCGCCATCCGAGTAAGAGCAGAGATCTTCATCACAGAGCAGTTACGGATATTGAAGAATAATCCGGACTATTGGTTTGAAGGGAAAAAATTCGGGAATCTCGTGGGGGAGTTCAAACGGCATAGCCCATCAGCTGCGACAGTTGAGATACTGGAATCCGTGAGCGTCACCGTGAGCTCCAACATTCACCTGAACTCCTTCATGTATGAGCCGATTCTCGATCTTTCCACCGGCCACCTCTGCCATTTGTATGAATCCGTAAAACGCCTTTGAAATAAAAGCAAATGCCTGAACTTGCGATAAACTACTGGCTGATTCGCAGCCCCTACCAGAACCGCACCTGGGACGATTGCCTCATGCGCAACCTCTTCCGCCTGCAAGGAATCCGCAACACAGAAGCGGCACGAAACATCGGTCGGATGCAACCCGGCGATCAAGTGCTTTTCTACAACAATATCGGCGAGCGCGCCGTGTTTGGAATTCTCGAAGTTTCCGTAAAACCCTACACCGATCCCACCTCCAACGAATCCTGCTGGTTGGCCGACATGTCGGCCAGTGAAAAGCTCCGACCTGTCGGAGCAGTCCAGACCGGCCGTCCCGACTCAAGAACCCATCGTCGCGGCTTTGCGTCCCTTGGGGACCTCCGCGGCTCTGCGGTTCACCCTTTGGCGTCGAGGTATTTCCAGGCGCCTTGGTAGCGTTTGAAGCGCGAGCGCTCGTGGAGTTCGCGGGCTTGGCCGTCCTCGAAGTATTCGGCGCGGAATTCGACTTTTCCGACCTTGTCTGCGGCTCCGCCCTTGGAGGATCCGAGGATGGTGAGGAAGCGCCAGTTCGCTTCGTGGATCGTCTCTTCCAAGCGGTCTTTCAAGTCGCGGTCCCGGCTGTCCGGGTGGGTGGTGGTGACGAGGTAATCGACGAGCCGGAAAAAGTAGGCGCTGTAGCGGGAGCGCATCAGTTGCACGGCGGTCTCGGGTTTCGTGAGGCCGAGGTGGAATGGCTCGCAGCAGGCGCCATAGGTTTCGCGACTTTTGCAGGGGCACAAGGACGCTTGTCTTGGCCCGGTGGGTTTTTCCGGCGGTTCGTTCATGAGGCCGAGTGTGTGGATCGCGTGGGCCGGAGCAATGGAAATCCGGAGACTTCCCAAGGTGGAGATTTTTCGGGCGGGCGAGGGGATATCTGAAAAAGTCAAACCGGTTGCCCGCAGGTGAATCCGCTGTCAGGGTGGCGGCGCGCATGGCTCGTCAATACACCCTTCATCGCCCGCAAACGGTCGCGGCATCCGGCATCGATTACGTGGCGGCGCTGAACGCGGAGCAATACGAGGCCGTGTCCTCTCCGCCGGGGAAAGCGCTGGTCATCGCCGGCGCCGGTTCCGGCAAAACCCGCACGCTGACCTATCGGGTCGCTTGGCTGCTAGATCACGGGATCGAGTCGAAACAAGTCCTGCTGCTCACTTTCACCAACAAGGCGGCGCGGGAAATGATCGAGCGCGTGCGCGAGCTGGTGCCGCACGACACGTCGGACTTGTGGGCCGGCACCTTCCACTCCGTCGGCAGCCGGATCCTGCGGCGGCATGCGGAGGACCTCGGGTTCACCCGCTCGTTTTCAATCCTCGACCGCGACGATCAGAAGTCGCTGCTCTCCTCGGTGATCGCGAAGTGTGACATCGACACCAAGCAGCGCCGGTTTCCGAAGGCCGACGTGCTGGCCTCGATGTTCAGCCTCATCGAAAATACCGGCGCGACGCTGGAGGAGGTCATCGCTGCCAGATACGACCATTTCTGCGACTGGACGGAAAAAATCGAGCTCGTCCGCACCGGCTACATCGCGAAGAAACAGGAGACGAACTCGATGGATTTCGACGACCTGCTGGTGATGACCGTGCGCCTGTTCGAGGAACGGCCCGACGTGCTGGAACTCTATCAACAGAAATTCAGACACATCCTGGTGGACGAGTATCAGGACACCAACTCGGTGCAGGGGCGGATGATCGACCTGCTCGTCGGTGAAAAAAGCAGCCTGATGGCGGTGGGCGACGACGCGCAGTCGATCTACTCTTGGCGCGGCGCGGACATGGAGCACATCCTCGGGTTTCCGGTGCGCTATCCGGGTTCCAAGGTTTTCACCATCGAGACGAACTACCGCAGCGTTCCGGAGATCCTCGATCTATCCAACGCGGCGATTCGCGTGAACTCCGGGCGATTTGAAAAAGACCTGCGCTCGTCGCGGGAACCCGCCGGGGCGAAACCGGCGCTCGTCGCGCTGGAAGATCCGCGGGCGCAGGCGGCGTTCGTGGCGCAGCGGATGCTGGAGCTGCGCGACGAGGGGATTCCGCTGGAGCAGATGGCGGTGCTCTATCGGGCGCATTTCCAGAGCCTGGAAATCCAGATGGAGCTGACGGTGCGCGGGATTCCGTTCGGGATCACCAGCGGGCTGCGGTTTTTCGAGCAGGCGCACATCAAGGACATCGCCGCGTTCATGCGCTTCGTGGTGAATCGCCGCGACGAGGTGAGCTTCCTGCGGATGGTCAACCTGCTGCCCGGCTGCGGGCCGGTCGCGGCGCAGAAGCTGTGGGATTCCTGGCTGAAGAGCGGTTGGGCCGGCAAGGAAGAGCTGCCACCGAAGTGGTCGGAGCTGTTTCTGAAATTCAAGGTGCCGAAGAAGGCGGTGAAGCACTGGGAGCAACTCTGTTGTGTCCTGGACGAGCTCACGCCGGGCGGAGAATTCGCGCGCCCGTCAGAGATGATTTTCAGCATCCTCGAGGGCGTTTATGACGAGTATCTCAAGGCGAGCTTCGAGAACTTCGAGAACCGCCGCAGCGACATCGAGCAGCTCTCGCAGTATGGCGGCAGCTTCGACGACATCCTCGATTTCCTCGCCCAGCTCTCGTTGATGAGCTCGGTGGACGGCGAGCCGACCGGCGACAAGAGCGAGCGCGACGACGAGAAAGTCACGCTCTCCTCGATCCATCAGGCCAAAGGGCTCGAGTGGAAGGTCGTGTTCCTGATCTGGCTGGTGGACGGCCATTTTCCTAACGGTCGCATCCTCGAAACCGAGGACGAGCCGATGCTGGAGGAGGAGCGGCGCTTGTTCTATGTGGCGCTGACGAGGGCGAAGGACGACCTTTATCTAACCTTCCCGATGATGAACCCCAAGTCCTACACCGGCGACGTCATCTGCCGGCCATCGAGGTTCCTGGAGGATTTTCCGGCGGAGTTGGTGGAAGAATGGCAGGTGGGAAACGCAGCCGACGCGTGGAGCGACGACGAGCCGTTTTGAAACAGGCGCTCTCAATGGATGCATGGATTGGTTTTGTTAGGATCAGGCGGCGGGTTCCTGGATGGGCGTTTCCAAGGAATTTGAGAAAATGAAGCGCGGTCTCGGCCTACAACTGGAAATCGGCCACCACAGGTGGACGAGCAGGTTTTCGAGGTGGGAATGGCGTCGGGATATGTGCCCGCCCGCGTGATGATCATGCCCGCAAGTGCCTGGATGAGGACCGCTACGACGCCATCCCGGGTGACCGGGTGGGGATCAATGATGAGAATGCGAGGAAGGAATTCATTGGGTTGAGCGGGGGAGATGCCCGGACCACGGTGTGAAGCGAGGCGCTCCAGCTACGCGCGCGATGGAAGCGTCGCTTCCATCGGCAACGTGGATATCAGGTGCCAGGGAGTCGGTCGCTGATTCTCCCGACCGCCCATCGGGCGTGTTCGGAAATCAGCGGGTCGGGATCCGTGGCGGCGCGCGCAAGGGCGGGCAGGTCTTCACGTGTGCCGGTATTTCCTAACGCCACACAAACGTTTCTGAGAAATCGAGGGCGCTTGATGCGCTTGATCGGCGACTTGGCGAACAGTGTGCGAAAGCCGTCGTCGTCGAGATCGAGGAAATCCCGCAGGCGTTTTTCAAAAACCGTCGCCCGCGCGTGGAAGGTCATTTCCCTCGACTCCACGGCGAAACGGTTCCACGGGCAGGCGTCGAGACAATCGTCGCAGCCGTAGATCCGGTCGCCCATCGCGACGCGAAACTCCTCGGGGATTGGTCCTTTGTGTTCGATGGTTAGGTAGGAAACACAGCGCCGCGCGTCCACCCTTCTCGGGGCTGTGATGGCCTGGGTGGGACAGGCGGAGATGCAGGCCGTGCATTTCCCGCAGTGGTCGCCAAAGGGTGTGTCGGAAGTTAGATCGAGAGTGGTCAGTAGTTCGGCGAGGAAAAACCAGGCACCGAGCTTACGGTGAATTTGCACGGTGGATTTGCCATTCCAGCCGAGGCCTGCGTCGCTGGCGAAGTCGCGCTCGAGTACGGGACCGGTGTCCACATAGAAGCGTTGGGTGCCGCCGAGGGTTTGTAATTTCCCATCAAACTCCCGCAGCCGACTTTCGATTAGATCGTGGTAGTCCTCGTTCCAGGCATATCGCGCGATCCGGTAGCCGCCCTCGTGTCCCACTGGAAACGGAGTGCTGCCCGGGTAGTAGTTAAGCGCGAGGCAGACGATCGACTTGCAGCCCGGCAAAACCTCGCGCGGATCGCAACGCCGCTCCGGCGTGCGCTCCAGCCATGCCATCTCACCGTGCTTCCCCTCTCCGATCCAATCGCGAAACAGATCTGCATGGCTCGCTTCCTTGGCCCGCGCGACCCGGCAATCATCGAAGCCCAGTTCCGCCGCCCACGCTTTGATTTGCTCCACCATTTTGCTCACAGGTGGCAGGTGAAAAAATAACGTGCGCTTTCGAGGATCCCGGTCGCCAGCTCGCCTGCATCCAGACCGGCGGTATCTACCTGCAAATGGGCGGCCTCCGCGTAGAGCGGTAATCTAACATTCATTAGCGCCTCCACCCGCGCCACCGGATCATCCGTGTGGAGCAGCGGTCGATCGTGGTTTCTAGCAGTCCGGTCGAGGATCACCGCCAGCGGCGCATGCAGCCACACGACGTAGCCCAAATGACGCAACAAAGCCCGGTTCCGCTCGCGCCCGATCACGCCGCCACCCGTCGAAATGATCCGACGCGTCGAGGCAGGATCATTGAGTTCCTCCAGTAAAGCCGTCTCCATATCGCGGAACGCATCCTCGCCCTCGTCCGCGAAAATCGCGGTGATCGGCTTCCGCGCCCGCTGCTCGATCACGTGATCCATGTCCACCAGCGGATAGCCGAGCCGGTGATGCAGCTCGCGCCCCACCGTCGATTTCCCACTGCCCATGAAGCCGATCAGAACAATGTTCTTCGGCGGGGTCTGCGATTCGTTCATGCGCCACCTTAGTTCGACGGAGGCGCGGGAATAAACCGTAAAAACCATGGGACACATCATTTCAGGAAATCAAGATTGGCCATACGCGTGATGCTCTGCCAAAACCCGCGCATGTTTGAGACTCGAATGCTCCAAGTTGCCGATGACGAAATGAAGGACGCCGTCACCGAAGCCTGCGCTTTGCTGCGGGCCGGTGAAGTCGTCGCCCTTCCCACCGAAACCGTTTATGGGTTGGCGGCGGATGCGTTTAATCCCGAGGCGGTTGCCAAGGTTTTCGCGGCGAAGGAGCGGCCGTCGTTCGACCCG
>CANHPN010000028.1 GCA_947462535.1 Akkermansiaceae bacterium | reverse complement strand
GGGGGGGGGGGGGGGGGGGGGGCTGGGGGGGGTTGCACCTGCGCACCGGCTTGGGGAGCGGGCGGCGGAACGACGCGAGGGCGCGGTTGGCGTTGTGGCGGTTGGACCTGGCCAGCGGGAATGGCTTGGGGAGGCTGGCCGGGCACCGGGGGCGCGCCTTGCGGCGGAGCTTTGGCGGTGATCGTGAGCAGTTTCTCGTCGAAGCTGACGGTGCCGGTCATCGAGCCGGAGGACATGCTGACGACGGTGCCGAGCGGGTCGCCGGGCTTGCGGGTGACGCTCAGGATTTTGAAGCCGCCGACGGTTTTGTCGGAATCGACGGTGAGGCGCTCGTCGGGCTTTTTCTTGTTGATGAGTGTCACGCGGTAGCGGTTGCTGCCGCTGATGGGGGAAACGCCGATGAGCGCGTAGTCACCGAGCGGATTGCTCTCGGGAGCGGCCTCGGGTGGCGGCGGTTTGGAGGTGAAAGGGGAATTGGTCCACAGGCTGTTATAGCGGCTGATGGGTGCCTTTTTGGGCGAATCCGCCACCGCCGCGCCGGTGAGGGCGAGGAGCAGGAGGACAGGATTGAAAAGCGGAAGGTTCAAAGTGCGCGCGGGTTAAGTGGTGGCTGGGACGAACCATTGCTCGATGGTGGCGGTGCAGTCGATCTGGGTGTCGTCCTGCTGGTTGGGGGTCAGCCGGATTTGCGAGGCGATGCGAAGCTGGTCGGGCATGTTGAGCTTGTCGAACCATTGATAGAGTGCCTGCTCGCTGCCGGAGACGGTGATCTGGATTTTCGCGCGGTGGTAGTGGCGGCCCTCGGTGGAATCGGTGGGAAGGGGCTTTTGGGTTTTGATGGTGAGGCCGGTGGCTTTGGCCTCGCGCTCGGCGAGCTGCTGGAGCTTGGTCTGGACGTCCTGGTTTGCGGCGGGCTGCGGTTCGTGCTCGGCAAGCCAAGCCATTTGGTCGGTCACTTGGGCGCTGCTTTCACGGAACATTTCGGCGGTGGCGAGCTTCTGCCGGGCTTGTTCACGCCGGGTATTGACGGCTTGGCGCTGGGTGGTGGCGAAGTTGAAAACGAGCAGATTGAGAATCGCAAATCCCGCGATGGCGAAGAAGATGATCAGTTTTTTTTCGCGGGCGGACATGGAGAGGAAGAGAGAACTGGACGGGCTGTTGAGCGAATAATGCCGGGGCGGCGGGATTTTGTCAGTGAAATCAATTCGCGGTGGGAACCTCGGCGCTGTAAACGAACTCCCAGCCGCGGGTGGACTGGTTGGGCTCGGGGGTCTGCCACTTGAATTGGGTGAGGTCGGCGTTTTTGCCGAGGTTGAGGCTGAAGGCGTTGACCGCCTGGAGCTGCGGTGCCTCGCCGATGAGTTTGATTTCCGTGGCGCTGATATCGGCGGTTTTCAGGCGGAGGGCGCTGTTTGGCGGGATGCAGTCGGCGATGCGTTTGAGGATATCGACCGGGGCGTTCGCCAGGTCGATGACATTGGCGAGCTCGTCCCACTTCGCGACGTGGACGGCGTAGGCCTCGCCCTCGGGGGCGGCTTCGGCGGCCTGTCGGAGGAGGTTTTGTGTTTCCGAGTTGTCCTTCCACAAGCCGAAGGCGAACCAACCGATGATGCCGAGGTAGATCAGGGCGACGGCGGCGGCTCCGAGGATGATGGTCTGGCGGCGCTTGGCCTCGCGGCGGGCGGCGCGGACGTCGGCCGGAAGGAGCTTGCTGAGCGGAATCGGCAAGGCGGGTGCCGGGCGAGTTGAAATTTCGACCGGTGCCTCGAAGGTGGCGGCGAGGGCGGCGGCGTTGGGATTTTCCGCGCTCGTCCAAAGGGCGACGCGGGCGGGCTCGATCTCGAGTCCCTGCATGGAAAGCTGGATGAGCGCGAGGCGGATTTCCCGGGCGAGGGCCTCGTCGGGATGGACGGAAGTCCCGGAAGTGGCCTGGCAATAAACGAGATTTCCCTGGTGCGAGAGGGCGAAAACCCAGCGGCCGAATTCTTTCCAGACGGCGAGCGCGTCGCCGGTGAGCGGGTAGGCGCGGGCGGAAATGTCGAAGCTTTTCGGTCCGCGGGGCGGCAGTTCGCCTTCGCCAGGAGCGCGCAACTGGATGGAGACGAGGGCGGTGTTTTCCGCTTCGCGGGCGATGACGAACAGGTCGGTGAGCTGGCCGGCCATCGGGTCCGGGCGGAGGCCGAGGCGCTCGGCGTGGAGCGCGGCGAGGTCGGGGAAAAGCGCGTCGTCATCGCTGGAGACGCGCATCGGGATGGCGGTGATGGATTTCACCGGGAAAAGCAGCAGGAGATCGCCGCCGGGGAGGTCGGTGAGATCGGCGGCGCGCTCGACGGAAGTGGCGGTGTGGAGAGTGAAGGCCGCGTCGGTGGATTGGCCAGTCCAGATTTCCCAACCGGATTCGCCGGGGACGAGAAGCACGTTGTCAGTAGGTTTGCTCACGGGATGATTTCTTCAGTGCGTTCGAGGAGGGCCGGTTTCCCGGTGCGGTTGCGGACAATGGCGGTGATCTTGCGTTTGGCGCCTTGCGCGTAGCCGATGCTTTCGATGCGGGTGGTGGTGTCGTTCACAGTGAAGCGTTTGGCAATGCCTGGGCGACCATTTATATCTATTCCCAAAAGATCAAGCGCAGCGGCGGCATTTTGGAAGGGAACATCGTCGAGTGTGTCGCGCAGGCCGTCGGGACCACAGACGGTTTCAGGGATGATGTCGGCTTGATCCGCCGAGATTTCCGCGGCGGCGGCGATCAACTCGGCGGGCGCTTCGTTGAGGTCGAGCGGACCGCTGCTCCAGATGGTGAACCAGTTCCGCCAGTCGGGGCGGACGGCTTCGACGAGGTCCATGCCGCGGACAAGGCTGACTTCATCGACGTCGTAAAACGGCCGGTTGAACGGCTGGTTGATGCGACCCTCGCCCTCGTAGTATTTTTTTTCCGCGCCGTTGAGTTGCTCGTCGTCATTGGCGTCCACCCAGTCGGTGAGTGCGTCGGCGATTTCCTGGGCAGCGTCGAGCTCGATGCCCCAGTCGATGAACATCGATTTGAGCAGGGCCTTGTCGTCCTGGAGGATGAGGGCGTTGATGTTGAAGCGGCCGCCTTCGGAGGTGACTTTGACTTCGAAGCTCTCGCCGGTTTCGCCATTGTCGTAGCGGAGGAGCGGATCAGAGCGTTTGACGACGGGATTGGAGCCGATGGCGATGCCCATTTCCGCGACCTGGCGGGCGCGCGAGCCGTGGACCTTGGCGGAGGCGAGTTCCATGTCGAAGGAAATCACCCGCAACGTGGCCATGCAGGCCATCGAGAGAATCGCAATCAGCCAGAGCACCGCCATGAGCGCTGCGCCGCGAGGTCTGCGGGTGCTGACGGGTGGGGAAATCATTACCGAGGAATCTGGATATCAGGAGCTTGCACGCCGCCGCCGGGAATTTCACCTGGGGGAGCGATCTCGATGGGCGGAACTTGTCCGTTCGGGGAGTCTCCGCCGCCGGGAGCGCCGCCGCCTTGCTGCATCTGGCGCATCACGACTTCCGGGTTTTGCTTCGGCGGGACCCAGAAAACCTGGCGGATTTCCTCGCCCTTGGCACCGATGGCGAGGGTGAGCTCGATTTGCAGCGGCAGGCGGCCCTGCACTTCCCAGTCGAATTGCCACTCCATCGAACGGCTGTCGAGGACGCGCCATTCGAAGTAGGCCACATCGCTGAGAAGGACGATTTCCGCGAACGGCTTTTCATTGCCGGCGGTGCTTTTGAAGCTGGACGCGGAATCAGGGAGAATTTCGTTTTCGTAGTATTTCAGGACGATGTCGAGGTAGCCGCTGCGGCGTTTCACGGTGCTGAGCTGGACGGCTTTGGCGACGCGGGTCTGGCCGCCCCAGCTGAAACTGAGCGGGACGTTTTGGAGCGTGAGGTCGGAAATGTAGTGGGAGCCGGAATCCTGCACTTTGAGGTCGAGGCGGGTGTTTCCGGGGAGGGAGGTGAAACGCCGGTTGAGCAGCTCGAAAAACGCTTGGTGGAGCATTTCCTCGTTCTGGGTCTCCACGATGGTATTTCCCAGTGCCAGCGAGGTGCGGGCGGTGGTGAAAACCATGCCGACGAGGATCGCCAGCAAGCCCATCGCGATGACGAGCTCGAGCAGCGTGAAGCCGCGGCGGCGGGGACTGACGGAGGTGGTGATCATGGCTGGTACATGCGGCCGTAGCGCCAGGTATCGACGCTGCGGTTTTGCCATTGGCCGTTGGCAAACCACTTGGCTTCGACGGTGACGAGATACATTTCCTGAAGCGGCTGGCCGTCCTCGTTTTGGAGGTCCTCGATGAGCTTGACGGTGGTGTCGAGCTCGATGCCGGTATCGCCGACACTGGTGTTGACAGTTCCTTCTTCAAGCACCGGCAGTGAAAGTGTCTCGTCGAGCGCGCTTTCCAGAATGCGGGTGATCCGGAGCTCGCTCTGGGCGAGTCCGGCGACTGCGGCCATCCGGTGCAGCGCGACGGCGAATCCGGTGGTGGCGATGCCAAATACCGCCAGCGCCAGAATCATCTCAAGGAGAAGAAATCCGCGTTTGCCGGAATGGAGGGAGCGGGTCATCGGGCTTCGAGTTGGCTGTCGCGGATGGTGGCGGTGAGCGGGTGATAGATATCTTCCGACCAGCTTTTATCGAGGACGAGGCGGACGGAAATCGGCTCGCAAAGTCCGTCGGGGTCGAAGCGCCAGACGTGGACGTTCTTTTTGGCGGTTGTCAGCCATGCGTCGGAGTTCCAGCGGCGGATGAGGATCTCCATCCCGCCTTGGAGCTTAAGCCGGCGGTTTTCGTCAATGTTTCCGGCTTCCGGTTCGGGCTCGTTGCGGCGGCGGGACATTTTCTTTTCGCTCAATCCCGCCTGGGCCAGCGGCAGGAGCCGGACGACACCTTCGCGGAATTCAAGGGCGTAGGGCGTCTGGTGGAGAATCGCGATGGTGCGGGCGCGCTTGGCCATCAGCTCGATTTCGCCGGAGGTGTTGCGCAAATCCTGCTCGTCGGACGAGAAAATCATCAGCCCGACCGCGCCGGCCATGACGATGCCTGCGATCGCAAGGACAACGACGATCTCCAAGAGCGTGAAGCCCCGTCGTGGCTTAGTCGTCCTGGCTGCTGAGATCATCGGGGGTGCCTTCCTGACCGTCCGGGCCTTTGCTGAACATTTCGAATTCGCTAGGCTGCTTCTTGCCGGGGAAGCGGTAGCCATACTCCATACCCCATGGATCAAGCGGAACCTTCTTCATTATCTGGATCCAGCGGCGCGGGACTGGCGTGCTGGAGGGCTTTTCCACCAGAGACTTGAGGCCTTGTTGCGTGGTAGGATAGGATCCGGCGTTTAATTTGTACATTGCCAGGGCGCTTTCACAGCTTTTGAAATCGGACTCGACTTGGCTGAGTTTCGCCGAATTGCCGATCTTGTTCATGGAGAAAATCGCGCCACCGAGGATCATGGCGATGATGCCAAGCACGATGACCATTTCAAGCAGGGTGAAACCCGAGCGGCGGCGGGAATTGAGAGCTGGATGATGGATATTCATGAAGAGTTTGATTTTGCGTCTGGCGCTAGCCTTTCAGAGATGAAAACGCCGCGCGATTCCAAAGTTGTCGGAAATAAATATGCCCCGGAATGGGTTCAAACTGTATCAGCCGGGGGAATCATCCGGCTGAGACAGCTGGAACACATTGTTTTTTTAAAGCGACTTCACCTGCAGCGTCAGGTGGTGGACGACGCCGGTGGCGGGATCGGTGGCGGTGAGGGTGTGAGTGCCGGGGATGAGATGGATGATCGGCTCGGGGCTGGCGGGCTCGATGCGAAGGGTGGCGGATTGCCAACGGGCGGTGCCGGGGAGGTTGGTGACGGGGCGGAGTTTGTCGGAACCGGAGGGGATTTCCGGGTCGAGGAGGAAGGTGGCGTTGTCGGCCGGGCTGATGATGCGGAGTTTTTCCGGGGCGCGGGCGGCGTTGAGGGCGAGCTCGTTGTGACGGAAATTGTGGCGGCTGGCGAACCAATCGGCGTAGCTGGAATCGAGCAGCGCGTGGCCGCCGGCGTCGTAGTCGGCGGGGGTGGCGGCGGGCGGAACCTGGCCGGCCGGGGCGAGATCGCGGCGGGCGTTTTCAGCGTCGGCAGGGACGAGTTTCCCGGTGCGCGGGTCGATGGTGATTTCCACGAGTCCGGCGGGGCGGGCAAACCAGGTGGGTTTGGTATCGCGGTGGAGGCGGAGCATGGCACGGTGAAAAACGGGCCCGGCTCCGGCGATCCCGGAGAGGCCTTTCATCGGCTGTTGCTCGAAATTTCCCGCCCAGACGCCCACGGTGAATTCCGGGGTGAAGCCGAGGCACCAGTTGTCGTGAAAATCGGAGGAGGTCCCGGTTTTCACGGCGCACTTGAAAGGAAGGTCGAGCGGGCCGCCGGGCTGGAAAGACGGGGCGCGGGCGGCGGAGTCGGCGAGGATGTCGGCGATGAGATAGGCGCTGCGAACATCGAACACCGAACGCCCGACATTGAACTTTGAAGGGAAGAGAACGGGCGGGAAGTAGCGGCCTTGGCGGGCGAGGGTGGCGTAGGCGTTGGCGAGCTCTAGCAGGCGGACGGGGGCGTTTCCGAGCGTGAGTCCGAGGCCGTGGACAGAGGAATCGCTGCCGAGGGTGGTGATGCCGAGGTTTTCCAAAAGCTGCTGAAGCGGCTTCGGGCCGCCGAGGGAGTTGAGCTCGCGGAGGGCGGGGACGTTGAGCGAGCAGGCGAGCGCGGCGCGGAGAGTGACCGGGCCGCGGTAGTTGCGGTCGTAGTTTTCCGGCAGATCGAGGCCTTGCGGGGTGCGGAACGGGCTGGGGATGTCGGCGAGGATGGAGGCGGGAATGCGGTGGTCGCGCTCGATGGCGAGCAGGTAAGTGAAGGGCTTGAGCGTCGAGCCGGGCGAGCGCGGGGCGAGCGCGCCGTTGAGCTGGCCGCCGCGCGGGTCGGCCCAATCGGCCGAGGAGACGAGGGCGAGGATTTCGCCGGTCGGGTTGTGAATGACAACGACGGCGGCGTGGCGGAGGTTCGCGTCGCGGAGCCGGGAGGTTTCCTCGCGGACGATGGCTTCGAGGTCGCGCTGGAGCGGGAGGTCGAGGGTGGTCTTGATCCGGGATTTGAAATTTGAAATTTCAGCTTGGCGGGCGAGCCACGGGGCGGGCTGGGATTCGGCGAGCGGGCGGAGCGTGAGCGGCTCGGCGAGGGCGGCGGCGATACGGGCGGGGTCGTGATTTCCAATGACGGCGAGGCGCGAGAGGACGGTGTTACGACGGACGGTCGCGCGTTGGGGGTGGCGGACGGGATTGAGGCGCGACGGGGATTGGGGAAGTCCGGCGAGCAGGGCGCACTCCGCGAGCGAGAGATCGGCGAGAGGTTTTTGGAAATAAAACCGCGCGGCCTCGGCAATGCCGATGCGGAGGTTTCCGTAGTCGAGGCGATTCAGATAGGCGCTGAGGATCTGGTTTTTCGACCAGGTCATTTCCAGACGGCGGGCGGCGAGCCCTTCGCAGAGTTTGGTGAACGGACCGCGTTTCGCGGGCGGCGAGGAGATTTTCACCAGCTGCTGGGTGATGGTGGATGCCCCGGAAACCACCCGCCGCTTGGCGAGTAAATCACGGCCCGCCCGCAGCGTGGCGAGCGCGTCGATCCCGCCGTGTTGGTAAAACCGCTTGTCCTCCGCGGCGAGCGTGCAGGCGATCAGATCGGCGGGAATTTCGTCCAGCGCGACCGGCGCGGTTCGCGACGAATTCGGCAGCGTGAGGTGTAGGATCGGCGCGCCATGGCGGTCCAACAGCACCGGCGAGGCAGCCGGATTTTCCAACAACCCGGCAGGCAGCGGAACGGCGAAGGGCAGTGCGAACCAGCCGAGCAGGACGGGCACGGCCACGCAAACGCCGCAGATGATCCGCCGCCGACATTTGGAATTCAATTTCAAGCGCACCACCATGCCGAAGAGCCGGGAAAAATAAACGTGAAATTTCGAGTTGGAAAGATCGGCCGATTTCGTTCGTATTCAGGGCACATGAAAAAACAACTGTTTCTATTGAGCTGTGCGGCAGGTCTGATGCTGATGCCGGCAGGTGCTGCGGAAAAAGAAGATTCGCCATTGGCCAAGCAGATGGAGGCCATGGACGACGCGTTCAAAGGCTTCCGCAAGGAAACCGATCCGGTGAAGGGAGCCACCCAGGCCCGCGAGGCCCAGCAGGCGGCGCTGAAGAGCGCCTCGGAGATTCCGGAAATGTTCAAGGCGATGCCGGAGGGTCCGGAAAAAGTGAAGGCACTGCTGGAATACCGCAAAATGATCGGCAAGCTCTTCGTGACTTTTTGCGAGGTGGAGGAAGCCTTCCTGAACGGTAAAATGGACGAGGTCGTGAAGATCGTCACCGCGATCAAGGAGATGAAAAAGGCCGGCCACGACAAGTTCATCGAGGAGGAGGAGGAATAATCTGAAAGCAACAGGCCCGGATGCGATCGCGTCCGGGCCTGTTTGCGGGAGAGAATGGAAATCTATCCGTGATTACTCGACGATGACGCGGGTGCCCTCTTTGACCTTGGAATAGACGACTGGCATCGTGGCACTCGGGCCGCGGATGCAGGCGTGGGAGGCGGGGCGGCGCCTGACCGGACCGATGTGATGGCCGACGCCATCGTTGGTCAGGCGCATCCAGTAGCGCATCGAAGCACCCTCGAATTTCCCTCCCTCGGGGATCGGGTCGAGGGTGGAATCGGCGTCGCCGTTGACCAGCTCGCCTGCGGCGTCGTAAATCCTGCCATATTTGTTAGATCGCTTTTCCACGATCTTTTCGAGGATGTAGAAAGTGCCCGGAGGGGTCGGGCGGCTTGGGATGCCGGAGCAAATCGGATAGTCGATGACCACCTCCTCGCCGTTCATGAGGAAGCCGCGCTGCTTGGCGAGACTGATGACGATGGAGGAGTTCTCGGCATCCGTGCGCGAGAGCAGCTCGTTGCTTTTCCAGACCGAGTAGGTTTTCGGATAGGTGGGCTCGGCCTTGAAATGATCGTAGGTGCCGACCGGATAAGGATTCACCGGCTTGCCGTCCTTGGTGTAGGTGACGGCCGGCTTCTGGTTGGCACAACTCGCCAGCAAAAGCATGGCGGCGACAGCAGCAAACCGGGCGGTGATTCGGAACGGGATCATGAGCAGAAGGCGTCTAGCGCGACGGAATTAGGACAGATTTCCCGGGATTGCAATCCTCTTGCGCATCCTCTTGCGCGGCGAACGCGAGGAGACGAGCTTCAAGGCTCGCGCTCGGCCGCGCCGCCGAGGCCAAAGCCGATTTCACCGCCGCCTCTAACGCCAAATTCAACCAGCCCAAGGCCCGCAAACTCGCCCAGACCGCGCTGGCGGCCCTGCCGTGATTCAAGCCACCACCGTGTGGATGGCTCCGACATGTCGGCCAGTGGGAAAGCGGGAACATGTTCCCGCAGTCCGAAAAATCAGGGATTCAACAGTGCCCGCACGGTCGCGGCGTCGAGGCGGCGGGAGATGTCCGCGTCCGCCAGGATGCCGGCGGCAAGTTTGCCTTTTTCCTGCTGGAGCTTGTGGATGCGCTCCTCGACGGTGTCCTGGCAGAGCAGCTTGTGGACGAAGACCGGGTTGTTCTGGCCGATGCGGTAGGCGCGGTCGGTGGCCTGCGCCTCGGCGGCGGGGTTCCACCACGGATCGTAGTGGATGACGGTGTCGGCGGCGGTCAGGTTGAGGCCGGTGCCGCCGGCCTTGAGCGAGATGAGGAAGACCGGGGCTTTGCCGTTCTGGAAATCCTCGACCAGCTGGCCGCGGTCTTTCGAGGCTCCGGTGAGTTTCAAATACGGGATTTTCTCCTTCACCAGATGCGCCTCGATCAGCGCGAGCATGGTGGTGAACTGCGAGAATAACAGGATACGCCGGCCTTCCTCGATCAGCACGGCGAGCAGCTCGGTGAGGAAATCGAGCTTCGCGGATTCCACCACGTCGTTCGAGTAATCTTCCGGCAGCAGCTTCGGGTGGCAACAGATCTGGCGGAGCTTGAGCAGCGCGTCGAGGAAGACGATCTGAGACTGCTCGATGCCGCGCGCGGCGATGGCTTCGCGGACGCGCTTGTTCATGGTGGCCCGCACGGTTTCGTAGAGGTCTTTCTGGCCGGTGTTGAGCTCGATGAGGTGGACGAGCTCGGTTTTCGGCGGGAGTTCCTTGGCGACCTGGTCCTTGGTGCGGCGCAGGATCAGCGGCGCGACTCGCGATTTCAAAACCGCGTTGCGTTCCATGTCGCCGTCCTTTTCGATGGGCGTGCGGAAGCGTTTGTTGAACGCGTCTTCGGTGCCGAGGAAGCCGGGGACGAGGAAATTCATCAGGCTCCACAACTCGCCGAGGTGGTTCTCGATCGGCGTGCCTGATAGGCAGAGCCGGTTCCTTGCATCCAGCTTGCAAGCCGCCTGCGCCATCTTCGAGCGCGGGTTCTTGATGTACTGCGCCTCGTCGAGGACGATCATGTGGAAGGGGACGGTCGCGAGTTTGTCGATGTCGCGCTGGAGCAGTGCGAACGACGTTAGAACGACGTCGGCGTGCGGGATGGAGCGGAAGTATTTCTTCCGCTCCGGTCCGTTGAGCACGAGCACGCGCAGGTCCGGCGTGAACTTGAGCGCTTCCGCCCGCCAGTTCGGGACGACGGAGGTGGGCGCGATGACCAGCGTCGGCAAGCCGCGCGAATGGCCGGATTGTTTCTCGGTGAGGATGTGGGCGAGCGTCTGGAGGGTTTTCCCGAGGCCCATGTCATCGGCCAGAATCCCATGCAGCCCGTGGCGGGCGAGGAACTGCATCCAGTGGAAACCGGCGAGCTGATAGTCGCGGAGGGTCGCCTGCAGGCCGGTCGCGGTCGGCACCGGCTCGATGCCGGAGAAGTCCTTGAGCTTCGCCGCGAGCTCGGCGAGTTGCGGCGGGGTGTCGATGCCGAGTCCGTCCAGACCGGCGAGCGAGGCGGCGTCGAGCGCGTGGAGCCGCGCCCTGTCGGGGAATTTCGGGTCGATCAGCGCGGACAGGTGGTTGAGGATTTTCCGCACGCGGCCGATCGGGAGCTTCAACGCGTCGCCGTCCGGCAGCGGCGCGTAAATGTGGCCGTTGTCCGGGCGGTCGAGGGTTTCCTCGAGGAAATCATTTTCTAGCAAACCTGCGAGGATCGGCAGCAGGTCATAACGCTGCCCGCCGACATCGAAGCCGACCGACAGGCTGAACCAGCCGCCGTCGCCGGGATCGAGCGAGCTCTGCCAATTCACCGGATCGGCTTCGTGGACGCGGTGGCCGACGTTGTCCGACACGGTGACGAGCCAGCCGAGACTTTCTAACTTCGCGACCATTTCCCCGCGGAACTGGTGCCAGAACGCGTCGGTCGGGACGCGGCCGGGATCGGGAAACCAGCGGTCCGGCCCTTTCGACTGATTGGTCTCGCGGGATTTCAGGTTGAGTAGGAATTTCCACGCCGAGTTCGATTGGAGCGAGGAAAGCCCGGTGTCGCGGAGCTGCTGGGTGGCAGCGTTTTCCGCGGCGGCGTCGTGCTGGAGGATCGCGGCCTGGCCTTCGTGCGTGATCGAGCTGACCCACTCCGGCGCGCTGGAGCGCAGCGAACTGCGGTGCGGACCATAAACCACCGACGCCTCGGCGGAAACCCAGAAGTCCACGTTCGGCTGGCCGAGCGATTGGAGCAAGAGCCGCGTCGCCTTGTCCACCGGCTCGCGGTTCACCCGCAGCTCGAAGCGCGCTTCCATCCGCAGCCGCGGCAAATCCGGCGGCGGGTCGTGCATCAGTTCTCGCGCGCTCGGCAGCGCGGCGGCGACCGCTCCGGCGATGCCGCGGCCTTGCAGCCGGGACGGATCGCGCTCCTTCGCTGCCTTGGTGAGGAGCGCCGCCGCGTGGTGGCAGAAATTTCCGATGTCGCACGAGCAGAAGGTTTCGAACTCCCAGCCGCCGCCGGACTGCCAGAGATTCACCTCCGCCTCGTCCTTGGATACCACGCCTAGCAGGCTCACCGATCCCGGCGCGGTTTCCTCGGTCCGCAGGTCCCTCACCTTGCTAACAAGCGAATTCGCGGCGGCGAGGACCTCGTCGTCAAAGCGGTCCTTCCACCGGGAATCCCCGAGAAACGATGAAATGTCAGTTGAAGGCGGCAAGGCGTGCAGATTCAAGCATGACCGCCCGGCGTCAAGCCCGGCGCGCCTGGGTCAGGCGAGCCAAAGTGCTTTGAGCGCTTTGGCGCGGGCGAGGTTGGACTCGGTGGTCGCTCCGATGAAATTGGCGTGGCCCATTTTCCTGCGGCCGCGGGCGTGGCGTTTGCCGTAAAGGTGGAGATGCGCCTCGCCGTCCTCGAACAGGGGCAGCCAGTCGGGCGGCGTGGTTTCGTCCTGCCACATATCACCTAGCAAATTGAGCATCACCACCGGCGTGAGCAGGCGGGTGGAACCTAACGGTAAACCGATGACGGCGCGGAGCTGTTGGGCGAACTGCGAGGTGACACAGGCGTCGAGCGTGTGGTGGCCGGAGTTGTGCGGGCGCGGGGCGATCTCGTTGACGAGCAGCGAGCCGTCGGATTTCAGGAAAAATTCGACTCCCAGAATGCCGCGATAATCCAGCGCCTCTGCCACCCGGCGGGCGATGGCCGCCGCCTCCAAGGCCACCGCGGGCGAGACGCGGGCCGGGACGATGGAGACGTCCAGGATGTGGTGGCGATGGCGGTTTTCCGCCGGGTCGTAAGTCACGGTGACGCCGTCCGCACCGCGCGCGGCCATCACGGAAAGTTCCTTTTCAAATGGCACCCACGCTTCCAACACGGCGCGCGGGGCTTCGAAGGCGGCCCAGATTTTTTCCGGATCCTCGTCGCCTTCCAGTTTGACCTGACCCTTGCCGTCGTAGCCGAAATCCGCGGTCTTGAGGACGCCCGGACCGTTGAGTTCCTTCATCGCGGCGGCGAGATCGGCGGCGCTGGAAATCACGGCGAACCAGGTGTGCGGGATGTTGTTTTCCCGCAGGAAATTTTTCTCCCGCTCGCGGTTCTGGCAGATGCAGATGGCGTATGGCGATGGATACAGCCCGGTGCATTTCGCGACGGTCTCCAGAGTCTCGCGGGGAATGTTTTCAAACTCCACGGTCGCCACCGTGACGCGGCTGCAGAAATCCTTGAGTGCCAGCGAATCGTCGAACGGTTTGTCGATGACCTCGTCCGCGCACTCGACGGCGGGAGCCTCGAGTCCGCCGGTCCAGATGACCGTGCGCACTCCCATCTGGCGGGCGGCGAGGGCGATCATGCGGCCGAGCTGGCCACCACCGATGACGCCGACGACACAATGCGGCGCGTGAATGGGAAGGGAGGAAGACATGAAATCAGTCAATGGGATCGAGAGGAGGCAGCGCGGCCGATTTCACGGCGGCGGTCTGGTTTTTGCGGAAATCGGCGAGTTTTTCGGCGAGTCCGGCGTCGTTGTTAGCGAGCATGGCCACGGCGAAAAGCGCGGCGTTCGTCGCGCCCGCCTTGCCGATGGCGAAGGTGGCGGTCGGGATGCCGGCGGGCATTTGGACGATGGAAAGCAGCGAGTCCACGCCTTGCAGCGCCTTGGATTCCACGGGCACGCCGAGCACCGGGATGTCGGTGATGGCAGCGGTCATTCCAGGCAAATGCGCCGCGCCGCCAGCCCCGGCGATGATGCATTTCAGTCCCCTGCCCCGCGCCTCCGTCGCGTAGGAAACCAGCTTGTCCGGCGTCCGGTGGGCGCTCACGACCTCGGCTTCCCAAGCCACGCCGAAGTCGCGCAAGGTGCGGGCGGCGTGCTCCATCGTCGGCCAATCCGATGTGCTACCCATGATAATTCCGACGACTGGCGCTGTGTGCATCTGCGGAACGTGGAGAACCGGTCGCGGGGCGTCAATACCCGGCTCATCGGCCCAATCCGCCGTTCGGGCGGTGGAATTTTGGGTTGGTGTGAGCGGGAGACTTGGATTAGCTTGCCGCTCCCCGAGGGGAATTTATGGCGATACAAGGTGAAGAACTGGCTCTGGCTTGCGCGAAGGCGGCCGATGAAGTGAAGGCGGAAAACATCCGCGTGTGGGACATGCGCGGGGTTTCGAACCTGACGGACTACATGGTGGTGTGCTCGGGCTCGTCGATGCCCCAGTTGCGGGCGATTTTGCGCGACGTGGCCGGCAAGGTGGAAGAGGTTTACGGCGTCAAGCCGACGATGACCGAGGGCAAGGCCGACACCAAGTGGGTGGTCCTCGATTACATCGACGTGATGGTCCACGTGATGAGCGACGAGCTGCGCGAATACTACGGCTTGGAAGATCTGTGGAAGGACGCGAAGGAAGTGGAGTGGCAGGCGGCGGACAAAAACTGATCTCGCGGGTGTCCTTCGGGGGGGGGAATTTTTCGGAATAGAAATCGATTTCCAACACTCCCATGGCTGCCGATGAGTGAGTTCGCAGAGTTAGTCGATGCCCATTACCAAGCGTTGTTCCGCTTCGGGATGTCGCTGACGCGTGACGTGGACCGGGCGTCGGATTTGGTGCAGGAGACGTTTTCCATCTGGGCCGCGAAGAACAGCCAACTGCGCGACCGCTCGAAGGCGAAGACGTGGCTTTTCACCACCTTGCATCGGGAATTTCTCAACCAGCGCAGGCGGGCGGCGAAATTTTCCGACGAGCCGCTGGACGAGGAAAAGGCGGAGGCGCTGGTCGCCCCGGAACAGGACGCGGAGCGCCAGATGGACGGGCAGCGGGCGATGGATCTGCTAGGCGCGCTGGATGAATTCTACCGCGCGCCGCTGGCGCTTTTCTATCTGCAACAGCACAGCTACAAGGAGATCGCCGAGATTTTGGATATCCCGATCGGCACGGTGATGTCGCGGCTTTCACGCGGCAAGGAAATGCTCAGGCAGCGGATGAAAGCCGAGCCTTCGAGCGCGCCGAGAAACATTCTTCAAATGGAACGGGAGGGAGTCCGCCATGGATAAGGAACAGGCACGATTCGTCCTGCGGAGCTTCCGGCCGGACGGCGCGGACGCGGGCGATCCTGATTTCGCGGAGGCGCTCAAGCTGGCACTGGAGAACCGCGAGCTGGGCGAGTGGCTGGCGAGCGAGCGGGCCTTCGATGCGGAATTCGCAATCGCGCTGGGCTCGGTGAATCTACCAGGTCATTTGCGTGAGGATATTTTCGCCTGTCTGGCCGGCGAGCGCGGGGATTTCCCGCAGGCGCAGGACCTGAACGACGCGGCCTGGATCGGCACGCTGGCCTCGATCCAGCCGCCCGCCGCGCTGCGCGACGAGGTGATCGCCGCGATGGAACGGACGGGAAGCCGCGATCATGTTAGGATTTCGGTTTTCCGGCGCGCGGCTATTCCGTTAGCAGCTGCGGCGGGTATCGCGCTGGCGTTTTTCATCACCCGCCCTGCCAGCCCGACGGCGGTGGTGAAAACCTCAAGCGTCCCGATCGAAGCGGTTCAGGCGGGTTTCATCCGGACCTTTGAATCGCCCTTGTTTGACCTGGACGAGAAGCGCGAGGATCACCGGTTGCTGGTTCAAAATTTGCAGGAGCGCAAATTGCCTTGCTTCTGCTGCCTGCCGCCCGGGCTTCAGAACGTGAAGGGAATCGGCTGCCGGGAGCTGGTGATCGACGGCAAACGCGGTTCGCTCATTTGCTTCGACGAGCGCGAAGCCGGAGTCGTCCACGTGGTGATTTTCCGCCGCGAGGACGTGAGCGGCGAGCTTCCCGACATCGAGCGCCCCGCTTTTTCCCAATGCGGAAACTGGGCGACCGCGCGCTGGCAGGAGGGGGAAAACGTGTTCCTGCTGATGAGCCACACGGAAGTCGGCAAGCTGACGGCACTGTTCTGAAGCTCGCCGTTGGAAATGAGCCTCCATCCTGATCCATCGCCTCTTCTGGCACCTTTGCAGCGGGTGATGTTGCGGGATTCGCTCGCTGAGCCCGACGCCGGGCATCATGTGGAGCAGGTGGAAATCCTCTTCGCGTGCGCGCGGGTGCGCGGGCGCGTGGCTGCGGCATGGGAGGAAACCATCGCAGCCACCGAGGCGCTGCGGGTCGCGTTCGTGACGGCTAACGGACATGCAGCGGGCAGGGAATTCGTGACTCTGCGGAGTTTTTTGAACCAGCATGAACCTCTGCCGGCCTCATGGGAAAACTGGCGGCAGGCGGACCGCGCACGCCCGCTGCTTGCACCGCACGAGGTGCCGTGGCGGGCGGTGTATTGGCCGGACGATGGGCGGTTCATCTGGACCTTCCACCACGCGCTGCTAGACGGCAGGTCGCTTGCGCGGGTGTTGCGGAATTTCCTGGAACGGCTCGCGGGTGGAAATCCCGAGCCGCTGGCCGTCGCCGAGTGGCGCGCGCCCACGGCGGAATCGCTGGCGCTGGCGG
The DNA here is from genome assembly GCA_947462535.1 of Akkermansiaceae bacterium. Lineage (GTDB taxonomy): Bacteria > Verrucomicrobiota > Verrucomicrobiia > Verrucomicrobiales > Akkermansiaceae > Luteolibacter. Next base: position 15,938 of record CANHPN010000028.1, on the reverse strand, counting down.
AGCGGATCTTCCGGGATGGCGGGGTGCGTCCGATAGAAATGAGTTTTCCCGATGAAGCTGCGGGGCCTGCGGTGCGTTTCATGGGAAATGATTTCGCGCGGCGCTTGGAGTCGATGGAGGGGACCGCCGCGACTATTCTCGTCTGGGCTTGGGGCCAGGCGCTGATGGAAATTTCCGGGGCCGACGCGGTAGTCGTCGAGCAGCTGCGCGCGGGCGCGCCGCAGCCGGGGACCGCGGGATTTACCATGAATACGCTGCCCGTGCCGATCCCCCGGGCCGGCGCTGACGTGGCGCGGAGCCTGCGGGAATTCCGCGCCCGCCTGCTGGCGCTGCGGGCCATCGAGTCGGTGTCGCCGGAGGATTTCGCGCCCGGAGTTTTCCCTGACACAAACGGGCCTTCTAGCAGCGTGATCATGATTGAACGCGGCACGCTGCGCTATTTGGCGGGCGGGGATTTCGTAGAGGCGCTGGTGCTTCACGAGCCCAAAGGCGAGACTTTGATGGCCACCGCGTATGTCCTGCCAGACTTGCGGCTGGAGGTGGAAGGCCCCGGACGGCACGCTCTCCTGCGCGACTGGGTCCGCGTGTTGGAGCGGTTGTGAGGGGCGGTCCCGCTCAAATCCGGCGAAGTTCGCCATCACACTTGCCGGGTGCCCGCGCTCTCGACTAGAAACGCGCGTGGCCGGCAAAAACATCGTTTATTTCGACTTGGAAACCCAGCGCAGCTTCGGCGACGTCGGCGGCTCGATGCACAAGGACAAGATGCAGGTTTCCGTCGGCGTGACCTACAGCACCGCCCGCGGGACTTACGAGATTTACGCGGAAAACGAGATGGAAAAGCTCGGCGAGGAACTGGTCCGCGCCGATCTCGTCGTCGGCTGGAACCACTTGCAGTTCGATTATCCGGTCCTCCAGCCTTACGTTTTCCACACGCTCGCCGAGCAAACGATCAACCTCGACATGATGCTCGAGCTTGAAAAAATCGTCGGTTTCCGACTCAAACTCGACTCCGTGGCCTCCGCCTCGCTCGGCACCGGCAAGACCGCCGACGGCCTCGACGCGCTGCGCTGGTGGCAGGAACACAAGAAATCCGGCGAGTTCGCGCCGCTCAAGAAAATCGCCGAATACTGCGCCTTCGATGTGAAGGTCACCAAATGCGTCCACGAATACGCCCTCGAGCACGGACTCCTCAAATACGACGACAAAAGCGGCCGCATCGCCGAGGTCGCCGTGAATTGGAAATAATCACATCCAGCCGAACTGCGCCAGGACCTTGGTCACGGTCCAGATGAACACAAGGCTCAGCGCGACGATGTAAATGATCGCGGCTTTTTCAATGGAGGAACGGGTCATGGCGCAGGTTTCTTAGTGCGGCAGGCGGATTTCGCCAAGGGAAATCACGTGCTCAAAGCCGCTTGCCGAACGCCGCGGTCAGGGTCGCGAGATCAAGCGGCTCGGCGCGGTCGGCGGTGAGGATCGCCGCTTTCTGGAGCGAGATGATCTCGGAAACCCCCTTGCGCGAGAGCTCGAGCATCGAGGTCATTTCATCGGAGGAAAACACGGCTTCCTCGCCGCTACCCTGGATTTCCACGAAGTCGAGCGTCTCGGTCATCACCACGTTGAAATCGACCGAGGCCGCCTTGTCTTCCGGATAGTTCAAATCCAGCACCGGCACACCTTCGTAAACGCCGGCGGACACTGCGGCGACGAGGTTCTTGAGCGGGAATGTCTTGAGCTTGCCCTCCGCCATCAGCTTGTTGAGCGCGATCGCCATCGCCACACAACCGCCGGTGATCGACGCGGTGCGGGTGCCGCCGTCGGCTTGCAGGACGTCGCAGTCGATCCAGATCGTGCGCTGGCCGACTTTTTGCAAATCCACGCAGGCCCGCAGCGCGCGACCGATGAGGCGCTGGATTTCCGACGAGCGGCCGTCGATTTTCCCGCGGGAAATGTCGCGCGATTTCCGCTCCAGCGTCGAATAGGGAAGCATCGAGTATTCCGCTGTTAGCCAGCCGCCTTCCACCCGTTGCGCGCGCATCCAGCGCGGCACGTCCTCCTCAATGCTCGCCGAGCAAATCACGCGGGTGTCGCCGAAGGACACGAGCACCGAGCCGGTGGCGTAGGGAGCCACGTTCGGAATGAAGGAAATCGGGCGGAGTTGGTCGTTCTGGCGGCCGTCTGGACGAGTCATGCGCGGAGTGAAATCAACTGCCGCGCCTGCCGCAAGCGCGAAGAAATTTCACGGCTTCCGGAAGCCATTGATGACGGCATCGAACGAGTTGTCCGGAAACGGCAGGTTTTCCGCGTCGCCCCGGACGAACTCCAGCCCCTCGACCTGGTGGCGCTTCTTGCAAAACGCGATGCCTGCGGGATTGAGATCGAGCGCGGTGTATTTCGCCGGTTTGAGCGTCCGCGTGAGGTAGGGATACCAGGATTTACAAATCGCCTTGCGGATCGAACCGATGGAAAAGAGATGGTTGATCAGTGGCATGTGATTGATCTCCCCGCATGGTGCGGAAAAACTCAAGCGTGTAAAACTCAAGCGTTGCGAATCGCCATCACCGCGGCGGCCATGTCCCGCGCGCCGAAGGTGGATGAGCCCGCGACCATCACGTTCCCCCCGGCGGCGTAGCAGCGCGCGGCGGTGATGGCGTCGATGCCTCCATCGACCTCGATGTGATACGAAAGCCCCTTCGCCTCGCGAATCCGCGCGACGGCGGTGATCTTCTCCAACACCTCCGGCATGAAAGACTGCCCGCCGAAGCCTGGGACGACAGTCATGCAGAGGAGCAGGTCGATTTCCCCGAGAAACGGCTCCACCACGCTGATCGGCGTGGCGGGATTGAGCGCGAGCCCCGCCTGGCAACCCGCCTCGCGGATGCGGCGCAGGGTTTCCGCGACATCGTGCTCCGCCTCCACGTGGACCGAAATCAGGTCCGAACCGGCGGCGATGAACTGCTGCAAATAGCGGTCCGGCCGCGAAATCATGAGGTGGACATCGAGGAAGATGTCATTCGACTCGTGCACCGCTTGGACGATGGCAGGGCCGAAGGAAATGTTTTCCACGAAATGCCCGTCCATCACATCCAGATGCATCCAGTCCGCGCCGGCATGGATCGCCCGGCTGACTTCATCGCCGATGCAGGAAAAATCCGCCGCCAGCAGCGAAGGGGCGATGACACGGTCTCGGAAATTCTTGGGGATCACGGAGCCGATAAAAACCACGAATCCCGCAGCGGGACACGGAAATTTTTTCCCGGCTTCCAAGGCGAATCAAGGTTGCTGACGGAAACTAACCAATTTCTTTCCTCAGATCCTTCAAACTCCACAAAGTCCCGGCAGCACCCGATGCGGCTCCTCTCAGTTTCCTGGCCCCGTCCCTGCGTTTTGGACCGAAGCGCTCCCGCGATTTCTCAAACGCCTCGTTCACGAAACTCCGGCTGCCGATCACCGCGCCGTCCGTGAAATAGCGGATCCGGCACTGCAGCATCCGGCCCGTCGACAGCTCGCTCGCGCACTCCTTCTCGCGCGCCGCTTCCGCCGCGTTCATACCCTTGCCCGTCCGCCTCGCTTCCTCGGCCCCGCTCCTGCCGGTCCGCGTCTCGGTTTTCTCCACCGCGCCTGCCATCAACAGCTTACGGTATTCCCGCGAAACGTCGTTCGCCCATAAAGAATCATCCGCTCCGCAGCCCTGGTGAGCCCGCAGCGCACGCACCAAACCGGCCCGCGCCTTCTTCCCATTCCCTTTCGCCCCGCCCCCGATCGCCTCGCCGTAACTGCTCCAGCGATAATCCGCCGGGTCTTTCACCATTCCCGCCCGCACCGGGTTCAGATCAATATAGGCCGCCATCGTCTTCGCCGCCACCCCGTCCTCCACGATCACGCTCTTGAAACGGTCCTCCCACAGGCGTCCCGTCCGCGAATGCATCCGGTTATGCCACTGCGTGTAACGCTGCAGCAGGCCCTTCATGAACTCGCCCAGATCATGCATCCGGTAGGTGAAGCGCTCATGAATCCGCCCCACCAGCAGCAACTCCTCACCCGGGCCATCCTTCACCTGCTGTCGCGCCCCTGCCAGTTCCGCAGCCACCTCCGCCACCAACGCCTCACTGTAAATCGCCGACAAACGTTTCAAAAGAGCTTCATCCGAAAGCCCCCCCTCCGCCATCGGCGGCACCTCCAGGAGAATATGGAAGTGATTGTTCATCAGGCAGTAGGAAGCTACCCGGCAGCCCGTGAAATTCTCCTGCATCCGCATCAAGGTTCGGAACTTTTCCTTTTCCTCCCTTCCGAAAACAAAGCGCCGATCAACCACCCGCGAAATGCAGTGGTAAATCACCGGGTCATTTTCTAATTCCGTCTCGGACTTGTCCAGCAGACTTTCGCCGGAAATCAGGGAAAATGTAACCGCCCGGGGGCTTCGAGAAATGAGCATCAAATCCGCGTGCATCCCGCCACGCCATCCGTTACCCCTCCGGCGTGGAAGACGAAGCCTCAATCATTGATCTGCACAGCGACACTTACTTCATGGGCCAGGCGCTGCGTGAGGCCCGCAAGGCCTATGCTGCCGGGGAAGTCCCGGTCGGTGCCGTGGTGGTGCGCGAGAGCAGGATCATTTCCCGAGCCTGGAACCAGGTGGAAACGCTCAAGGACGCCACCGCCCACGCAGAGATGCTCGCACTGACCGCCGCGCAGGAAGCGCTCGGCGACTGGCGGTTAGAAAAATGCACGCTCTACGTCACCAAGGAGCCCTGCCCGATGTGCGCCGGAGCAATCGTCCATTGCCGGCCGGAGCGCGTCGTTTTCGGCTGCCCTGACCCGAAAGCGGGAGCCGCCGGCAGCTGGATCAACCTGCTCGAAGCCAATCCCCCGCTCAACCACCGCTGCGACGTGACGCCCGGCGTGCTCGGCGAGGAATGCCTGTATTTGCTCCAAAGTTTCTTCCGCGAAGCCCGTGAGAGGAAGAAATCCGAGCGGCTGGGCGATTCGCCGGAGTCGCCGAATTGATCGCCGCTTGCAGACCTCTCCCCATCCCTTTAGGAAACTCCCGTGGCCGCGAAAGCAAAGACATCACCCCAGAACGCCGGAAATTTTTTCGCGGTCGTCGGCAGCGATGAAGGCCTCGTCCGCGAAAAAGCGCTGCTGCTCTACAACCAGCTCACCAATGGCGTGGACGACGGTTTCACCCACGAAACCATTGACGGCATCGCCGACAACTCCGAATCCGCCTACGAGATTTGTTCCTCCACCATCCAAGCGCTGCTGACCATCCCGATGTTCGGCGGCGACAAGGTGGTCTGGCTGCGCAACGCGAATTTCCTCGCCGACAATGTCACCGGCCGCTCCCAACGCACCGAAGCCGGCGTCGAAAGCCTCCGCACCACGCTCGAAAAAGGCATCCCGGACGGGGTGAAATTCCTACTCACCGCCCAAGGCGTCGACAAGCGCCGCGGGTTCTGGAAATTCATCGAAAAAGCCGCCGACGTCCAAGTCCACGACCGCATCGACACCAGCCGCGACGATTGGCAGGACCAAGTCGCCTCGCTCGTCACCAAGCGCGCCCGCGAACTCGGCCTCACCTTCGACCGCGACGCCATGGCGCTCTTCGTCATGCTCGCCGGCGAGCAGTCCCAACAGATCGGCAACGAGCTGGAAAAACTCGATCTCTATCTGGGCTCAGAGCGCCGCGAAATCACCGAGGACGACGTCCGCGTGCTCGTCCCGCTCAGCCGCGCCGCCGTCGTTTTTGAAATCGGCAAGGCCATCCAGATGGGCAATGCCTCGCGCGCCATCCAGCTCATCGACCAACAGCTCGAAGCAGACGAATCCGCCATCGGCATCATGCGCGCCTCGATCATCAGCGTGGTGAGGAACCTGTTCATGGCCAAGCTGATCATCGAGAAATTCAAGGTGCCCACCGGCAACTACCCGGCCTTTTCCGGCGGCCTCAACCGCCTGCCCGAAGCCGACCGCGCCTGGCTGCCGCAGAAAAAAGACGGCTCCGGCGTGAACGTGTTCCCGATCTTCCTCGCCGCCGAGAACTCGAAAAACTTCGAGCTCGCCGGACTCCAGCACGTCATGGAAGCCACCCTCAAGGCGGACCAGTCGCTCGTCACCACCGGCCTCGACCACCGACTCGTCCTCCACCGCCTCATCGTGGAAATCGCTTCTGCTAGAAGGACTCCCGCCCGGCGGAGGTGAAATCGCGAACATCCATCATATTCCAACCTCTTCCGTCAAATCCGTGGGTGAAACTGGCGGAGCATCTTCCGTGTATAGCCGTTTGGGTTTAGTCTCCTTGTGTTTAAAATCCGAAAGGGTTGGGTCGATGCCGCACAATCCAAGGGGCGCTTGTGGTTTCCCTACCTCAATGACGTGCCCCAGCGAATCATGTGTCTCGGGATTTACCTCTGGATGCTGGTGTGGCTTCAGCAGACGTTTATTCGCGGGGCTGAAGGAAGATGCCAGCGAGAAGAACCAGGAGTGGAGCATAGGAGATTCGAACTCCTGACCTCTTCATTGCGAACGAAGCGCTCTACCAACTGAGCTAATGCCCCTCACGTCCCCGCGCAGGATTTCCTGCCATCTGGCGGGACCCGGCGCAAGGTTGAAGTTTCGCGCGGCCGGCTTGGGCGCTGTTTCGGAAAAAATATCCCGGCCGATTAACTATGCTTTTGCCAAAGCCGCCGGATGCCTCATCATTCCCCGCATGAAAACGGTTCTTTGGATTTCCGCATCCTGCGCATTCGTCCTCGCATTTTCCAGCTGCGCCAACTCCGGCCGGGGCAGCGGCGGGACCCAGCTCGCGGGCACCGGGCCTTTTGACAAAAACGGGCGTTATGTCGAGGAGTGGGCCGACAATCCTTCGAAGTGGCGCAAGCCCGGCAGCGCGCCATCGCCGCACGAATCGCAGTCCGACAATCTGCCGCAAATCGCTCAAAACGAACAACCTCCGCAAAACTCCATCCCGCTCCCTTCGGCAGGCACCTCCAAGCCGGCTCCGGTCATTTCGCAAACCCAGGTGGCGTCCAAGTCGAAATCCACTGCGTCGAAATCCGAGCCCGTCGGGATCAAATCCAAGCCGGTCGTGGTGAAAACCAAGGCCAAGCAGAAACCGCAATCGACGCGTTACGTCGTCAAGAACGGCGACTCGCTCTCCGCCATCGCGAGCCGCACCGGATCGTCGATTTCTGCAATCAAGAGCGCCAACCGCATTTCCGGCACTCTCATCCACCCGGGCCAGTCGCTGACGATTCCGAGGAAATAAGTCACTCGCGGAAGAACGCCGCGAAGAAGGTCTCGGCGATCAATTCGTTCGCGCGCGGTGTGGGGTGGCTGCCGTCGTCCATGAAAAGCACTCCGCCCCGGCCTGCGGAAATCTCGCGCTCCCAGGCATCGCCGACGGGCACGACAACTATTCCGCCCGCGTTTTCCGCCGCCGCCTGATAGCCGGTGCGGAGCCGGGCGTTCATCGCGTGGAAGTCGTCCTGCCGCAATACCGGATCTCCGTCGCGGCGGCCCCATGTCTGATAGAGCACCGGCACGGCACCGCCTTGACGGGTTTCCCGGACGAGCTGGCGCAACGGCGGAAACATCTCCGCCTCGCGTTTTGCCGAGGGCATCGCCGGGATCAGGCTTTGCTCCTGGATGACGACGATGTCCCAGCGGCCGTCGCGGATTTTTCGCAGCGTCGGCTCGTTGGCGGCGTGCATTTTGAGCGTCCAGCCGCCGTAGGTCGCGTGACCGACGCGCACTTTTTTACCCTGCGCGGCGGCGAGTTTTGAAAACGCCTTGGGCGCCCCGAAGCTGTAGCTGTTACCCACGAACAGCACCGCTAGCTCCGGCTTGGCACGGATGCGGCCGGAGAGCTCGGCTCTGCCCGGACAGGCGGGCAGCGGAGCACGCGTCGCGCACGCGGAAATGCCGAAAAAACTCAGGATGCAGGCGAGGTTCACGAGAATGGGTTTCACGCTCTTGGGTGGGCGGTGTCGTAGGCTTGTTTGAGGCGCTCCTTGGTCACGTGGGTGTAGATTTGCGTGGTGGAAAGCGATGCGTGGCCGAGCAGCGCCTGCACGCTGCGGAGATCCGCCCCGGCGTCTAGCAGGTGGGTGGCGAAGCTGTGACGGAGTTTATGCGGGCTGATGGCGAAGGGGATGCTGCTGCGCTTGAGGTATTTCTTGAGCAGCTGATCCACCGCCTGCTGGGTGATGCGGCGCTTGCGGATGCTGAGAAACAGCGGCCCGGAGGTGACCGCCGCTTCCTGGCGGTAGCGCTGGATGGCGTTGATCGCCGGTCCGCCGATCGGGACGATGCGCTCTTTCGAGCCTTTTCCCAAGACCCGCACGGTTTCGCCGATGAAATCGAGGTGCTTCACATCCAGTGCTAGCAGCTCGGAAATCCGTAGCCCGCAGGAGTAGAACAGCTCGAGGATGGCCGCATCGCGCAGCGGCAGCCACGGCGGGGCTTTCTTGTCCGGGGCGTCCCGCAGCGGCATACCTAGCAGCTCGTCGATCTGTGAGAGCGTCAGCACCACCGGCAGGCCACGTTCGGGTTTCGGCAGTTGCACCTCGGCCACCGGGCTGCGCGCCAGCCCGCGGCGCAGTACGAGGAATTTGTAAAACGAGCGCAGCGCGGCGAACCGGAGGCGGATGGTCGCGCGCTTGAATCCCTGCTTCATAAGCGCGAACAGATAGTCGCGGAAATCATCCGCCGCCTCGTCGCGCCAGCCGCCGAATTTCCCGCCCCGCCATTTCTGATAGACCGCGAGCGCATCCCGGTAGTTCGCCAAGGTCCGGGGAGAAGCGCTTTTCTCCGTGGCTTGGAAATCGAAAAAAGCGATCTCGTCGCAGTCGGTCATCGGCGCGGAAGGTATCCGGCGGGGAATCGAACACCAAGCCCGTTAGCGTACGGCCTTGAAGCGCTCGCGAAGTCTCACGACTCCTTGATTCACGCCGCTGCGGACGGCGGTCCATGAGGTCGCCTCGGTGGCCTCGCGCTTCGAGCCGAGCCGGTGATCCACCAACGCGACCAGCCGCTCGCCCGTCACGGAATCGAGGATCTCACCCTCGAAGCAGACATTGGAAACGAAGGTCGCCACGGTGGCGGAACCCAGCTTGCCGCTGAGCGTGGCGCGAGGCGCGGCATGCACGGCTTTCACGCCCTTGCCGGCCTGTTGGGCGGTGATCACGTCCGTCAGACCCGTGTGGACCCGGAGAGTCCTCGGACCGGGAGTGGCGACGATTTTCAAGTCGCTCACCTGGCCGTGCAGCGACTCGCTCAGGTAAGCGGCGAGTTGGTCCGTCACTGCGGGACTGACGCCCGGCGAGGCGACCACGGTGGTCACTGGGTCGATGATCACGCTGTCGTATTGCTTGAAGTCCGCGCCCGGCTTGACGTAGGAGGACACCGCGTTTTCCGTGCCGTAGCCGCCGTCCAGTTGGGAGAAATTCGAGAGAATCCCGGAGGGCGATTTGCCTCCGGTAGCGCAGGAGGAAAGGGCGAGCGCGGCTCCCGCGGCGGCAAACATGCCAAGTCGTGTGATGAGGTTCATGAGATCGGTGGTTGGTTTTCAAATGGAGGCCCGGTGAACAGGCCCGCTCCGTCACTTTTTCTGTCACGCATCCGGACCGAGGTCAAGGTCGCGTCTCCCTCAAACCGGCCGCAGACCTGCCAGAGCCGCGTGAAATGCGCCTCGTCAAATCCCATCGCCTCTTTCAGCACAGCGTCGTGCTCGATGAGGTTGGAAATCCCCGCCGCCCGCGCCTCACCGTCGATCAGGCCGCGCGACTTTGCCAAAGGCCTCGGTGACTTCGTTTTCATGGGAGATTGCTCCGGGTTGAGGCTTCATCCGGCAACGGGCTCGCATGAAATTCCCGCGTGATCGGCGGCGGGGGACGTGCGCCACAGGCATTTCCTGCGCGGTCTTGCGCAGGCGATGCGGAGCGGGATGGGCAGGCGAGGGGGATCCTTCCACGCTCTTCCATGGCCGCACCCAAATCACCGAACCTGGTCTCCGTGACCACCATCAATGACGATGGTTCGCGCTATTTCCTCCATCCGGCGGACGTGAAAGGCCGGTGGACGCTGGCGAGGCGCCTCGTCGGGCTGGCGCTCATCGCCGTTTACATGCTGCTGCCGTGGATTCCGATCAACGGCAATCCTGCGGTGTTTCTTGATGTGGAAAACCGGATGTTCCACCTCTTCGGCCTGACGCTGGTGCCACAGGATTTGTGGGTGATGTTTTTCGCGATCAGCGGGATGGGCTTCGCGCTGTTTTTCATCACCTCGCTGCTCGGCCGGATCTGGTGCGGCTGGGCTTGTCCTTACACCGTCTTCCTGGATCACGTCTATCGGCGCATCGAGCGCTGGATCGAGGGCGACGCCACGGCGCGACGGGCGCTTGCCCAGGCTCCGTGGACCGCCGGAAAAATCGTGAAGCGCGGCACCAAGCACTTCCTTTTCGTCGTCATCGCCGCGGCCATCGCGCATGTTTTCATTTCCTACTTCGTCTCGCTGGAGCGGCTTTACGGCTTCATGCACAAGGGGCCGCTCCAGCACGCGACCGCCTTCGGCGTCGTGCTCTTCCTCACCCTGGTCCTGTGGTTCTGCTTTGGTTATTTCCGCGAGCAGTTCTGCATCATCATGTGCCCGTATGGCCGCCTCCAGAGCGCGCTAACGGACGACGACACCATCAACGTCGGCTACGATTACAAACGCGGCGAGCCCCGCGGCGCAAAAGGCAGGGTGATGGGCGACTGCATCGACTGCCACCGCTGCGTGCAAGTCTGCCCGACCGGCATCGACATCCGCAACGGCCTGCAGCTCGAATGCATCGGCTGCACCGCCTGCATCGACGCCTGCGACGACATCATGACCAAGGTGAGGCGGCCGATAGGGCTGATCCGCTATGATTCCTTCAACGGATTCGCCGGGAAAAAGCGCCGCTACCTGCGGCTGCGCGTCTATGCTTATTGCGCGCTCGCCGTGCTCGGCCTGGGCGCGTTGACGCTGGTGGCCTCCCACAAGGCGCGGCCTTTCACTGCGACGATTTCCCGCGCCGACGGTGCCGGATTTTACAGCGACGCGACCGCAGTGCGGAACATTTACAAGGTCCGCGTCTTCAACAAGCGCAACCAGACCGCCACCATCACCATCCACCTCGGCAAGAAAACGCCGGCGAGCTATCAGCTCAGCGGCACCGAGCAGTCGTTCTCCATCGCGCCGCTCAGCGAGATGTCGCGCACCTGCGTCGTATTCGCCCCGCTCGCCTCCTACACCGGCACCTCCGACATCGTCATCGAGGTCCGCGCAGATCCGGGCGATGTCGTCCTGGAGAAAACCGCTCGCTTTCTTGGCCCGAATCCGCAATCCATCCCCAATCCCTAACCATCAATGAAAACCATCTCTGAATTCGTCTCCCGCAATCCCTGGATCTATGTCGTGCTCGCATTCATCCTGCTGCTCACCGCGTGGTCCACGTTGATTTCCTTGGCCGTGGAGTTCGCGCCGGACCAATCGAAGTGAAACGCTGATGACCACCGTCGCCGCCCTTGCCGCCGGACTTGTCACCAGTTTCCACTGCGTCGGCATGTGCGGCCCCATCGCGTGCGGGCTCGGCACCCTGGCGAAATCCGAGGGCGAGCGGCTCACCGCCGCGTCGCTCTATCACGGGACGCGGCTCGTTTCCTACGGCCTCATCGGCGCACTCTGCGGCGCGCTCGGCCAGCAGCCGCTGAAGTGGTTTTTCAACTCGCCCGCCGTCCTACTTCCGTGGATGATGGTTGGCGTTCTGCTAGTGATGGCCTTCGGGTTGGACAAGAAAGTCCCGCGCCCGGCGATCCTCAACCGGCTCGCCGCGCGGGCCCGCTTCAAGGCCTGCAAGCTCTCGGCATACGGCGGTGCCTCGGCGATGGGGCTGCTAACACCCTTCCTGCCGTGCGGCCCGCTCTATCTGGTTTTCGGCGCGGCACTGCTCGCCGGTTCCGCCGCGAAGGGCGCGGAGTTCACGCTCGCCTTCGGCCTCGGCACAGTGCCGCTGCTGTGGCTCGCGCAACATCAATTCCACCGCATCCGGGCGAAGCTGACGCCGCTCGCAATGAGCCGCCTGCGCCGCGGGCTGGCCCTCGTCACCGCGCTGGTGCTCGCGCTGCGGCTGCACGGCACGATCCCCACGGATTTTTACGGCGCGCCGGCCAGCGAGCAACCGGAGCTTCCCTCGTGCTGTCATTGATTGGCCCGCCGGGGTTTCAGGAAACAATTTCTAACATCACGCCCGTTTGGCCGTTTGATGAGGGTGTTTCGAGAGACATTGACGAGACGGGCCGACTCGCATGGGTCACATGACAAGCAATCAACTGGTCATCGTGGGCGGCTACGGGAAGCTGATGGAGCTGGTGAAGTGAGCACTGCCACCGTCCCCTAGCGCTTGCGGATGAGCATGAACTCATTCCCGTCCGTGTCGAAACACATCGCTAGGTGCGGGGCCTCGCCGTCTTCCTCCTGCGGCTCGCGGACCAGGCCGCCGCCGTGCGCCACCACTTCGGCCGCTCCGGCGACCACGTCCGCGACCTGGATGCTGATGCCGGTCCATGTGCGTTTCCCCTCACCGCCACTATGGATACCGATGACGGCACCGGCGATTTCCAGCTCGGAGATATGACTGTTGGCGCGAATGACCTCCGCACCGAAAACCTCCAGATAGAAGCGGGTCGCCCGCGCCAAGTCGGCTGCCCAGATGACATACTTGACGCGTTCGACCTGCATTTTTCAGTAGTTGAAGATTTCGCCTTCCTTGAAGAAGCGCTTCAGTTCGGCTTGGGCGGCTTCCACGGAGTCGGAGGCGTGGCAGACGTTGCGCATCTTCGCGTCGGCGTCCTTGTGGCCGAAGTCGCCGCGGATGGTCCCGGCGGCGGCGGCCATCGAGTCGGTCGGTCCGAGCAAGTCGCGGACGCGTGCGATGACGTTTTCACCTTCAAGCGCGAGGGCGATGACCGGAGTTTCCTGCATGAAGCTGCGGACGGATGGAAAGAACGGCTTGTCGGCGATGTGCGAGTAGTGCTCGGCGAGGATTTCGTCGCTGAGGAGCATCATTTTGATGCCGCGGATCTTGAAGCCTTGCGCTTCGAAGCGGGCGAGAACCTGGCCGGTGATGTTTTTGGAGACCGCGTCGGGCTTTAAAAGGATGAGAGTCGTTTCTGGAGTCATGGGAGAGGGGGTTAGTCCCGCAGCTAGTTTTGTGCAAGCCTTTTGGGCTTTCGGCGCGGCAGATTCCTTCGTGAGTCTTAACGAATCAAGCGGGCAAGCGGTAGCACGCCTGCGGCACGAGTCGCAAGATTGTTACGCCGACCGAATGCTTTCACCTCAGCCTGCACGTTGACAGTCGGCGGCCGAATGCCTACGTAAACGCATGGTTGTTTGTCGCGGTTTTCTTGCCCTTGTGGTGGCGTTTCTCTCGCTTGGCTGTGCAGGTGTTCAGAACAACCCGCCGTGGCACGCGGCGGTGGACCGCCAGGCGGGGCAGCTCGGTTACCGCAACTGGATCGTCATCGCGGAAGCCTCGTTCCCCGCTCAGAGCAGGCCCGGAATCCGCCAGGTGACAGCTTCCGTCGATGTCCCGGAGGCCCTCGACTACGTGCTCAACGTCCTCGAACAAACAGAAAACGTCAGGTCGCACATCTATGTGCCGCGGGAGCTCCGCTCGGTGGAAAACGACTTCGCCCCGGGGATCGACGAGCTTCGCAAGCGTCTCAAGGATTCGCTTCACGGCCATGAGACGGCCGAGCTCGAACAACAATCACTGCTCACCCTGCTTGAGGACGCGAACCGCAGCTTCGATGTGCTGGTGATCCGCACGACCACCGCGCTGCCTTACTCGTCGGTTTTCCTCGAACTCAAGCCGGGATACTGGGACGTCGATTCGGAAACCCGGCTTCGCGAAAAAATCGAGCGCGAACGCCTGCAAAAAATCGTGCGGCCGCACTGAGATCGTGCATTCTCCCCGCGTGAGCCGCAAAGACGAAGAACTCCGCCAAGAACGTGAAGCAGCCTGGGTCGGTGACGCCGTCCTCGCGCTTTTTGCCCGCCAATTCGTCCTGCGCGAGCGCAACTCCATGGACGGCGAGTGGTTCACCCGTCTGACTTCTAACGATTTTCTCAGCGCCTTCGGCAACCCGACCCGCGTGGAGGCGTCGATCGGCAAACTCTTTCTGGAAGGCGGTCTTGAAGCGGCCAACGCGTGGATGGACTCCGAGCTCGTCCCGCTATTCCGCAAGCAGATCGCCAAGCGCGGTTAGGCCTTCTCAGCCCGCCTTGTAAAGCTCGGCGAATACGATCATCCCGCCCGCCGTCTGCAAGGTGCTGACCACGATGACATCGACAGTGGAACCGATCTTGGCGACAGCGTGGTTGGTCACGATCATCGTGCCGTCTGGTAGATAACCCACCGCCTGATGCTCTTCCTTGCCGGTGCGGACGAGCGCGATGCGGATTTTCTCGCCCACCGCCACAGTGGGTTTCAGCGCGTCGTCGAGGTCGTGGATGTTAAGCACGTCCAGCCCTTGAATCCTGGCCACCTTCGCCAGGTTTTCATCCACGGTCATCAGTCGCGCGCCTAGCAAGCGGGTCGTTTCGATCAGGCGGGTATTCACCGGCTCTGGCTCTGCGGGCATCAGGCTGTCGTGAATCGAGATTTGGATGTCGGCGGCGTTTTGCATCTGCTCGAGGCTGTTCAAGCCGCGCTGCGCACGCTGGCGGTCGGCGCTTGATCCGACATCCGCCATGGTCTGTAGCTCATCAAGCACAAAGCGCGGGACGATCAGCCGACCGTGGAGGAAGCCCGAGCGGAAGACTCCTAACACCCGGCCGTCCATCACCGCCTCCACGTCCAGCACCACCGGCTGCCCGGAAGACGAGTCCTGGCGGAACCGCACGTAGGGGATGATGAAGGCGAACTCGTCGCGGTTGCTCCGCAGCGCCAGCACCGCTCCGAGAAAGCCGAGGCTCGCGAACAAGGTGACATCGATGGTGAGGCGCAGCGCGTTCACCAGCACGTCGAGCTGGACGGCGGAGACGCCCTTTTCGTCTTGTAGCTTGTCGCGGAAAGCCAGCTCCAGCAGATTTGAGATTTCCACCCGCGTCAGCAGCCAGGCGCAGAACAATCCGACTCCGAGCCCGAAGCTGGCGGTGGAAAACCCGCGCAAGGTGAAGCCCTTCATCAGCGACTCCATCCAGATGAAAAAGCCCGCCACCGCGAGTCCGCCTAGCAACCCGAAACCGATCGGGATGTCGAGTGTGCCCTTGGTGCTCAGGGCGATCGCCACGCCCGCGGCTTCACAAACCAACAAATAAGTGAGACGCGCGACGTTGACGGAGGGGTGTGCTGCCATGGAAAATCCTGTGCGCCAAGCTCGCCAAATCCCCCCGCCTCAGCAAGGCCAAAGCGGCGGGAAGCCCGCACGCTCAATCCTGCTCGTCGGCGGTGGCCTTGATATCCGTCAGCGCGGCGATGAAATCCCCGAGGATCTCGGCCGGCACCATGATCGTGTCACGATTCCCGCCGACGTCTTCGGTGATCTTTACCACCATGCCGCGCGCGTTCTTTTTGAGATCGAGATAAAAGGTCTTCCGATCCGCGAGGATTTTTTCGGTGTGTAGTAAGTCGGTGTCCACGTTGATTTGCAGTGTTTTTTAACCTATCCAAAGAGGCGGCTCCAGAGCGGGGATGTCAATGGAATTTCTTGACCCGCACAGGGCTACCTCATTTTGGTACAATCCGCACTTGTACGAAACGACCGTTTGATTTAAGCGGGCCGGATGGCTTGCAAGAAGACCCGTAATGAAGAGTATGCCGGATGGTTTCCTCCCGGCATGGAAGCATTTGAAAAGCTCACCGATCCCCGCAATGGCAAAGCCAAGCGCCACTACTTCGGCGAGATCCTTTT
>CANHPN010000027.1 GCA_947462535.1 Akkermansiaceae bacterium | reverse complement strand
TCACCGCGAAGCAACGGTCCGGCGTGTAGCGGGCGCGGTGGTATGCGGTGAGGTCCTGGTGGCGGATCGCGTCGAAAAGATGGCGGTGGCCTATCACCGGATGGCGGCGCGGATCGTGGGCGAAAACGGTGGAGAATAACAGGCGTGAGGCGACGTTGTCCGGATCATCGAGGCCCATGTCGATTTCCCGGCGGATGACGTCCTTTTCCTTCTCGAACTCGGATTCCGGCAGGTTGGGAAAGAAGACGAGGTTGGTCAGGGTTTTCAGGAAAACAGGCAGGGAGGCGGCCGGCCCGTCGATGTAATAGACGGTGCGGTCGAAGCTGGTGTAGGCGTTCCAATGGCCGCCGGCCGCCTGCACGGTGCCCGCCAGAGTGTCGGCGTCGAAGTCGCGGGTGCCTTTGAAAACCATGTGCTCGAGGAAATGGGAGATCCCCGCGCCGAGGTGCGCGTCCTCGTGCATGCTGCCAGTGGCCACCCATATCTGCGCGCTAACCACCGGCGCGGCGGGGTCCGGATCGAGGATCAAGGTGAGCCCGTTGGGGAGGGTTTCGACGGTGGCGGCGGTAGCGGGGTATTCCATGAAGTTCTGGCTTGGATGAAGGGGTGAATGACGTATCGGCAACGGCAATGCAACGGTGGATCGTGATGGGTGTGGTGGCAATGATGCTGATGCTCGGCGGCGGAGTGTTTGCCTGTTCGAATTACAAACAGAACCGCCCGCATCCGATGTGGGTTCCGCTGCCGCTCAATCCCGCGTTGCCCGGCGAAAAAAGGCAGGAAATCCTCAAGGAACTGACGGCGAAACTGAAAGATGAGGCGCTTTTGATCCAGTTGAGCAAGGACTTGGAACTGCCGCGGAAATTGAAGCTAAGCTCCGACGAGGAAGCCGCCAGCGAACTCGGCAGACGCCTTTTCGTCAGGCTCGGCGGAGTCGCCACGCCGATGGGTGGCACGGCTCCGTCGCTCGACGTGGGAGTTTCCGGGAAAGCCAAGGACGCAGGGATTTCCGGTGAAATCGCCGTGCGCCTGATGAAGGATGTCTGGAAATTCCTCGGGATCAGACCGCCGCCACCGAAGGACAAATTTTAAAGATGGCTGATGACCCGTGAACGGTCGAAGCGGGCCTTGGGCATTTCCGCATACTTGTCGTCCGCCGCGCGATAGCCCAGGGCGCAGGCCACCACGGTCGCGTAGCCGCTGCCTTCAAGGCCGAGCACGTGGTCGTAGCCCGCCGCGCTGATGCCTTCCATCGGGCAGGCGTCGATTCCTAGCAGCGCCGCAGACGCCATCAGCTGGCCCAAAGCGATGTAAACCTGCCGGATGTTCCATGCGTGCCGCGCCTCGTGGCTCATCGCCTGGGCGAATCCGCGGATCATGCCGTCGAGCGGCGCGACGGCTTCCGGGCTGCTGCCCTGCACCTCGCACATCCGCGCCATCCAGGCGTCGATGTCGGTGGCATCCAGATCCGTGCGTGCCGTTAGGACGACGTAATGCGACGCCTCGGTGACCTGCGGCTGCCTCCACGATTCCGGCGATAGATTCGCGCGGATGCCGGGGTCCTGGATGACGATGAATTTCCACGGCTGGAGACCGAAGGACGACGGCGTGAGAACGAGCGATTCCTCGATGGCGTCCCAAGTCGCGGCGGGAATCTTGCGGGAGGCGTCGAATTTCTTGGTGGCGTAGCGCCAGCGGAGCGAGGCGAGAAGTTGGTCAGGAGTCATGATCATGGCGGGGCTACTGTCTCGTATTAATCCCGAAAGGCAAGGACACCGAGGGCAAATCCTTCAAGGTTAGACTGAAAACAACTCCGTATTCCGACTGATAGCGGTTATCCTCGCTGGTCAGCCCCATCCCCGCCACCCAGTTTCCCATGTCGCGGTGCAGGGAATATTGCTGGCGCTCGAGCGTCCCGTCATCCAGCTCAACGGTGTGGCGCGTGCCGATGCCCCAGTTCCCGTTGAGCCGGGTGAAGGATTCCAAAACGACTTGGTTGGAATCGATGAGGACTGGATGACCGTTCAGCTCACGGTAGCCTATCGAGAATTGAAAGTTGCGGGTCGGCATGAAACGCGTGCCCAGCTTGAATTCATTGAACCCGGAGCCGTTGGTCGTGATGGGGAATTGTGTTTCAAGATCCATCTCTAACCATGGCAGGGGCCTCCAGCGGGCATCATTGTATAGGTTCGAGTAGTCCCTCATTCCCTCGGGGTCATCAATGAAACCATCGATATAGGTATCGACATAAAGCCACTCGAAGGCCTGGTTGTCGCGCTTGGTCAGCAGCCGGTTGCGCGCGCCCATGCGGACCACGTTCCAGCTATGCATGTCATCGATCGCGGAAAACCGCACCGGGTCCAGGGGCCGCGGGCGGGTGGTCGGGGTGAGCCGGTCCACGTTCGGGTTGTTAAGGTCGAAATCATCGGTGGAAACGAACGACCAGGCGGCATACGGCTGGAGGACATGCTTGAGGCCGTCAAGTCCGAGCCGGGAGTTCCGATAGGAGCCCAGCTCCTTGGAGAGTTTCAGCGATGTCTCCGCGCCCATGTGGAGGGTCGTCCGGTCCAAATCGTCGAGTTTCCAGTTCGCCGCGGCATATCGCGTATAGCCCAGCCCGGCCTGGGGAGTGACGTTCAGGAAACCACCGAAGGTCATCGGCAGCGACAGCTCCTGATAGGTGTTGAAGCGGGCGTAGTTCGAATCAATCAACTGGGTGCGGATGTCGTCCCGCCTTGAGTCGCCGAGCGGCAGTGCGAGGAGCTTTTCGGCAAGCTGTCGCTCGTATCCGCTGAGCTGGCTGAGCAGCGCCCCTGCTGCGGGATCGGCGGCGGTCATGTCCATCAGCGGATTGACAATCGTCCCGGCTGCCAGGTCCGCGGCTTTTTCCCCGATGTAGCCAAGGGACGTCCTGCCCTCGTGCAGCAGCGCCGACCCGAAGAGCGCCCCCCGCGCCTGGTCGAAGGAAACCTCCGGCAGGCGGCTGTCAGCCCGATAGAAATCATTGAGCTGGTAGCGCGTGAACAGCGACAGCAGCGAGCTGTCATCCCGCCGGTAGATCCCGAGCGTGTTGTCCGGCGCCGGATTGGTCCGGTAGGTGTCGATGTCGAAATCCTCGAGGTAATATTGATCACTCAGGAGTGAGATGTTGGATTCGATCCGCCAGTCCGCGTCGTCCGGGAAATCGAGCTCGTGGCGATACTTCGCCTCGATGCTGTAGCGATCACTGTCCACCTCGCCGCGCGTGATGCCGGTGGTGCTGGTTTCCGGCGCGATGTCGTTGAGGTAGTAGAAACTCAGCCCGCTGATTTCCTCTTTGTTCTCCACCCGGGTATCGACGAAATCCACTCCCGCCGCCACACCGCGTTTCCCGCGGAGATCGAGATGCCAGCGGGAAAGCAGCCAGGCGTCCTCGTTTTCCCCGGTTTTCTCGTTATATTTTCCACCCAGCATCATGCCGTAACTGTTGAGCAAAAACGGCCCCCAGCTGGAACGGGCGCCGGGCATGAAATGGTAGCCCAGCTCGGCGTGCAGCGGCTGGCTCAGGTAAGGCAGCCAGAAAACCGGCAGATCCCCCGCGTAGAGCCGCAGGTTTTTGAAAACGATCTTATCCTCCGGATAGATCGTGATCTTCTTCGCCCGGACCCAGAAATTCGGGTCCTCCGAGTCGTCCGTGGTGATTCCAGCGTCCTCGCCGACGTAAACCTTTTTGCCGTCCCGGTCCTGGGCGGTGAACTTCCCCGCTTCCAACAGGATTGGATCCAGCCCGGCCCGCAGCCCGCGGGTGTCCATGAACTTTTTCTCGTAATAATACACCGCCCGGTCGCCGCGCTGCAGGATGCTTCCCTGGTAGATGCTGACGTTCCCCAGCAGCGTCACGCTCTGCGCCTTCAGGTCCACCACCGCGCTGTCGGCGAAGGCTTCCATCCCGTTGTCGCCGGTGATCTTGATTCCCGGACCCTTGTAGCGCAACTCGTTGTCCTTGCTCCCCTCGATCGGCCCGCCGCCGTAGTTGCTGATCTGCAGGTTCTTCGGCGCTTCGAAAGCGTTCGCCCCCGGCGTGCCGAACGGAATTTCCGGCGCGGGCACCGGCGTGATCAAATCCACCGCCGGAATCCCGGGAGTGCCCTCGGGGAGGGCTTGCTCCTCCTGGGCACGAAGCGGCAGAAACAACAGCGGCGAAATGATCCATGCACCAAGTTTCAGCATCGGCGTGATCAGAAAACCCCCGGCCCGTGAAGTAAAGGGCGAAAGCCCGCCCAAGTGACTGATAAAATCCCCTTTCGCCGCTTGGATTCCACGCCAATACTCGGCCATGCAATCGATCCAACGCGCTGCCATCATCGGAGTGACCGGGTTCGTCGGTCACGGCCTGCCCACCCTGCTCGCGGAAATGGGCGTCGCCACCACCGGCATCAGCCGCTCCGGAAAAGGCGCGCTCCCTTGCATCGACCACTGGCAAACCCCCGACACCCTCGACTTCTCCGGCCACCAAGCCGTCATCAACCTCGCCGGCGAACCCATCGACCGGCGGTGGACCGAAAAAAACCGCCGCCTGTTCCGCGAGAGCCGCGTCGGCCTGACCGGCCGCGTCGTCGCCGCCATCGCCAAACTCCCCGCCGACTCGCGCCCCAAGGTCCTCGTCAATGCCTCCGCCGTCGGCATCTATGGCGACCGCGGCGATGAAATCCTCACCGACAACGCCCGCCGCGGCACCGGCTATCTCGCGGATCTCTGCCACGACTGGGAACACGCCGCGCAGGACGCCGAATCGCTCGGTGTCCGCGTCATCCGCCTACGGACCGGCATCGTCCTCGGGAAAAACGGTGCCGCCTTTGAAAAGCTCCTCGCCGTTTTCAAACTCGGCATCGGCGGCCGGCTCGGCTCCGGCAAGCAATGGATGCCATGGATCCACCTCGCCGACCACCGCGCCGCCATCCTCCACGCCCTGCTCTCGGAAAATTTAAGCGGCCCTATCAACGCCACCGCCCCCCATCCCGAGCGCAACTGCGACTTCACCCGCAAGCTCGCCGCCGCCCTCCACCGTCCCGCCATCCTCCCCTCACCCGCCTTCGCCCTCAGGCTCATGCTCGGCGAGTTCAGCAGCGCCCTGCTCGCCAGCCAGCGCGCCCTGCCCGCCGCCCTCCAAGCCGATGGCTTCCAATTCCGTTTCCCCACCCTCGGGGAAGCGCTGGCGGATCTCATCTGACTCCCTGCCTGCTCCGGGGTCAGTAGGATCAGATTGAAACAAGGTGTTTTTTTGATTTTTTCTGAAGGCCGGTTTTGGCGTGACAGGGCTTGCCAGATCGGAACTTTCGATTTGGCGGGGCTGGTTCTGAACCTTGCGGGATCTTAGCTTCCGGGACGGAAGGTGGAGACGGGTGCGGGTGGTGGCAGCCACCGGTTGCCGATCGTTTTTCAGACCAGCTTCGCCTCCTTTGCCTGGCGGACTGGTATGACGTGCCCTCGACTTTTTGCCGGGGCGGAGTATCTTGGAGCCATGCTCCGGCTTGGAAACGAGTATCCCCAGGTCGGATCGGGAGCGACCGGTCATTACCACTTGGTGATCACCATTACCGCGGCCCGATGAGAACCGTGTTTTTGTCGGACGGAGGAGCGTCCTTCCCGGCGGAGTCGTTGGTGATCACGAAATTGTCTGGAATTGTGCCCGCAGGGAGCTCGAATTCCACAGACTCATACGCCTCACGGCTTTGCGGAATTCTACCTAGCAAGCGCGGCTTGTCTTCACCCCTCGCAGTGACCCAGAAATTCGTGTCTGACAGATTGTTCGCGACTAAAGTTCCAGTCCCCGTCGCCGGGTCATAAATCGGCACTGCAGATGGAGTATCGGCAACGCCCTGTGCCGCCCGGTTATCTGCCAAAGATGATTTTCCTGCCAGCGCATCACCTAGCATACCCACCACCGACGGGTCGGCATCTGCTGCAGATACGATCTGGGTTTCCGCACGCGGCGGTCTCATCGTCATCACGATCGGCCACGCCGTCCCTTGAACTGGCTCCAAGCGTTGCCGTTCGCGTTTTTCGACGCTCTCGAGTTTTTCACGCAAGACCGCGATCTCCTGAACAAGGCGTTTCGTTTCCACCTTAGTAACCAACTTCACGTGGTTCTCTTGGGTGGCGACATTTCGGTTGGCGGTCGCATCTTCGGCCAGCTCGGATCCCACATCCGGAGATGGCTGGGCGGCCAGCTCTTGGGCGGTAGCTTTTTGAATCATCTGGACCTCCCGCTTGGTGGCATGGGGAGTGGCGCCGTTCTTGACGCTTTCCGTCGGCACGGGTGATTTGCGATCCACCAGCAGAATGAACGTAAGCGCCGCGGCGGCGGCAGCCCAGCCAGAGATGCCCAGCCAATTCACCGACTTTGAAGATTGTAGCCCCAAGCGCGCTTGCAGCCGCTCCAATTGACCCGTGTGGGGCTGTAGCGGCGCAATGCTGGCCGCGGCCACGGCAGCACACAAAACGTTCATTTCCCGGTAGGCGTATCTTAGCTCGGGGTATTGGCGCATTGCCTCGTCAAAGCCAGCGGCTTCGTCGGCATCAAGCATCCCAAATACCCGCCAGACTGCGGTTTCGTGTGGGTCAGAATTCATAACGTGATAAGTGGTTGCGCACCTTGTCCAATGCACGGCGTAGTCGGTTTTTTACCGTCCCCAGCGGAGTTCCGAGGTGCGCGGAAATTTCCGAATGGGTGTATTCCAGAAAGACGGCCAGTTCCAAACACTCGCGTTCGTCAGGCGGTAAAATTTGAAGTGCGGCGCGGACTCGGCGCCAATCGTCCTTCATCATCACCCGCGGATCTTCGCTCTCTTCCGTAGGCGCATGCAGGTGGATGGGAACCACGCGCGAGGAATCGCGCTTGCTCCGGTGGCGGTAGCGCAGGCGGTCAATGCAGTAGCCACGCATCACCGCAAAGGCCCAAGCAAAAGGCGGCGATTGAGACGGGTCATAATCAACCGAGCGGTGCCACATCCGCACGAAGGCGTCTTGCACGATTTCCTCCGCCTCGTGGCGGTCCCCCAGCATCCGAACCGATACTCCTAACAGGATCGGACTCCACATGCCATAAAGTTCCGTGAGCGCACTGCCGTCTCCCCTCGCCATCCGATCGATCAACGCCGCCGCAACACCCGTCTGGTCTTCGCCCAAAACAGCGGGGAAATTCGGGTTTGGGGTGAACTCAGGCTCGATCATGGACTGAAGTGTGGACGTGGAAATCCTGCGGCGCAGTGACTGTCTGCACCATATCCGCTATTTTCCGAACTTTGGCCCATCGATTTTCAACGAATGGATAAAAAAATCGTCCCTAGCAGCCTGTCGGACTTCGAATTCAGATTCCAGGAATAAATCCGCCTCGGTCCGCGTATCGAGGGAACATACGCCCGCTTCGTCAACATTGACCACGACCCCCGCTGCTCCTGCCGCCCGACCTGCGCGGCTGGCGCTTCGAAACGCTCACCTGCGAAAACGTCGCCGTGCGCTTCCTCACCGCCGACTGCCCCTGTTGACATCGAACGCCCAACATTGAACGTCGAAATGAAGAGAAGATGGGAGGGAGGCGCTCCCTGCACGGTCTGGAGCAGGGATGTTCCTGTTACGGTCATTGGCAGTCGAATCTTGATCCCTGGTCCGGATGGCGGGATGTTCGGCGCGTGCCAGCACCGCTAACGAAAACTCCGCCTGCGGGCGTCGCCTTGTTTGATCTCGACGGGACCTTGCTCGCCTGGGACTGTCAGTTGTTATTCCGGCATTTCGTCGTCCGGCGCGAGCCGTGGCGGGCGGTTTTCCTGCCGGTGTTCCTGGCGTTCCTGCCGTTGGCGGGGCTGCTTGAGGCTGCGGGGATGAAGCGGGTTTTCCTCAGCTATCTGTGGCTGATGGAGCGGGAGGCGCTGGCCGGATACTCGCGGGAGTTCGCGAAATCCCTGATGCCGGGGATCTATCCGGAGCTTCGCGAGAGGTTGGAACGCCATCGCGCCGCCGGCCATTTGCTGATCCTCGCCTCCGCGAGTCCGGAATTCTATGTCCGCGAGATCGGCCGCGGACTCGGATTTGATCTCACGCTCGGCACGCCTGTGGAGCTCGGGCCGTTTTTCCCGGATCTGGAAAACAACAAGGGCGCGGCGAAGGTGCAGTGCTTGAGGGAGCTCCTGCCGTCGGCGTATTTCGAAAACGCCAAATTGCGCCACTGCCACGGCTACACCGACAGCTGCGCGGACCTGCCGATGCTCGCGCTTTGCGACTCGGTCACCGTGGTCAACCCGTCGTTCCGGCTCGCCGCCATCGCGGAAGAGTCCGGCTGGGAAATCGTCCGTCCGGCACGCCCGTGGAGGTCGCGGATCGGGTTTGCCCGGCGCGCGCTCGCGTTGCTTCTCGGCATCGGCCGCGACCCTGCGGGGATGGGTCAGAGCTCCACCTGAAAGAAGTCGCGCATGACTTCGCGGTAAACGTCGCGCTTGAAGGCGGGCAGCCAGTCGAGGTCGAACTCCACTGGTAGAATCCAGCGGTAGGCGCGGAATTCCCGTTGTTTCTGATGCACGTTCACCTGCGGCGCGTCGGGCTTCAGCTGGCAGAGAAAATAGGTTTGTTCCTGGCCGTGGCTGCCGTGCTTGCGGAGTTTTTTGCCGCGCGCGCCGTGCGGATAGAGGTAGCGATAGCCTTCCCGGCGATCGATCACCTCGTAGTGTTTCGCCTCCAGCCCGACTTCCTCGCGGACCTCGCGGAAGAGCGCTTCTTCAGGAGTTTCGCCGGCATCGACACCACCTTGCGGAAATTGCCATGCGCCCGGAACCGTCCAGCGCTCGCAGATCAGCAGGTTGCCTGCTGAATTCACGACCAGCGCGGCGACATTCGGGCGGTAACGAACCATGGCTTTTTAGATGCCGTTTCACCCCCTTTGTGACAACCCTTAACTTTCCAGGATATTGGCGGGCCGACACCTTTGAATTCCCGGCTCGACCTCGTGGATTCCTTGGGCTATTGCATGCATAAGTGAAGAGCATCGTCATTATTGACCCTGATCATGCTTCCGAGCAAGGTCCACGTGTGCGCCAAGCCCGTCCACCACGTCGCTGGTCGCTGCCCGAGGTGAGGATCGTCGCGATCTATTTCATCGTCGCCAGCGTCTGGATCGTGGGTTCGGACCTGGTCCTGACGAAGTCCGCGGTAAACGATGCCAAAACCGGATTCATCCAGACGCTCAAGGGGCTCAATTTCGTCATCACCACGGCCATCCTGTTATTTTTCGTGTTGCGGCATGCCTACAGCGGATGGCGCCGCGCCGAGCAGGAACGGGTCACGGTGATCGACCAAGCCCGCGAGAAGTTCCGCAAGCTCTCGTCCCACGTGCAGTCGCTGCGGGAAAAAGACCGCGCCTGGATCGCCCGGGAGATCCACGACGAGCTCGGGCAGTTGCTCACCGGAATCCAGATGCAGCTGCGCTTGATAGAAAACCGTCTCGAGGAGCGCGACGAGCGCGCCTTGAACCCGATCATCGACAAGCTGGTGGAGACCTCGAACTTGGTCGATGCCACGATCGCCTCGGTTCAGCGGATTTCCGCAGGCTTGCGCCCGAGCGCTTTGGACCACCTGGGACTCGCGGCGGCCCTCACGGAGGAAGCCGAGCAATTTTCCAGCCGCGCGGGGATTCCGTGCTCCATCACGATCACGGACATCCCGCCCGTTCTCCCGTCGGAGGTTTCCACGACCGTGTTCCGGATTTTCCAGGAAGCCCTGACCAACGTCGCCCGTCACGCGGGAGCCCTCCAAGTCGAGGCGGGCGTCTCTGTTAGCGATGGCGTGCTCAAGCTGGTGATCCGTGACGACGGCAGGGGCATCGATCCTTCAATCGTCGAGGATCCACGGTCGCTCGGCCTGCTCGGCATGCTCGAGCGCGCGGAAAACGTCGGCGGCCATGTGGTTTTCTCCCGTCACCCGGAAAAAGGAACCGAGGTGACCCTAACGATCCCCTTGCCGTCCAATGCCAATCACGAGTTGCGCTATGAGAATTCTGATCATTGACGACCACGCCATCGTGAGACGCGGAATGTCATCCCTGTTGCGGGAACATTTCAAGGGCGTGGAAATCGGCGAGGCGGAGGATGCCAAGACCGGCCTTGCGGCGGTGCTGGGGGAGCCATGGGATTTGGCGATGGTGGACATCAACATGCCCGGCCGCAACGGGCTTGGGCTGATTCAGGACATCAAGGTCGAGAAGCCGGGGCTGCCCGTCCTCGTCATCAGCAGCCATTTGGAAAAGGACTACGCCCTGCGCGCGCTGAAGTCAGGTGCCGTCGGCTACGTTTCCAAGCAAAGCGCGGCGGATGTGCTGGTCACGGCCGTTCAGCGGGTCCTGTCCGGCCGCCGCTACATCAGTCCGGCGCTTGCCGAGCAACTCGCCGGGGCGCTGGCCGGCGAATCCGCCGCAACCTCCCACGAATCACTGTCGAACCGGGAACTCCAGGTACTGCGGCTCATCGCCATGGGTAAATCCATCAAGGAAATCAGCTCGGAGCTCGCATTGAGCGCCAAAACCGTGGCCACCTACCGCAGCCGGATCGCTGAGAAAATGGGTTTGTCCTCCAACGTCGAGCTCACCCGCTATGCCATGCAGCACGGTTTGGTGGACTGATCTTGCGGGAAATGTCGGTGTTTCTCCCTACACGAGAATAAGCATAACTCCGCTTTCGGAACCGAGAATATGGGGAATAATACCGGTGTTGGTTGTGTTTATAGGATTTGCCTGAGTTCCGCGAGTGCGGGTCGCGGTAAGGCAAAAAAGGAACGCCGTCTTTCCGGGGGGGGAGACGGCGTTCTGTATTTAGAGCAACAACACGGGATCAAATCTCACCAATCCATGTTCTCGCCGCGCGAGTCGATGTGGGTGAAATTCCAGTAACCACCGACGCCGCCCTTGAACAACCCGCGGCTCCGCAGATTCCGCGCGGCCGCGGTCGCTTGTGAGGAGCGCACCGGGAATTTCACGTCCACGGCGACGTTCGCCTGATGCCATGAGCGGGATTTCGCGCCCTCGCAATGCGCGTTGTAAGCCGGGGCGCGGTAGGCGGAAATGATTTCCACCTCACTGACATTGAGTTCCAGAGCGATCCGGTCGGCGACACGCAGCGTATATCCCATGCGTGTCCACCAAGCTTTCGGCGGCAAGGTGTTCCAGATCGAACCATGCGACTTTGCGTGAGCCTCGATCACCTGCTGCGGCGAGATGCTCTTCAGTCTCAGGTTGGTGAGGTAGCGGCTGTATTCCGGCAGCAGCGAGCCTTGGTTCCGCGCCCAATCCTCAGGCACTCCGCTCAGGTCGATCCGCAGGCTGTCCGGGCGGATGCTCTGCCGGGCCTGGGTCTGGACGGTCACTTTCGGCGCGGAGCGGCTGGAGGAACTGGTGGCGCTGGCGGTTGTCGAAGAAACAAGCAGTCCGAGGCCGGCGAGCCCGAGGCCGCCGATGACGCGACGACGGTCGATCGGACGGGCTTCAAAAAGGGATGAGGCGCTAGGGAATTCAGGGAAAATCATGATCAATCAAGGGAAGGAGGCTCATTGAACCAAGCGGATTGCGTGCCGAAGCAAGGTTTTTCCGCCCTGGAAAATTGCCGAATGCCCGTGGAACCAAGCAGGCCGAGCCGATGCGACAAGCAAAAAAGACCCGAAAACGCCCTAACAAACCATTTCAAACCCGCCGGTCCGTCTCAGCGGCTCTGCCGGACGATCTCGTTTTTCTCATTCAGCAGCAGGTTGTTCGAGACGACCGGCGTCTCTGAAAGCGCGAAAGCCATGATTGCCACGCGCTCGCCAGCCTTGATCAAATGGGCGGCCCCGCCGTTGATCATGATGTGACCGGTGCCGGGTTTGCCGGGGAGAATGTAGGTTTCCAGGCGGGCACCGCTGGTGATCGAGGCGACCAGCACCTTTTCACCCGCCCAGAGGTCGGCGGCTTCCATCAGGTCCGTCGGGATTTCGATGCTGCCTTCGTAATCGACGTCCGATCCGGTAATCATTGCCCGGTGTAATTTTGATTTCAGGACCTCGCGGAACATGGCGGGAAGGAAATCCCGCGCCGCGCCGCCGTCAAGCGCCAAGAAATTCCAGCCCTTCGCCAGCGGTGCATTTGATCGAATCGCTCAAGGAGCCTGCATTTCCTCCCATTTACAGCTTCACGCTTGCCCATGGGACGCACGGTGGAATACCACCACGCCGTCGGCGAAATCCGACTCTCTTCAGGACGCCCCTCGCAGGGGCAGGAAATTGATGGGGAAGCCGGTGAGATTCCGGCGCGGTATCGCCACTGTGATTCCGGACCGCGAGAGCGGGACGGTCAGCCAGATCACCAGCCTGAGGGGGTTTTCATACGTCTGCGACTTACAGACATTGAGACAGAAACCATGCTACTACAACCAACGCCTCCCAGAGGCTCCCGCCGGAGTGCCTTCGCACTGATCACCCTGCTTGCCCACTCTCCCGCCCGTGCGGAGGAAAGAAAGGCCGAACTCGAACCGCTGATCCTGTCCGCCCTGCGAGTCCCCCGCCCGGCCGCCACCGTCACCTCTGCGGTGACCATGCTCGATCCCGAAGCCCTGCAAAACCAAGGCATCCTCCAACTCCGCGACGCGCTCAACGCCGTGCCCGGAGTGATTTCCACCTCCACCGGCGGACAATCCGGAGCCGTCAGCTCGCTGTTCATCCGCGGCACGAAAACCGCCGACTCCCAGGTCGTCATCGACGGCATACGCCTCAGCGACTCCTCCACGCCTCTCGGCAATGTCCTTTCCGGCGGCCGGGTTTACGACGTCGGAAACATCGAGGTCCTGCGCGGTCCACAGGGTGCCATCTACGGCGGCGAATCCATCGGCGGCGTGCTCTGGATGGAGACGCCGCGTGGCACCGGCGATCCGCGCGGCTCGGCCACTTTCGAAGCGGGCTCGTTCCAATCGCTCGCCGCGAATGCCATGTTTCAGGGAGAAACCGGCAAACTCTCCTATTTCCTCTCCGGCGGTTACGAGGAAACCGAAAACGACGGGGCTAACGAAGATTTCCACCAAGGCCGCACCGCCCTCCGCATGGAAGGCAGGATCGACTCGGTCTGGACCGTAGGCACCACTTTCCGCGCGTTCGATAATTTCTACAATGACCACGGCGCTTCCGAGAACCGCGTGGATTCCAGCCTCGCCACCCTTTACGCCACCGGCAAAATCTCCTCCTGCTGGACCGCCCGCTTCCTCGCGGGCTACCAGCAGGAATTCTACGACAACGACTCTGCTTACGGAAACTACGGCAGCGACATGCGCGCCGGCAGCATTTCCACCGACCATGAGATCACCCTCGCCGAAAACCTCCGCCTCCTTGCGGGCGGCTTTTTCCATCACGACTCGTTCCAAGTCACCGATGGCGTCGATGAAGGCGGCGACCGCTACGGCATCCACTCCGCCCTCGAGTGGGAGCCCGTAGAAAGCCTGACCACAACCGCGGCGTTCCGCTGGGAGAATTACGACTCCTACGGTGACGAATTTACCTGGCGCATCGGCTCGATCTATCAACTGGAGAAATCCGGCACCTCCTTCCGCGCCGGACTCGGACGATCGTTCCGCGCCCCGAGTTACAACGATCTGTTTTACAATATCGACCTCGGCTATTTCAAATACGTCGCCAACCCCGACCTCGACGCCCAATCCTCGCTCGGCTGGGACATCGGTATCGAACAGAAAATCGGCGGCCACCACACGCTCGAAGCCACTTGGTTCTCCAACCGCATCGAGGACGCCATCGAATCCTACGCCAATCCCTCCGGCGACTTCACGACCTACACCGCCGCCAACCTCCCAGGAACCACCACCACCGACGGCCTCGAGCTCGGGCTCCGCGGGGCCTGGCTGGAAAACTCCCTCAACTACCGCCTCGCCTGGACCTATCTCCACGAGAGTCTCAGCGACCAACCAAAGAACGCCGCCACCGCCTCGCTCGACTGGAAACCCACGCCGAAATCCCTCGTCGGCATCGGAGCCACCCACCTCTCCGACCACTCCTGGGGCGGCGATCCGCTGGAATCCTACACCGTCGCCCGCCTCTACGGCTCCTATCAGGTTTGCGACAGGGTGAAGCTCCACGCCCGCGTCGAGAACGCCCTCGACGAGAACTATCAGCTCTCCAGCTTCTACGGCACTACCACCGAGGGTGCCGGTACCGGCCTCTACGCCGGCATCACCGTCGATTGGTGAAACGGAACGGGCCTGCATTCCGCTTGCCAGCCGAATGCAGAAGGAATTCCATCGTGCCATGCCTCTCTCAGCACTCGATCTATACACTGTCGGAGTCGGCCCGTCGTCCTCGCACACGGTGGGACCGATGCGTGCGGCCTGCCGGTTTGTCAGGGATCTGGAAACTAACGGGCTCGCGCCCCGCGTGGCCCGCCTGAGATGCGATTTATACGGCTCGCTCGCGGCGACGGGAAAGGGTCACGGCACGGACGCCGCGGTGATCCTCGGGTTCCTCGGCGAGGAACCCGAAAGCGTCGATATCGACGCGATCCGAGCCCGCCTCGCGGACCTTCGCGCGAGGAAGCGGTTGCTGGCACCATGGGGAACGGAACTCGATTTCGAGGAAAAACAGGACCTGGATTTCAAGCGCCTGAAGCCGCTTCCCCTGCATCCTAACGGGATGCATTTCACGGCGCTCGATGCCGCGGGCGAGCCGGTTAGCGAGGAGGTGATGTATTCGGTGGGAGGCGGATTCATCGCCACCGAGGCCGAGATGAAGCATCCCGCGCCTGCTTCCATCAGCCTGCCCTATCCATTCGCCAACGCCCTCGAACTCATGGAACACTGTGCCACCACCGGGCTCCCGGTGAGCGGCGTGATGTGGGCGAACGAGGCCGCGTTCCGCCCGGAAGCGCAGACCCGCTCCCGGCTGGACGGGATCTGGAAAGCCATGCAGGCCTGCGTGAAGCGCGGCTGCGGCCAGGAAGGAACCTTGCCAGGCGGCCTCCAGGTGAAACGCCGGGCGAAGGCGATCCATGAAAATCTAATCCACTCACCGGAAGCCGCGCTGAAAGACCCGCTGACCATCCTCGACTGGGTCAACCTTTACGCGCTCGCGGTGAACGAGGAGAACGCGGCGGGCGGCCGGGTCGTCACCGCCCCCACTAACGGCGCCGCCGGCATCATCCCCGCCGTGCTCCACTACGCCGTGAGATTCCGCAACTCGCCGTTTCCCGACGGAGAGCACCGTTTCCTCCTAACCGCCGCCGCCATCGGCATGCTCTACAAGCGCAACGCCTCGATTTCCGGCGCGGAAGCCGGCTGCCAGGGCGAAGTCGGCGTCGCCTGCTCCATGGCCGCCGCCGGCCTCGTCGAGTTTCTCGGCGGAACCCCGAAGCAGGTGGAAAACGCCGCCGAGATCGGCATGGAACACAATCTCGGACTCACCTGCGACCCCATCGGCGGGCTCGTGCAGATCCCCTGCATCGAGCGCAACGCGATGGGCGCGGTCAAGGCAATCAATGCCTCCCGCCTCGCGCTTTCCGGCGACGGCACGCACTTCGTCTCCCTCGACAAGGTGATCCGCACCATGCGCGACACCGGCCGCGACATGAAATCGAAATACAAGGAGACCTCTAGGGGGGGCCTGGCCGTCAACGTGGTGGAATGTTGACGGTGGGGGCCGCTAACATCGGCTTACCTGGAGAGGATCATCCTTTTACTTGCTGTGGTTCTACGAGGAATTCGGCTTCTCCGAACCCGGTGCTTCTCGGGAGTTTTTACACCTGGGGTCATTATTTCTGGCGCAATGCGCGCGCGTACAGCGCGGAATCTAACGAGTTGCAGGCAGGCCGCCGCTTGCTCACGCTGCGATACCTTGCCGCCGAAAGTGAAAGGCCCGTCCGCCCGGCACGTATAGTCAGCCACGTTGAATTTCCATGAATACCCTCACCCTGCCCCAACGAATCGCCGTCTGCTCATGGTCGCTGCAAGCGGCCACCCCGCAGGAACTCGCCGGAAAACTCCAGGAAACGGGCGTTTCCCGCGTCCAGCTCGCGCTCGACCCGCTGCGGGATGAGCCCGCCGTCTGGGGCGGGACGGCAGCGATTCTCAATCAAGTCGGCATCCAAATCGTTTCCGGCATGTTCGGCTGCGTCGGCGAGGACTACTCGACGCTGGACACCATCCGCGAGACTGGCGGGATCGCGCCCGATGAGACTTGGCAGCAGAATCTCGAAAACATCCGCGCCACCGTGGAAATCGCCAACAGGCTCGGCTTGAAGCTCGTCACCTTCCACGCCGGCTTCGTGCCGCATGATTCGGCGGACCCGGATTTCGCGAAAATGGTAGGCCGCCTCAAGACCGTGGCTGAAATTTTCGCCGCCGCCGATATCAGCGTCGGACTGGAAACCGGCCAGGAAACCGCAGACGGACTGGCGGCTTTGTTAGAATCACTCCAACAGCCGAACGTGATCGTCAATTTCGACCCCGCTAACATGCTGCTCTACGGCAAGGGTGACCCCATCGAGGCCCTGCGCGTGCTCGCCCCGTGGATCCGGCAGGTGCACGTGAAAGACGCCAACCAAGGCACCACTCCCGGCACCTGGGGCGAGGAGGTCGCGGTCGGCACCGGGCAGGTTGACTGGCCCGCCTTTTTCGCAACACTCGCGGAAATCCATTTCACCGGCGACATCGTCATCGAGCGCGAAGCCGGTGACCAACGCGTCGCCGACATCCGCACCGCGCGGGAAGTCGTCCTTCAATCCATCCGCTAACCACATGTCCGCCGCCACCGAAAAACCCGTGAACGTGGCCGTCGTCGGCCTCGGCTTCATGGGCGTGACCCACCTCCGCGCCTATCTCGCCAACCCGCAAGCCCGTGTGGTCGCTGTCTGCGACGCCATGCGCGTGCCAGTCAACGGCGTGCTCGCCGGAGTCTCCGGCAACATCACGAAATCCGACGACATCGATCTCGGGCCTGACGTGAAGGTTTACCGCACGACGGAGGAACTCCTCGCCGACGCGGACGTGGAACTGGTGGATCTTTGCACGCCCACACCGCTGCACGCCGCGCAGGTCATCGCCGCGCTCAACGCCGGCAAACATGTGATCTGTGAGAAACCGCTTGCCCGCACTGCGGCGGAGGCCCGCGAGATTATGGCAATCGCGGCGGACTCGCCCGGCTTTCTAATGCCCGCGATGTGCATGCGTTTCTGGCCGGGCTGGAGCTGGCTCAAGCAAGCGGTGGCGGAAGAAACCTATGGCAAGGTGCTGGCTGCTAGATTCCGCCGCGATTCGGCGATGCCCGGATGGAGCCAGCAAGGCACCTACTCCGGCGGTCAGGATCTGGGCGGCGCGTTGTTCGACCTCCACATTCACGACTCCGATTTCGTGAACCACCTTTTCGGCCGGCCGGTCAGTGTTTTCTCCTCCGGTGTGCTCGCAGCCAGCGGCTCCATCAACCATGTGGTCACTCAATATGAATTCCCCGGCGGTCCCAACGTTTACGCGGAAGGCAGCTGGTTGCTGAATCAAGGGTTCAACATGTCTTACACCCTGCTCTGCGAAAATGCGACCATCGACTTCGATCTGGCCCGCGGCGCGAACGCGCTGATGGTCTCCGAAACCGGCAAGGAACCCCGCGTGGTGGAGACCGGTGATGGCGATGGCTACTCGAAGGAAATCGATTACATCATCGACTGTGTGGCAAAGCGCCAGGCACCTACCGTGGTCAGCGCGCTCGACGGCGTGACGGCCCTGGAAATTTGCGAAGCCGAGGAGCGATCCATCCGCAGCGGCGCACCCGTGAAACTCTGAACAAACGACAACCATGACTCCATCCCCGCGCTCCACTCTCATCCGGCTTTCCGTGATGATGTTCCTCCAGTTCTTCGCATGGGGGTCGTGGTTCGCCACGCTCGCCCTCGCGATGGGAAACAACGGCTTGTCCGGATCTATCGGCGGCGCTTACGAAAGCGCGCCGATCGCCGCCATCTTCGCCCCGCTATTCCTCGGCCTCGTCGCCGACCGCCTGTTCTCCTCCGAGCGCGTGATGGGAGTGCTGATGCTGATAGGCGGCGGCATCATGTGCGCCATCGCCATCATGGCACCGCAAGGCGCGGAAAAAGGCGGGCAGATCGTCTGGTTGATGATCGCCTACATGCTTTGCTACATGCCCACCCTCGGCTTGGGCAACACGATCACCTTCACGCACCTGCCGCAGGAATTATTCCCGAAAGCCCGCGTCTGGGGCACCATCGGCTGGATCGTCGCCGGCCTCGCGCTCGGCGTCGCCGGTTGGTCCGCGTCATTGAACATTTTCTGGATCGCCGCCGCCTCCAGCATCGCGCTGGGCGTGTATAGCTTCACGCTTCCCCACACTCCTCCGCCCGCCAAGGGCAAGCCCATCGACATCGGTTCGCTGTTCATGCTGGACGCGCTCAAACTGCTGAAAAACCCGTCGTTTCTGGTGTTCGCCATCTGCTCGACACTGATCTGCATCCCGCTCGGCTACTACTACGGGCAAACCTCCGCCTATCTCGGCGCTGCGGGTTTCAAACAAGCCGCATCGACGATGACCCTCGGCCAGATGTCCGAGATTGTCTTCATGCTCCTGATCCCGTTCTTCTTCCGTAAACTCGGCGTGAAACTGATGTTGCTCGTGGGCATGGGCTGCTGGGTGCTGCGCTACGTCCTGTTCTCCTTCGGTGCTCCCGACCAGGTGACCTGGATGCTTCTGATAGGCGTGGCGCTTCACGGCATCTGTTATGATTTTTTCTTCGTCACGGGCTTCATCTACACTGACAAGAAGGCACCCGCCGAGGTCCGCGGCCAGGCGCAGAGCCTGCTGGTCTTCCTCACCCAGGGCCTGGGGATGTTCTTCGGTTTCCGCATGGCGTTCGGCGGCAACCTACCATTCACCACCATCCCGCTTCCTAACACCCTCGGCGCTTACGGGGCCGCCCCCGTGAACCACGCCGCGCTGATGGAAAACATCAAGGCCACCGCAGGCAGCCAGCCCGCGCCCACGTTCCTCGAATCCATGGCCGGCATGTTCGGTAAGGGATACCCCGAGGGCGTGAACCCGGAACTCGTCACCAAGGCGATGACCGATTGGAAACACTACTGGCTCTTCCCCGCCGGCATGGCCGCCGTCATCGCCCTGATTTTCCTGCTGTTCTTCCGCGACAACATCAAACCTGCCGACGGCGAGGCAAAGACTCCGCATTGAACCCTCAGCCCGTCCCATCCGCCACCATGAAAGACCATCCCCATTACTCACGCCGCTCGCTGCTCAGGCTGTTGGGCACCAGCGCGGCAAGCGCTCCATTCGTCACCAGCAACCTCATGGCCCAATCCCCGGCAAAAACAATCCGCCACGCCAGCTTCGGCGCGGGCGGGATGGCGTGGAGCGACCTCACCCAGATCGCTAACTGCCCCAACGTCGAGATCGTCGCGGTCTGCGACGTGGATCTCAAGCGCACGGAGCAGGCGCGGCAGAAATTCCCGAACGCGCGAATCTATCAGGACTGGCGCGAGCTGCTGGACAAGGAGGCGAAGAACATCGACTCCGTCAACGTCTCCACGCCCGACCACATGCACGCGCCCATCGGCGTGAGCGCGATGCAGCTCGGCAAGCATGTTTACGGCCAGAAGCCGCTCGCGCACGATCTCCACGAGGTCCGCCGGATGACCGAGCTGGCGGCCTCCAGCAAGGTCGTCACCCAGATGGGCATCCAGTGCCACGCCACCGCCTACTATCGGATCGCGGCGCAGGTCATGCGGGACGGCGTGATCGGGAAAGTCCGCGAGGTCCACTCGTGGTGCGCCAAATCCTGGGGCGACACGGGCCCGAGACCGGACAAGACCGATGCCGTGCCGGAAAGTTTCGATTGGAACCTGTGGCTTGGCGTTTGCGCCGACCGGCCGTTCATCGGCGGTGACTACTACCATCCGGAAAACTGGCGCAAACGCCTCGATTTCGGCACCGGCACCCTCGGCGACATGGGCTGCCACATTTTCGATCCGCTATTCATGGGACTCGGTCTCGGCGCGCCCGTCTCCGTGCGTTCCGAAGGCCCCGCGCCTAACGATCATAACTGGGCGCTGGACAGCAAGGTAGTCTATCAGTTCAAGGGCACCCCGCTCACTGCGGGCGAGACGCTCGACATCTTCTGGTATGACGGCGCCGCCAGCCCGCCGGCCGAGATCATCGCGAAGACCGGCAAGGCCGAGCTTCCGCAATCCGGCTCCATCCTCATCGGCACGGAAGGCGTGATGCTGCTGCCGCACTACAATCTGCCCGAGTTTTCCCCGGCCGAAAAGTTCAAGGACTACAAGTTGCCGCGGATCAAGGGCGTCAACCACTGGGGCCAGTTCATCGACGCCTGCCGCGGTGAGGGCAAGACCAGCGCGGACTTCTCCTACGCAGGCCCGCTCACCGAGGCCATCCTGATCGGCGGCATCGCGTCGCGTTTCCGGGACACCACGCTCAAGTGGAACAGCCCGGAACTGAAGTTCGACCATGCCGGAGCCAACGCCCTCGTCCGCAGGGATTACCGCGAAGGCTGGGAGATCCCCGGCCTGGGGTGAAACAGGTGGGTGACCCATCGCAGGCAATGAAACATCTTCATCCATCAAGGCCGCATCAATCGGCCTGGATTTGAAGCATCGCCTCGCCCATGGCGAGTCCGACATCCATATAAACCCGGCTGTCTTTGCCGTAATGGCCGTTGCCGCCACCACCACGAGCCATGTCGTGAGTGTAAACGGTGGCGACATTGCCCTTGAATTCGGGGTATTTGCCGCTCTTTCCGTCCACAGCCATCATTGCGTCGAGGATCTTGCCGCCGTTGCCAGCCGCTCCCTTGGTGACTTCGCCGATGGTGCCCATGACGAACTTGGCGTTCGGAGCATCGAACTCGTTGCGCAGCGCCTTGATGAGATTCACTAGGTTTTGCTCGTAACGTTCCGCGTGCGCCGCATTCCCGGCGTCCTTCTCGCCCTGCCACCAGAAAATGCCTGCGACCTCGTATTTCGTGGCTTCCGGGTAATAGGTGCCGAGCTCGGAAAGGACCTTCTTGGCGTTGGCGATGTCGTTATCCCACTGCTTGCCGGCATACCAGTCGATGGGTTTTCCATTCTTGTCCAGCCACTCCTTCGGCGGCTCGGTGGCCAGGCCCTTGGTAAAATCCGCATCCCACATGTCGGGCTTGTCCTTGTAGCCAGCCACCACCTTTGCGGTTTTTTTGCCGCTCTTGTCGGTGACTTCCGTTAGGAAACGCCGGCTGCCGGGAGGAAGCAGGTCCCAACCGAGCGAACGGTTACCGATGCAGCTCTTGAGCACCATGACCGGCTCGTCGATGGCGTTTCCGAGCTGGTGGCCGACGCCATATTCCACGCCCATGGTCTTGCCCTTGACGGTCATCCATTCGTTATGCAAGAGCGACATGCCGCCGTCTTTGCCGACCATGACCTGCACATTCCGCACGTCCTTTCGCTCCACCCAGGCCCCGGCATCATCCACGAGGAAGGGATAGAGCTTCTCGGTTTTGACGGCGTTTTCCAAAGTTCCAGGCTTGTCGCCGGTGACGCTTCCCAAGCCAACCGCGTTGGACTGGCCCATGATCAGGAAAACCCTGACGGGCTTGGACACGTCGGCGGGTGTGGTATCCACCTTGTCAGCCGCCGACGCGCCGGAGACGGACATCAGCAGCACCGCCAGCAGGCGACAGGTAATTTTGGAACGCATGATTTTCATGGTTATGTATTTTCGGGTATTTCGATTTCGCTGAAAGCGGGTTGGTGAATCCCCCCGATCCGGATTCGCGGCCGAAACGTGGAGGACGTTTCTGATACTCGCCAGTCACCAACCCATATTACACACATCTTGGGAAACTTGACGCGCATTTGCGTTTATCTTGAATCGACTATTATCGCGGCTCACTTTGCTTTGCTGTCGCAGGCACCAGGCGGATCATGCTTTTGATCAGGTCCGGCTGGCTGGCCGCGAGGTTCTCGACCGGATCCGGGGTCTGCCGCATGTCATAAAGTTCCTGTCCCGACCAGCCACCGCCATTGCGTATCGCGATCAAGCGATGGGTATCCGTGCGGATCGTCACGGCTTTCTCCCAATAACTAACGGCGGTTTCCCGGATCGATCGGGTGGAACCGTCCAGCAACGGCCGCAGGCTCAGCCCGTCCAGGGGATGCTGCGTGCGGGTGAAGCCTGGCTGGCAGAGATCCATCAAGGTGGGGTAAATGTCGGTGGTCTCCACCAATGCGTCACAAGGTTTCGCCGACCGCGAAATGCCGGGTGCCCGGATGATCAGCGGCGACCGCACGGCGCGCTCGAACGGGGCGTGCTTCCCCCAAATTTGAGAATCGCCAAGGTGCCAGCCGTGGTCGCCCCAAAGGACGACGATGGTGGACTGGGCCAAACCCAGCTTGTCCAGCGCGTCTAGCACCTTGCCGACCTGCCGGTCCGTGTAGCGCACACAGGCGAGGTAGCCGCGCCGCGCCTGCAACTGATCAGGGGCCGCCAGCGGGTTCGCTCTAGAAAGCGGAGATTTATAACCGAAAAACTCGTTGCTCTCATGCCAGTAGCCCGAGCTTGGCTTTTCCTGATGGGGCGCGGGCGGCACCTTGACCTTTTCCATGGCCTCCCAATCCCCCTTGGTCGCGACGAACGGCAGGTGGGGTTTGAAGAAACCCAGACCCAGGAAGAACCGTTGCCCGCTCTTCTTGAGGGATTGCAACTGCCCGACCGCCTGCTCCGCCATCAGCCCATCGGGTAGATCCTCGTCGTGCTCCGCGGTGAATTCCATCAGGTCGCGGTGGCCCTGGCCATCCTCGCGATGCCGCCCGCCGGAGTATGCAAAGAAGGCACCCCAACCACGCCCCCACGACCCGAACGGCGTGGCCAGATCGTCCCATGCGTTAGGCAGCTCCGGCCGCCCGTCGCCCTTGCCTTTGTAGCTGAACACCCGCCCGTCTGCGGTGTGTGAAATCTTGCCGATGCAGACCGTCCGATAGCCGCTGCGCCGGAATTGTTCGGGCAACGACTGGGCCCCCGCCAATGTTTCCTGCACGAGCGCGGCCGGGCCGTTGTAGAGCGCTTCGTTGCTGCTGACGACGCCGGATTTGGCCGGACTCCGCCCGGTCAACATCGCGTAACGGGACGCGCCGCAGGTGGGCACCTGGACGTAATGACGGGAGAAAGCCGTCCCCTGCGCGGCCAGCCGGTCGATGTTAGGACTCCGGACGTAGTCTGCGCCGTAGCAGCCGAGTTCCGGGCGAAGGTCGTCGATGGCGATGAACAACACGTTGAAACGATTCGTCCCGGCGGCGTGAAGAAGTCCAGCGGACGCGGCCAACGCCACCGCGGTGCCGAGGAGTGATCGGCGTCTCACGGGTTTGTTTTTTGGGTGGCGGATTTCTTGGACGATGAACCCGTGCCGCGTCCATCGGGCTTGTCGGGGTTGTAACCCGGATTGGGCGTGGGGAATTTCGCCCCGACGCTTTTCTGCCAAGCGTGCAATTCCTCGCGGAGTGCCGCTACCCGCTCAGGCTGTTTTGCGGCGAGGTCGGACTGCTCGCCGATGTCTTGTTTTAAATCGAAAAGCTCCACACGGCCGTCTTCAAACCACTCGATGAGTTTGTAGTCGCCCCGCCGCACGGCCGCGCTCGGTGCGCCGCCTTGGTTTCCGTAATGCGGATAGTGCCAGAACAAGGCGCGCTCCGGCAGACCGCCGCCCTTGAGCGCCCGCACCAGGCTCACGCCATCCAGCACCTGGCCGGGCTGTGGCTTCGCGCCGGCAGCTTCTAGCAGTGTCGGGAAAAAGTCAGGGCTGCTGACCGGCGCGCTGATCACGCTGCCAGCCTTGGCCACGGCGGGCCAGCGGACGACCAGCGGTTCGCGGATGCCGCCTTCATAGGTCCAGCCCTTGCCGCCGCGCAGCGGAAGGTTCGAGGTGGGCGAGCCTTCGCTGGTCGAGAGTCCGCCGTTGTCGCTGGTGAAGATGACGATGGTGTTCTCGCGCAAGCCGAGTTCATCGAGCTTGGCCAGCACCTTGCCGACCGCGAGGTCCATCGCCTCGACCATCGCCGCATAAACCACGTGCTCCTGCACCAAGCGCACGTCACGTGGTTCCTCACGGCCCCATTTTTCCTTGAGCCCTAACCGCGCCCGCTTCTCCTCGTATTTTTTCCGTAAATCCTCGCGCGCCATCAGCGGCGTGTGGACGGAGTAGAATGAGAAATAGGCGAAGAACGGCTTGTCCTTGTTAGTCTCGATGAATTGCGCCGTCTCGCTGGCAAGCCGGTCCGGCAGGTGCTCGCCGGCCGGGCCGTCGCCCAAACTGGGATTGTTGTAAGGCGAGAAGTAGCCCTTGCCACCGTAAGGTCCGCCGCCGGCATGGCCGCCCATGTTGATGTCGAAGCCCTGGTTTTCCGGCCACGAACCCTTCGGGCCGAGGTGCCACTTGCCGGCGAAAAACGTCGCGTAGCCCGCGGCCTTCATCGCCTTCGCGAGCGTGGGCGAGTCGAGCGCGAGGCGGTCGGCGTAAGGCGCGGGCCGCAGCTTGGTGTTGCGGCTCCACTGCTCCGGCGTCATCGGCGCGCCGATGTAGTCGGTGACGCCCGTGCGTGGCGGCCACTGGCCCGAAAGGATGCTCGCACGTGTCGGCGAACACACCGCGCACGCCGCGTAAGCGTCGGTGAATTTCGCGCCGTCCTTGGCGAGACTGTCGATGTTAGGAGTCTCGTAAAAAGTGCTGCCGTAGCAACCGAGGTCGCGCTGACCGAGATCATCGACCAGGAAGAATACGACGTTCGGCGGCCGTTCCGCAGCGAGGGACGAGGCGGGAGCGACGAACGGCGCGAGAGCCAGCAAGATGGAGAGATAAGGCTTGATGTTAGTTCCTGGGTTTTTGGAATTACGCGCGATGCGGGTTTAGTCCTTCGCGGCGGAATCAAGCGGAGGGAGCGGGAACAGGGCGCTGGGCTGGCGGGCTCCGTCGAGCTTTGCCGTTAGTGACTTCAAAACATCAGGATGGCGGGCGGCAAGGTTGCTGCTCTCGGCGGGGTCCTCCTTGAGGTTATAAAGTTCGAGCGGGCCGCGCGGTGTTTTGGCGAGGTCGTATTGCACGAGCTTCCAATCCCCGCTGCGGAGTGCGCGGCGTCCGCCCTTTTCGTGGAATTCCCAATAGAGGGAATCATGCGGTTTCTGATCGCCGCTGCCTAGCAGGGTGGGCAGGTAAGAGATGCCGTCGAGCCCGGCGGGAACGGGCGCTCCGGCGATCGCGCAGGCAGTGGGGAGGAAATCCCAGAACGCGGACGGGTGGGCGGAGGTTTGAGAGGGCTCGATCGAGGCCGGCCAGCGGGCGATGAAGGGCACCCGGATGCCGCCGTCGTAGAGGT
Source organism: Akkermansiaceae bacterium (assembly GCA_947462535.1). Taxonomy (GTDB): domain Bacteria; phylum Verrucomicrobiota; class Verrucomicrobiia; order Verrucomicrobiales; family Akkermansiaceae; genus Luteolibacter. The sequence goes on along the minus strand of CANHPN010000027.1, from coordinate 6,986 downwards.
CACGCTTGTGGCCGCGGAACAGTCCGCTGGAATCCAGCATCGATGGCTGGTATCCGCCTTCAGAGTGCGAGCCGTTGTCGGAGGTGAAGATGACGAGGGTGTTGTCGAGCACGCCCTTTTCCCGGAGTTTCGCGGTGACTTTCGCCACCGCGTCGTCCATCCGGATGACAAGGGCGGCGTAGGATGCCTTGGGCTCCGCGACTGCGGTGTAGTGCGGGTGCTTGGCGGACACCTTGACTTTTTTCTCGGGGCCGACGCTTGCCCGCGCTTTCGCCATGGAGTCTTCCGGGGCGACCATGGAGGCGTGGGGCACGGGAACGGAGAAGACGAGAAAGAAGGGCTTTTCGTCCGACTGGCGGTCGATGTAGGTGAGTGCTTGATCCGTGTAGAGATCGAGATCGTAGTGGTTTCCGGTGTGAAGCTGGTTGTCGGGGAAATTGATTCGCTTGGAGTTTTCGTAGAGAAACTTGGGATAGCGGAAGTGAGCGTCCTGGTGATCGGTGGTGCCGTAGAAATAGGCGAAACCGTGACGGGCGAGGGATTCGGGCGTCTGGGTGTTGCCCGTGACGCAGGATTTTCCGATGAGCGCGGTCTGGTATCCGGCTTGCCGGAGCAGGGTGGCGACGGTAGTTTCGCCAGCGGGCAGGTCAACGGGACCGTTGCCCCGGATGGCGGCGTGGCCGGTGTGCTTGCCGGTCAGCAGGGCGCAGCGCGATGGAGCGCAGACGGTGGCTCCGGCGTAGTGATCGGTGAAGCGGATGCCGTCTGCGGCGAGGGCGTCGATGGCCGGGGTCTTGAAATTCTTTTGGCCGTAGCAGGAAAGGTCACCGTAGCCGAGATCGTCGGCGAGGATGAAGACAATGTTAGGTTTTGCCTCCGCATAGGAATGTCCGCAGAGACCAAGGAGGATGGTCGCAATGAGGATGGGCTTCATGGGCTTTCGGTAATGAATGACACCACACACCAAGCCCATCGCCCCACTCTGTCAACACCGGACCCCGAGGCGGCGGGTATGGAATTGCAAAGATCCACCATCGCTTCATAAGCCGCAGCCGCTGATCGAGCGGCCCGCCCGGCCACTTTTCGAACACGCCTATCGTAGGGACCTCAGAGATAAAAAAAGCCGCCGGGGAATCACTTCCCCGGCGGCCAAATCGTCATACCCACGCCCACACCCGTAGGATTCGGCAGACAACCATGCTGTTGCACCCTTACATGAAAGAGCGATTGCTCGCTGCTTTCATGGCGGTAAGACCTTCAAGTTTCACAAATGTTCAAAAAATTTTAAAAGCTTTCCCATCTTTTTCACGGACCGCACTTGGCACTTGGAAAACCCGCGTCCTTTCAAGACGCTCCCGCCCATGTCGCACAGCCACATCGACGTCCGCTACGTCGCCAATCTCGCCCGCCTCGAACTCACCGACGAAGAGGTCGCCACTTTCCAGCCCCAGCTCGAAGCCATCCTGAGCCACGTCGAAGCGCTTTCGAAACTCGACGTTTCCGGCATCGAGCCGACCGCGCACGCCGGTGCGGTTTTCGGTAAAATGCGCGATGACACGCCGCACGAGAGCCTTTCCCAAGCCGCGATGCTCCAAAACGCGCCCGACCAAGCCCAAGGCCAGATCCGCGTCCCCAAAGTGGTGACCGACGCGTGATCTTTCTTGTTTCAGCATTTCAGATTTCAAAATTTCAGCGTTTACCCCAATGACCATTACCCGACTCCGCCGGCAACTCCTCGCCGGGGAAACCACGCCCGCCGCCACCCTCGGAAAGCTCGCCGGGGAAATCTCCGCCCGCGACGGCCAGACCGGCGCTTATCTTTCCCACGATCTCGAGGCCGCCCTCGCCGAGGCTGCGAACGCCGATCTCTCCCTGCCCCTCGGCGGCATTCCCATCGCCATCAAGGACAACATCAACGTCCTCGGCCAGCCCTGCACCTGCGGCTCGAAGTTCCTCGAAAATTTCATCTCGCCCTACGACGCCACGGTCATCCGCAAACTCCGCGCCGCCGGGGCCATCCCCTTCGGCCGGATGAACCAAGACGAGTTTGCAATGGGCTCCTCCACCGAAAATTCCGCGCTCCAGACCACGAGAAATCCCCACGACCACTCGCGCGTTCCCGGCGGTTCGTCCGGTGGTTCCGCAGCCGCCGTGGCCGACCTCACCGCCATCGCCGCGCTCGGCTCCGACACCGGCGGCTCCATCCGCCAGCCCGCCTCGCACTGCGGAGTCGTCGGGCTGAAACCTTCCTACGGCCGTGTTTCCCGCTACGGGCTCGTCGCCTTTGCCTCGTCGCTCGACCAGATCGGCCCGCTCACGCAAAGCGTCGAGGACGCCGCGCTCATCCTCCAAGCCATCGCCGGCGGCGACCCGCTCGACTCGACCTGCCTCGACGCCCCCGTCCCGGATTACCTCTCCGGTCTCAACGACGGCGTCAAAGGCCTCAAACTCGGGATTCCCAAGGAATACTTCGGCGAAGGCATCGACCCCGGCGTCCGAAAAAACGTCGAGGCCGCCATCCAGAAGCTCGCCGCCCAGGGCGCGGAAATCGTCAAGATTTCCCTGCCCCACACCGAGCACGCCGTCGCCACCTACTACGTCATCGCCCCGGCGGAAGCCTCCTCGAACCTCTCCCGCTTCGACGGCATCCGCTACGGCCACCGCGCCGCCAACCCCGCCGACATTCTCGACCTTTATAAAAAATCCCGCGAGGAAGGCTTCGGCCCGGAAGTGAAACGCCGGATCATCCTCGGCACCTACGTCCTCTCGTCCGGTTACTACGACGCGTATTACAGCCGCGCCCAAAAAGTCCGCACGCTCATTCGTCGCGATTTCGAGACCGCGTTCCAGCAGGTGGACGCCATCCTCTCGCCCGTCGCCCCCAGCCCGGCGCGCAAGATCGGCGGCTTTTCCGACGATCCGCTCCACGAATACCTCTCCGACATTTTCACCATCGCCGCCAACCTCGCAGGCATCCCCGGCATTTCCATCCCCTGCGGCAGCACCGATTTCGACGGCGGCAAAAGCCTCCCCGTCGGCCTCCAGATCCTCGCCCCACATCTGGGAGAGGCGAAATTGCTCCAGATCGCCAAAGCCGCCGAAGCGTGATGACATTCCACTATGAGCCGGGAAAACGAGCACCTTGCTAGACTCTCCGCATCAATAGGTCGCGACTAACAAGCATTGATTCGAGACTCAGCAGCTTGGATTTCCACGCAGGGTATTCGTTCACCCTGCGGATTGCGCGAGTCACGTTGCCATCGTGTCCCATCCCGAGACGTTCCGCCACCCAGCGGTTTCTCACTCCGGTTTGTTTCCGGATCAGTGCGGCCACCACTGCGGTTTCATCGACCCACTTCCCCTTGCCGAACAACTGCGACGCCTCGGTGGGCGCGTCCATTGCTCGCAAGGCGGCCACCGCGAGCCGCTCGGCCTCCGCCTCGTCGTGGGCCCTTGCGGCGGCTCCCGCCACGCTGCCCTTCCTCCGCTTCGGGCGGGCTCCACCGGCGAGCGCCTCCAACACCTTTTCCGCAAAACACCTCTCACCCAGACACCATCCCCGCCTCAATTCCTTGAGCGCCGCATCCGTCACGGCTCCCTTGGCGTCATTCGCCCGCGCCTCCAGATACCCCGCATAGGCCCGGCCTCCCCGGAAGTGTGGATTTTGGAGCTCGATGGCTGGCCTGCGTCGCCACGCACCCATGCAACACCCGGAACGTCACCGCTCCCAGCGTAGGGCTTGTGACCAGAGCGACTGGCTAGGTTTTCTCAGTAAGACTCTTTCATTCTCTATTCCAAGCCGGTTTATCCCGGCGCTTTCACTGTGCCTTTCGATTGGCCTTTTGCCATGAACCCCGGAGTCCCGGTTCACCATGAACCCCGGAGTCTCGCCTAACAAGCATTGTCGTCCCGGATGGTCCGGTTTTTCCTACCCACAGATTTCATGCCATCACGACCCTTGCGATACGAGGCGGCGGGAGCGGTTTGGCTGGTGTGTGCATTCCGAGTGGACCATGATCTACTTCGCCATTCGGTGCCCTGTCCCATCGACATGGAAGTCACCGATGTCGGCGCGGGCGGCCCTAGCCAAAGCCATCAGTCGGTTCACCACGGCAGGATTGGATCCGGACACATCATTCGTTTCACCGATATCGGCATCCAGATCGTAGAGTTCTCCCTCCAGGATACTCTTGTCTTCATACCTGATATGCAGTTTCCACTTCCCTTGCCGAACGGATTTCAGGGTGGTGGTTTTATAGAGGAAATAAGCTTCATGGGGCGAAACCGCTCCTTCTTCTATCCGAAGGAGAGGCTCGATATCCTTTCCGTCAATGATTCTGTCGGCGGGCATCGTGGCTCCCGCGAGTTTGGCGAAGGTGGGCATGAGATCCATGCTGGTGGCGATCTCATGATTGACTGTCCCCGGCGGGATGATTCCCGGCCCTCGGGCCACAAAGCAGACCCGATGGCCGCCCTCGTATGGCCCCAGTTTTGAGCCTCTCAAGGGGTAGCTCGATCCGGCATCTTCACTCTTGCCCCAGTGTCCGTTGTCACTGAAGAAAACAACGACCGTATTGTCGTCGATGTCCCATTTTTTCAACGCGTCCAACAATTGCCCCGTCTGCCAATCGATCTCCGCGATGACGTCCCCGTAGAGCCCCCGGGCGGTGGTTCCCTTGAATGGCTCGGAAGCGCCGATCTTCTTATGGGGCATCGCATGGGCGAGCCACATAAAAAAAGGTTTCTCCTTATGCTCGCCGATCCACTTGATGGCTTTTGTCGAGTAATCGCGCGTCACGTGGGCCATATCATCGTAGGTTCCGATGAGTTTGTCATTTTCGTACAAGGGAAAAGACCCGCTGTCATTGCTGTAGTGGGCACCCCACCAGTAATCGAATCCCTGATCGACCGGTTTGTATCCGTCGTCGATGCCCAGATGCCATTTGCCGATCATCCCCGTCGCGTAGCCGGCCTTCTTCAGCACTTCGGCAATCGTGATTTCGGACGGATGGAGGTCCACTCCTCCCGTGCCGTTGAAGAGACCGTCGAACTTTCCTTTGTTATTGTCCTTCGTCGCGACGCGGGCCGCATAGGAACCCGTCATCAACTGCGCCCGCGACGGGCCGCAGTAGGTCTGGGCATAGAAATCGGTGAACTTCACACCCTCCGCAGCCATCCGGTCGATGCGGGGGGTCGGAATGGGGATCCTATCCTTCTCAAGCCATCCCTCCGCAGGTGCTGTCCCGGAACCAAATGTTCCCAGGTCGGAGTATCCCTGGTCATCGGTGAGGATCACCACGAAATTGGGCTGTTTGAAGATCTTGACCACTCCCAAGGACGCCTTGGTGCCCGTCAACCGAAGAGTGCGCCGTGGCCGGTCCGGGCAATCGATGTGTACGATGTGAGGAGCATTCGTCTTGGAAACAGGCCCCTTGCCAGTCAATAGGAACTCTCCCGTCGCATCCGACCGTGCCTTCAGTTCGCTGCCTTCCATGGACACAACACAGCCACTGACGGGAACGCCTCCACGTCCGACAACCTTGCCGCTTATGGCGACCGACGGGTCGTTCGCAAAACACAGAGCAGGCAACAGGAAGATCAAAAAGAAAGTTTTCATGGTTTACGGACGGGGGGATTTTTCTTTACGTTAAATTGTTAAAATCTCAGCGGGCTGGCTGATGGATATTCGGTAAGAGAATCAAGTCTCCCCCGCAAGCTCGATTTCTCGTGGGGGCAGCTTCAGATTGTTAGCGAATGAAAGTTAGATGGCCAGAGGCGGGGATTCATCCAGCCTGGTTTTACAACAAACTGACTGTGAGTAACAAATACCACCGCCTCTGTGCGGAAAACCGTAAAGTGATCGGCAACATGAAGCAAGCCGGAAAGACCCAGACCGAGATCGCGCAAGCCATCGGGTGCAGCCAAAGCGCCATCAGCAAGTCACTCGCCCTTAGGAACTTGAAGTTTAGTCATGAGACGATCTATCGGCACATTGCGGATGATAAGAAAGCCGGAGACGCTCTCGCGCTCAATCTGCGGATTAACGGAAGGCGTTGCTACCGCAGACGCAGCAAGATCGGGCGCGGGGAGAAGATCCCGAACCGGGTGGACATCGAAGAGCGTCCGGCGGTTGTTTCCGGCAGGAAACGCTCTGGGGACTGGGAGGCGGACCTCATTCCGGGAGCGGCGGGAAGCGGTTTCCTGCTCTCGGTCTATGAGCGGAAAAGCCGCATCGGGAGACTTCACCTGCTGCCTGACAAGGGCAGCGCGGAAACCACGAAAGGGATCGTGACGATCCTGTTCGGACTCAAGGTCAGCAGCATCACCTACGACAACGGCCTTGAGTTTGCGATGCACGAACTGGTCAACGAGCTGTTGGAATGTGAAAGCTATTTCTGCAAGCCCTACCGGTCGTGGGAAAAGGGGGGGATTGTGTATCCTTGATTCGATTCCGCATCCGAGATCCCTGTTATTTGACCTTCTTCAAGTCGGGATCAAGGGGGGGCGGCGAACGTTTGCCAGCTGACATCCGGTTTCCCGCTACGGTGGCTGTCTTAAGCCATTGCACAAGGCCGGCCCAGAATGATACGAGAGATCAGGGAATTCATATGAGCGCGATGATTGAGTCAGTTCAAGCAGGGAATTTCTGCCACTAGGCACTTGGTTCTGCAAGCTTGGAGTTGCGGAAACCAACGTTCTAATTGGGATCATTGCCATTCGCGTCAGCTTAATGTACGACGACAATTAAAGCTGGTCGCCGACGACAATTAAAACTGCCCAGTTGGGATGGGCGGTTTTTGGGGGTCAGACGGCATGCCGTTTGACACCGGTTGGGGCGGCGGCTGCCGCTCTGGGTTGTGGTCAATAGAACCCAACTCACCAAGCTCGTTTACGAGCGCAACCAAGGAGCAAACATCAGCATGAGTGCAATCAAAGCGGGGATGTCCCGCACTACGGCGCGCAATTATTTGCGGCAGGACAATGTG
>CANHPN010000026.1 GCA_947462535.1 Akkermansiaceae bacterium | reverse complement strand
CTAGGGCGAGGAAGTCGAGGTAAGCGGAGATGGCGGAGGGGCCGGCAGCATACGTGGCTTGGCCGAGTTTTTGGAAACAGAAGCGGATGAAGCGGCGATTCCAGTAAACGTAGGTTTCCTCGGTGGCGACGGCGTGGCCTTTGAGTCGGGGAATGCGACGAGCTGATTTCCATCTTTGTGAGTAGCACAAGAACCGTCGATGGTGGCTGAAGGTTCTTCAAAATCAGAAATCAACAATTCTGATTCATCAATCGTCAATCCATCCGCCGGACTTGCGCACGATCCAGGAGCTGCTGGGACACCATGATGTGAAAACCACGGAGATTTACACGCATGTCGCAACCGGCGTGAACGGGTGTGGGGTGAGGAGTCCGCTGGATGCGATGGGAGTGGGATGAGCGCGGAGAACATGAAAAAACCGGCGGCCTGACGGGGCCGCCAAAGGTGAGCGACCCTACAGTCCAATGCCTTTGAGGATTGGGGATCACGATCGATTTGATCCTGCACTCCGGAGTGCGCAATGCTCTGCTCGCGCCCCCTGCAACTCCGGCTCTGCCGGATGCGGGGCGAAGCCTCTTCCGCGGAACCGAAGAGAAAGAAGCTCCGCACCGCATGGAGCAGAGCTCACATCCCCCGAAGGCGGCAGCAGAGCGTGCCGCACTCCTGCCGGGAAATGCCTGCGGATTGGAAACTCGGGCCTCGCATCCAGCCGGAGATTCGGCGATGATGCATGGCTGACGATGAACTCCCCCACCCTGGCCTGGCATCGGATGCCCGCTGCGGACGCCTGTCGCGAGATCGGCGGCGATCCGGTTCAGGGCCTCACTTCCGAGGAGGCCGCGCTGCGCCTCGCGCGGCATGGCGCGAATTCCCTGCCTGAAGAGGAGCGGGAATCTTGGTGGCGCGTGTTTCTACGGCAGTTCACCAGCCCGCTCATTTACGTGCTATTCGCCGCCGCCGTGCTGGCCTTCGCGCTGGGCAAACACGAGGACGCGGGAGTCATCCTCGTGGTCGTCATCGTCAATTCGCTGATCGGCGCGTTTCAAGAAGGGCGGGCCGAGCGGTCGATGGAATCGCTTCGGCGGCTTTCCTCACTGCATGTGCGGGTCCTGCGGGACGGCGAGGCGCGGATGATCGAGGCGCGCGATCTGGTGCCGGGCGATGTGATGGTGTTGGCCGCCGGAGACGCCGTGGGGGCGGACGCCCGCCTGCTGGAAACCGCCGCGCTCGAAGCTTCCGAGGCGGCGCTCACCGGCGAGTCGCTGCCGGTGGTGAAACACGCCGATCCCCTGCCGGAAGACACGCTGCTAGCGGATCGACGCAACATGGTTTTCTCCGAAACCCACATCACCGCCGGGCGCGGCAAGGCGCTGGTGGTGGCGACCGGGCTCGCCACCGAAGTGGGAAAAATCGCCACCATCACCACTGCCGCCGAGGAGCCGAAAACCCCGCTGGAAATCCGCATGGACCAGTTCGGCCGCCAGCTGTTGCTCGCATCCGTCGGACTGTTCGCGCTGGTGATCGTCGCCGGAATGCTGCGGGGAATGCCGTTGACTGAAATTCTAATGGTCGCCATGAGCCAGACCGTATCGCTGGTACCGGAAGGCCTGCCGGTGGCGCTCACGATCGCCCTCGCCGTGGGCATGCAACGCATCGCCGCGAAGGGTGCCATCGTGCGCCGGTTAGCCGCGGTCGAGACACTCGGGGCGACGAGCATCATCTGCACTGACAAGACCGGCACGCTGACCAAAAACGAGATGACCGTCACCGCGTTGTGGCTGCCGGACGGCCGCGAGATCGAGGTTTCCGGCTCCGGTTACGCGCCGGAAGGCGGCTTGGTTTCCGGTGGCGAAGAGCTCTCGCCTGCGGGAGACTCCGCGCTGCGCCTCATCCTGGAAGCCGGCTTTCTATGCAACGACTCCCAGCTCGTGCCGCCGACCTCCGAGGAGTCCCGCTGGCGTGCGTTAGGAGATCCCACGGAAGCGGCGCTGCTCACCGTGGCGCTCAAAGGCTGCATCGAGCCCGCGCGGCTTCATCAAGAATGGCCGCGCCGCGCGGAGATCCCGTTCGATCCCGACACCAAGCTCATGGCCACCCAACACGGCCACAAGCACGGGCCTAACCGTGTCCTCATCAAAGGCGCGCCCGAGATGCTGATGCCGCTCTGCGGCTACGCCCGGCATGGCGACGAGGCGCGGCCGCTCAATGAAAGCAAGCGCCGGAAGTTCCTGTCCGTCGCCGAGCAGATGGCGGATCAATCGTTGCGCTTGCTGGCCGTCGCGATGGTGGATTCCTGTACGATTGATGAGGACGCGGGCTTCGGGCAGTTCGGCGGACGGGCGGTTTTTCTCGGTCTCGTCGGGCAAATGGACCCGCCGCGCGAGGAGGTGAAAGCTGCGGTAGCCGCATGTCACGCCGCCGGCATTCGGCCCGTGATCGTCACGGGCGACCACAAGGCCACCGGACTGGCGATCGCCCGCATGCTCGGCATCGCGGACGCCAGCGCCCGGACGGTGGACGGGCGCGAGCTGGAGGAAATGTCGGAGCGCAATCTCGCGGCGAACCTGGGCCGCATCGCGGTTTTCGCCAGAGTGCATCCCGCGCAGAAGCTCCGCATCGTCGAGGCGTTCCAGTCGCGGAATCAAGTCGTGGCGATGACCGGCGACGGAGTGAACGACGCTCCCGCGCTCGCCCGCGCGGACGTGGGCGTGGCCATGGGAATCACCGGCACCGAGGTGGCGAAAGAAGCGGCCAAGATCGTGATCACGGATGATAATTTCGCCACCATCGTGAGCGCCGTCGAGCAAGGGAGGCTCGTTTACGGCAACATCCAGAAGCTGCTGCTGTTCCTGTTCGCAACCTCGCTCGACGAGGTCATCGTCCTCCTCGGCGCCCTGCTATTCGGCTATCCGCTGCCGCTGGCCGCCGTGCAGATTTTATGGATCAACCTCATCACCGAAGGCACGCTAACAATCAACCTCGTCATGGAAGGACCCGAGGGTGACGAAATGACGCGCCGGCCCATCCGCACCGGCGAGCCGCTGATCACCCGCGCGATTTTGCGCCGCATGGCCGTGATGGTGCCCACCTCCGCCGCCGCCACGTTAGGCTACTTCATCTGGCGGCTCTCGACCGGCGCGCCATTCGCGGTGGTGCAAACCGAGACCTTCACCCTGCTCGCCGTCTGCCAGTGGTTCAACGCGCTGAACTGCGAGAGCGCCACGCGCTCGGCGCTACGACTCGGCCTGCTCAGGAACCGCTGGCTGCTAGGCGGCCTGGTGCTCGCGAACCTGCTACAGCTCGCCGTGGTTTACACCGAGCCGATGAACCGGCTATTTCACACGGTGCCGATCTCGGCCACTCACTTTTTCCTCATCGGCGCGGTGGCCAGCAGCGTGCTGTGGACCGAGGAGATCAGGAAGTGGCTCGCCCGGCGGAAAATCAAAAACGCGCCGCAGGTCGGATGACCCGTGGCGCGCTGAATGAAAAGCGGTCCGGGGATCAGGCCACCTGGGTTTCGCCGTTAGGTCCTTGCGAGACCTGAACGATGCGGAGCGGCAGGCGGACGAGGATCTCGCCGTCGCAACCGATGTCGATCGAGTAGATGCCGGCTTCCTCGAAGCGGAGTCCTTGGAGATTCATGACGATGTTGCGGGTCAGGAAAGGAACGTTCTTCGGAAGAGCGACTTCGAACTCAGGCTCGATCGGCATGTTGTTCGGGTCGAGCGATTCGCCGTCCTCGTTGATGATGTTGATAGAAAGCTTGTGGCGGCCCGCGTCTTCAGGAGTGAAGCAGAAACGCATGGCGAGGGCGCACGACGGGTGCACGACCGGCACGGCGCGGGCGGCAAGGGTGTCGAAGGTTCCAGAAATGACGAGCTTGCCGTTGTAGTCGGCGGCGAAGTCACAAAGGGTGGCGATTTGGATGTCCATGATGGATGGTTGAGTGATTTGAAAGATCCGCCTCCTGATTTTCATGCGGCGGGGCCACTTGTCTGAAGGGATCACGCCCACGCGTAAAGTGCAAAGAATCCGCCGGTAATCCCGGATGCGGCCGGTCATTGCCGCGGGGACCCGCGATCATCAGCCGACCTCCGCCAGATTGTTCCACAAACCGCGATGCGGATGGCTCCGATCCGTGGTTTTCAAGTTAGTCCGCAGCGTGGAACACCGAGATCTCACCAAGTTATTCACATTGGATTTCTTTCAAACAGTTTGCAGAGCACGGACGATGGCTGGCCGCCGCGCATCTTGCGGATTTCTCGTCAGGAAGGAGCAGAAACCATTGTTAATAACTTGGCAACAAATGCGAGCAAGCGATTCACAACTCCCTATCCCTTTCATTTCCAGCGGGCATCAGATCCATCAGTCGTTTAAAGCCTCCGGATCAGTGGTGATAACTCCCGCTAGATCGCGTGCCCGGCACTCATCAGGAAATCAGGGAATCCCCGTTCAAGCCGGTGCTGAAATCCTCTGGAACAGCCGGATTCCGGCACTTTGCCCAAGTTATTCACAAGCTTCGGCACGCGAGTGATTTTCCCATCAGGATTCCTCCCGTGAATTGATGGAGCAATTGCTTTTGACCGCGGCTAGTGGATGCCCTTAGCGTCTGCCCGAAATTTCATCCCGCCAAATCATGCCCCAGGTTCCCACCATCATTTACACGCAGACCGACGAAGCGCCGGCCCTCGCGACTTACTCTCTTTTGCCGATCGTCCAGGCGTTTACCAAGCCATCCGGGATCGCGGTGGAAACCCGGGACATCTCACTGGCCGGCCGCATTCTCGCCAAGTTTCCGGAAAATCTCACCGCGGACCAGAAAGTCCCTGACGCCCTGGCGGAACTCGGCGCGCTCGCCACCCAGCCGGACGCGAACATCATCAAGCTGCCGAACATCAGCGCCTCCGTGCCCCAGCTGAAGGAAGCCATCGCCGAGCTTCAGGCCAAGGGTTACAACATCCCCGCCTTTCCCGCCGATCCGAAGACCGACGCGGAAAAGGAAACCCGCGCCCGCTACGACAAGATCAAGGGCAGCGCCGTGAATCCCGTCCTCCGTGAGGGCAATTCCGACCGCCGCGCGCCCAAGGCCGTCAAGGAATACGCCCGCAAAAACCCCCACTCGATGGGTGCCTGGTCCGCCGATTCCAAGACCACCGTCGGCACCATGGGCGGCAATGATTTCTACTCGAACGAGAAATCCGTCACCATGCAGGACGCGACCACCGTGAAAATCGAGTTCGTCGCCGCGGACGGCTCGACTACCGTCCTCAAGGAAAAGACCGCGCTGCTTCCCGGTGAAATCATCGACGCCACCGTCCTCAACAAGGCCGCCCTCGTCACCTTCCTCGCAGAGCAAATCGCCAAGGCGAAACAAGACGACGTCCTGTTCTCCATCCACCTGAAAGCCACGATGATGAAGGTCTCCGACCCGATCATTTTCGGCCGCGCCGTCGAGGTGTTCTTCAAGGACCTGCTCGCCAAGCACGCCGCCACCTTCTCCGCGCTCGGCGTCGATTTGCGGAACGGCTTCGGTGATCTCGTCAGTAAAATCCAAACCCTCCCCGCCGACCAAAAAGCCGAGATCGAGGCTGACATCCAAGCCGCATACTCTAGCGGTCCGGCGCTCGCCATGGTGAATTCCGACAAGGGCATCACCAACCTCCACGTCCCGAGCGACGTCATCGTGGACGCCTCAATGCCCGCCATGATCCGCTCGTCGGGGAAAATGTGGGATACCCAAGGCAAGCTTCAGGACACCCTCGCCGTCATCCCGGACAGCAGCTACGCCGGCGTCTATCAAACGACCATCGACTTCTGCAAAAGGCACGGAGCCTTCGACCCGAAAACCATGGGCACCGTGCCGAACGTCGGTCTCATGGCGCAGGCCGCCGAGGAATACGGCTCGCACGACAAGACCTTTGAAATCGCCGGTTCAGGCACCGTCCGCGTCGTCGATGCCGCAGGCAAGACCCTGCTTCAGCACGCCGTCGAAGCCGGCGACATCTGGCGCGCCTGCCAGACCAAGGACGCGCCGATCCGCGACTGGGTGAAACTCGCCGTCGCCCGCGCTCGCGCCTCGCAGACTCCCGCCGTTTTCTGGCTGGACGAAAACCGCGCCCACGACTCGCAGATCATCGCCAAGGTGAAAACCTATCTGGCGGATCACGACACCAGCGGCCTCGACATCCGGATTCTTCCTCCCTCCGCAGCCACCCAGTTCACCCTCGAACGCCTCAAGGACGGCAAGGACACCATTTCCGTCACCGGCAACGTCCTGCGCGACTACCTAACCGACTTGTTCCCGATCCTCGAACTCGGCACCAGCGCCAAGATGCTTTCCATCGTCCCGCTGATGAACGGCGGCGGGTTGTTCGAGACCGGTGCCGGCGGTTCCGCGCCGAAGCACGTCGAGCAGTTCACCCAGGAAAACTACCTCCGCTGGGATTCCCTCGGCGAGTTCCTGGCCCTGGCCGTTTCGCTGGAGCATCTCAGCGAAACCTTCCATATCGCCCGCGCCAAGATCCTCGCCGATACCCTCGACGAAGCGACCGGGAAATTCCTCATCGAAGACAAATCCCCGGCCCGCAAAGTCCCCGGCATCGACAACCGCGGCAGCCATTTCTATCTGACATTCTACTGGGCGCAGGCTCTGGCCGCGCAGAACAAGGACAGCGAGCTGAAATCCGTTTTCGCGCCGATCGCCGCGGAGCTCGCCGCTAACGAGTCGAAAATCGTGGAGGAACTTCTCTCCGTGCAAGGCACGCCCGTGGACATCGGCGGTTACTACAAGCCATCCGACGCGCTGGCCTCCGCCGCGCTGCGCCCGAGCCCGACCTTCAACGCAATCCTGGCGAAGCTCGATTGACGGGCGTCGCGTAACTGGCGAAGCTCGCGGAAATGCAAGCTTCGCAAACAATTTCGCTGCTCCAGCACCGGCCGACCGGGACGACCGCTATCGACGACCAGGTCGCGGCAGAAGAGCCGTTAGAGATCCGTCTCGACGGCCATCCGGTGGCGGTCGTCATGCGGACGCCCGGCCACGACGACGAGCTGGCGGCGGGCTTTCTGGTGACGGAGGGCATCGTTTCCACGGTGGCGCAATTGCGGAAAATCGAGCCGCGGCCCGAAGAAAACCGGGTGCTGGTGTTTCTCGCAGACGGCGTGGCGGTGGACCTCGGGCGGCTCACTCGGCATCTGTTCACCGGCTCCTCCTGCGGGCTTTGCGGCAAGGCGACGCTGGAGGCAATTTTCACCGACTTCCCGCCGATCGAGCGCGGGACCGAAATTCCCGATGACGTTCTCCTCGCAGCTCCGGCAAAGCTCCGGGCGGCACAGGCGACCTTCGAAACGACCGGCGGACTGCACGCGGCGGGGATTTTTTCCGCTGATGGCGAGCTACTCGTTCTCCGCGAGGACATCGGCCGCCACAACGCGGTGGACAAGGTGATCGGCCACGCGCTGCTGAACGGCATCGACCTGCAATCCACGCTACTGCTAGTTTCCGGCAGGTTGTCATTCGAGATCATGCAAAAAGCGCTGGCCGCGCGGATTCCGGCGGTGGCGGCCATTTCCGCGCCGAGCTCGCTGGCGGTTGAGTTCGCTAGAAAATCAGGGCAGACGCTGATCGGCTTCCTGCGCCCGCCGGTTTTCAACCGCTACTCACCCACCGCATGAAACGCGTCCTGTGCATCATCCTCGATTCCGTCGGTTGCGGCAACGCGCCCGGGCGCGGCTCACCGAAAGGTCGGCGGGCAAGGACACGACGACCGGGCATTGGGAGCTGATGGGCTGCGGGCTGGACGAGGCGTTCGCGACCTTCGATGCATTTCCCGCCGAATTGGTTATGGAGTTAGAGAAACGCGGCGGTGTGGAATTCATCGGCAACATCGCTTCCTCGGGAACGTAAATCCTGGTCCAACTCGGCGAGGAACACCTGCGGACCGGGAAGCCGATCCTCTACACCAGCGCGGACAGCGTGCTGCAGATCGCGGCGCACGAGGAAGCCTTCGGACTGGAGCGCTTGTGGGCACTTTGCAAAACGGCGCGGGCACTGCTAGACGAGCGCGGCATCCGGATCGGCCGGGTGATCGCTCGGCCGTTTCTGGGAGACTCGGCGGCGGATTTCAAGCGCACGGGAAACCGCCACGACTACTCGCTGGTGCCGGGCGAGACGGTGCTGAACCGGCTTCAGGCGGCGGGGGTGACGACCATCGGGGTGGGGAAAATTTCCGACATCTTCGCCGGCTCGGGGATTTCCGAATCGTATCCGACGCAGTCGAACGCGGACGGGATGACGCTTATCGATCGCCTCTGGCAAGAGCCGCGCGAGGAGTCACATTTCATTTTCGCCAACCTGGTGGATTTCGATTCGCTCCACGGCCACCGCCGCGATCCGGATGGCTACGCCGGGTGCTTGCTCGAGTTCGATCAGTGGTTAGAGAAATTCATCGGGCGGATTCCCCCCGGCGATCTGGTGATCCTCACCGCCGACCACGGCAACGACCCATTCCATCCAGGCACCGACCACACCCGCGAGCAAGTTCCGGTGCTGGCGCTCGGCATGGACAGCCCTCTGGAAAACGGCTTTTTTCTGACGTCGCCCGCTGGATCGAGGAGCGCTTGATCCGGCCGTGAGCCAAGCGCTTGCACTTTTTCCCGCAACGGCGACAGTCCGCGCGTCATGCCTTTGCTCGACGTCAAAAATCTCACCACCCGCTTTCACACCCGCAACGGCGTCGTGCATGCGGTGGAAAACGTCTCGTTCAGCGTCGAGCCCGGAGAGACGCTCGGCATCGTCGGCGAGTCCGGCTCCGGGAAGTCGGTTACCTGTTATTCCCTGCTCGGCCTGATCCCCCAGCCGCCCGGCCGCATCCACGGCGGGCAAGCGGTTTTCGATGGCGTCGATCTGCTGAAAATTCCCGAGAAGCAGCTCCGCAAAATCCGCGGCAAGCGGATCTCGATGATTTTCCAAGACCCGATGACCTCGCTGAATCCGTTCATGAAGGTGAGCGCGCAACTCACCGAGCCGCTCGCACTTCACGAAAACTGCACTGGCAAGGAAGCGCTCCACCGCGCCATCGACGCGCTTGCGGAAGTCGGCATCCCTGCCCCCGAAAAACGCATCCATTCCTATCCACACGAGTTTTCCGGCGGCATGCGCCAGCGCGTGATGATCGCCATGGCCCTCATCACCCGGCCCGAGTTGCTGATCTGCGACGAGCCGACCACCGCGCTCGACGTGACCGTGCAAAAGCAGGTGCTAGACCTCATCCGCGACCGCCAGAAACAGCTCGGCACCGCCGTGATTTTCATCACCCACGACCTAGCAGTCGTGTCCGAGATGTGCGACCACATCAACGTGATGTATGCCGGCCGGATCGTCGAAAGCGCCGGGAAATCGGACCTTTTCCGTCGACCGCTGCACGCCTACACCCGCTCGTTGTTGAAATCGATCCCCGCGAGCCACCCGAAAGGCGAGCTGCTTTACACCATCCCCGGCCTGCCTCCCGACCTGTCACGCCCGGCCGCCGGTTGCTCGTTCCAACTGCGAAACCGCCTCGGAAATCCCGATCTCTGCCTGACGGAAACATCCCCGGCGCTCGACGAAATCCACCCCGGCCATTTCGCCCAGAACTGCCCCGGCTGCCTGGCCGGAGCGTGAGAAATTTCAGTGCTCGCCCTCCTTGGCTAGCAGCTCGGCTTCTTCCTCCTGCGAGTGGATTTGCAGCGAAACCTGCACCCCTTCCCGCTCGGCAGCCGCCTTTAAAACACCCCGGATCGCCGAGGCGGTGAAGCCGTTCCTGCCGATCAGCATCGCCACGTCCGGCTTGGCGAGGACGAGCTTGAAGCGCAAGCGCTTGGGCCCCAACTCCGCCACCTTGAGCTGCGCCTGGCTGGGCTCGTCGATCAAGTTGACGGCCACGTATTGGAGGAAATTCTTCAAGCGATCGGTCACGGCCTGCATAGTGCGAAGAAGGTGATCCCATCGCGGGCGCTCCGCAAGCCAAGGTTCGGCTCAGGCTTTTTGCGCTCTTGCCAGTTTGCCAATCGCCCGCCATTTTCCCGGGCATGTCACGCAGCCACCGCATCACCATCCTCGCCGGAGACGGCATCGGCCCGGAAGTCATGACTGAATCCCTCCGCCTCCTTGACGCTGTCGAGGCGAAATTCGGATTCACCGTCGCCCGCAGCGAGCACCTCGTCGGCGGCGCGGCCATCGATGCCACTGGCCACCCGCTTCCGCCGGAAACCGTCGCCGCCAGCGAGGCAGCAGACGCGATTCTCTTCGGCTCCGTCGGCGGGCCGAAATGGGAATCCCTGCCACCCGACATCCAGCCCGAACGCGGTGCACTGCTGCCGCTGCGCAAGCACTTCGGCCTTTTCGCCAACCTCCGTCCCGGAGTCTGCCTGCCAGCGCTCACCCACGCCTCCCCGGTCAAACAGGAACTCATCGCCGACGGCTTCGACGTGCTCTGCGTCCGTGAGCTAACCGGCGGGATCTATTTCGGCACGCCGAAAGGCCGCGAGGAGCGTGGCGGCGAGCCCGTCGCATTCGACACCATGGTCTATCAAAAAAGCGAGATCCAGCGGATCGCCCGCGTCGCCTTCACCGCCGCCATGGGCCGGAAAAAGCAGCTGCTCTCCGTGGACAAGGCCAACGTCCTCGCCTCCTCCGTCCTCTGGCGCGAGACCGTCGTGGAAATGTCCAAAGAGTTCCCCGATGTCCAGCTCTCCCACATGTATGTGGACAACGCCGCCATGCAGCTCATCAAGCGCCCAGGCTCGTTCGACGTGCTCGTCACGGAAAACCTCTTCGGCGACATTCTATCCGATGAAATGGCGATGATCTCCGGCTCGCTCGGCATGCTTCCTTCCGCGTCGTTGGGAAAACAGCGCGAGGACGGCCTCTACTTCGGGCTCTACGAACCGTCCGGCGGCTCCGCTCCCGACATCGCTGGCCAAGGCATCGCCAACCCGATCGCCCAGATCCTCTCGCTCGCCATGCTGCTACGTTTCTCGCTCGGGGAAATCAAAGCGGCCGACGCGATCGAGGCAGCCGTGGCCAAGACCATCGCCGACGGCTTCCGCACCGGCGACATCGCCACCCGCCAGCCCGGCGAGACCAAAGTCGGCACCGGCGGCATGGGCGACGCCGTGCTGGCCCGCCTCTAGCAGCGGCAAGATTTATGGACATTTCTGACTCAATGGCCTGGCTGGCCAAGCGCGATGGCAGCGTGGTGATCGGCCATGGCCCGTTCGCGGAATCCGCGGTTCCGCCGTCCGAAGGGGTTTCGTTTTACGTGCAGAATTTCGCGCTGGAGGATGCGAAACCGTGGAAAACCCCGAGCCGCATCGAGCGGACCACCACTGCGAAGCTGAGCCGGTGCTTTCGCGAAATCCCGCCGCTGTCCTGTGATTGGAATCCGCTAGACGCCGCGCCGTTTTCGGTGATTTTTCAGGAAGTCATGTCATCGATCCACGGCGGAGTTTTCGAGAAAACCGTACCGGTGGTTACCGAGACCGGCACTGCACGCCAGCCCCCCGGCCCCGCCATCCTGGCGGCGATGACCCGCCAGGCAGCGCCTCTCCATTCCTATGGTTGGCTCCAACAGAACGCCGGTTTCGCGGGCGCGACTCCCGAGCTGTTATTTTCGCTTCATGGCAACCGACTCGAAACCATGGCGCTCGCCGGCACCGCCCGCACCGAGGACAGCGAGGTTTTCGCGGTCGATGAAAAGGAGATCTGCGAGCACGAATACGTCGCCCAGACGCTTGTCTCCAAACTCCTCGACCTCGGCTGCATCACGCGTAGCACCCGCGAAATCCTCGATCTCGGATCGATCGTGCATTTCCTGACTCTCATCAGCCTCGATCTTCAATCGCCCCAGACACCGGAAGACCACCTCCGGCGGCTCCATCCCACGCCGGCGCTCGGCCCCTTGCCGAGGACTGCGGAAACCCTTTCCCTGCTGCTGGGTTGGCGCGAACGCCTCGGCTGCCCCCCCCAATTCGGCGCACCCTTCGGACTTTGGGATCAAGGCCAGTTCGACGCCGTCGTCGCGATCCGCGGCGTCTGGTGGGAGGGCGGAAATTTATTACTGCCCGCAGGCTGCGGGATCATTGAGGCGAGCCGCCTCGTCAACGAATGGCGCGAACTCCGGCTCAAACGCGAGGCGGTCAAACGTTTCCTGCTACCGCTCTGAACGCCAAGTCCGGCGGCGAACACCTGATCGAAACCATTTTCCTGGTTCCCCTTAAATAAAGTTTGCTGGAGCGCCGCCAGGGACTGGTCTGACGCTCCAATTTCGAGTTCGCGCTCAAAAAACAAAAACCCCCGGTTCGTCTGACGAACCGGGGGTTTTCATGAAAACTATCAGCAGCGGATCACGCCTCGGCTTCTTCCGCGCCCGCGTCCACCGAGATGGTGAGCGTGGCGATGACCTCGGGGTGGAGGCGGATTTGCACTTCGGTCTTGCCCGACTTCTTCACCGGCTTCTCAAGCTCGATGGAGTGACGGTCGATGACGATGCCGGCCGCTTCGAGCTCCTTGTGGATGTCCATGTTGGTGACCGATCCGAACGCCTTGCCGCCTTGGCCGGTTGAAAGCACGAACTTCGGCTTGAGCTTGGAAATCTTGGCTGCGATCTCCTGGAGTTCGACAAGCTCGACGGCTTCGCGGGCCGCGCGGGCGGTCTTGAGAGCCTCGACGTGACGGAGGTTCGAGCGGTTGGCTTCGAAAGCTTTTCCTTGCGGGATGAGGAAGTTCCGGGCGTATCCGGCGCGAACTTTAACAACATCAGCTTCGGCACCAAGGCCTTCGATTTTTTCTTTGAGAATGACTTGTGCGTTGGCCATGGGAATCAGTGGTAAAAGTTCGTTTGGGGGCGGCGATTTAGGCCTCGCCCCAAAACGAGTCAAGAAGAATGAAGCTTTATTCCTCACCGAGGCTGAGAATTCCCAACGACCGAAACATTTCTTCCGCGCGGGCTTCCAGTTTCAAAGCTGGTTCAAGGGCTTCTTCTGAAACTCCTCATCGCGCAATTTTCTCAAATTTTCGAGATAACGCTGCTGAGCGAGCAGATCAGGGTTGTTTGCGGCCGGGGCCTCCTGCCCGTATTTTTTCCACGGCCCGTAGGGAACCTGTTCGGCCTCGATGAAGCGCCAGTGGACTTTTTGCCCGGAACGCAGTCCGAGGTAGTCGCGGATGGATGGCGAAAGGTCGATCCCCGCCGCACCATTTTGGGTCGTCTTCGGCGGTTTGGTGCCGAAGACGAATTCCCAGTCGTCGGTCACCCACGGTCCGCAATCCTCCCATTGGCCGTAACAACTCCGGCTGCCGTTGTAAATCTGAACCCAGCGGCCTTTGCAAACCGTCTTGCCCGGCTCCGGACTCATCCGAGAAAACCAAGGAATCACCTTCGCGGCTTCAGGTTTGTGCCTGCCGACGCCCTGCACGTCGTTATACGGCAAGGCCACATAGAACGGATTGAGCTTGGGCACGAAACCCTTCGGCCGGAATTCACCGGTCGTGTGGTTCGCCACCCGGTTCGCCGGGTCCGGATCATCATAGCCACCGAAATTGAACGTCCAGCTCTGATCCCAGGACGACTTGCAGTTCGGCGTCGGATTGCGCGACGTCGGCTGCTCGCCAATCCAGAAAATCGTGGCGGTCACATAGGTTTTCCAAGGATAGAGGACCCGCGCGGTGGATGCTGCCGACGGCCGCACCGGCACCACCGGGCGGCTGCCCGTGGGCACCACCACCTTGGGAGCCGTCACCTGCGCGAGCGCAAGTTCGCTGGCGAAAACGCCCGGCACGGACAGAACGAGCAAATGGGTTTTGAAACGAAATCGAACCATGACGCTGGGATCGACGGAGATTTGGGAAATCGCCCGGGACAGTCCCCGGTGCCGCTTCACTCATCCGTGCCGGACTCGTTTCCGTAGAAACTCTTGATGTATCCGTACTCGACGAGCGTGTCCTGCCAGGGAGCGAGCACGTTCGGATCCTGAAAAATCCGTCCGGCGATCGCGAGCCACTCCTCAGCCTTGATCAGGTTGTTGCTGTCGTAGGCGAGTGCCGCCTGCGAGTAATAATAAAACGGCGAGTCATCGAGGAAATCGTATTTCTCCGCAAGGATCGTCACCTCGTCTTTCAAGCCGAGCTTCTTCTTGCAGAGCAGGATCTTGAACTCCACCAACCGGCCGAGCGCGACATTCTCCGGCGGCAGCATTTTCATGATTTTCTCGAACAGATCGACGGCCTTCTTCCACTTCTTGGTGACGAAATAAACCTCGCCGATGTTGAACTCGATGCTTGCGTTGTCCTTGGTCAGCGCGCGGGCCTTTTCAAACTGGTCGAGTGCCTTGTCGAACGACCGCATCTCCACGAAGCAACTGCCCCGCAAGTTGTAGATCTCCGGGCTGTCGGTGAAAATCTTCGCCGCATTATCGAGTTCTTCGAGAGTTTCAAAAACCCGCTTCTGTTGGAAAAGACGGTTGCCCTCACTGACATGCTTGATGAATTCATTCCGGCTTTCTTGCGGAAGATTGAGGAAGGCCTGCTGGTTCGGCAGTAAGGCCTCCTTGTTGATGACCGGCTTTTGTTCGGCGGCGGCCTTGTCCTGGGTCGAGAGCGGGGCGACCAAAACGAACAGGCAGAGGAGAGATGTGGATTTCATAGGCATCTGTTGAGGCGCAAATTAAACAGCGAATCCGGAAACGGCAAGCCGTCGTTCATGCGGATTTCCCGCTCCCCAGGCACCATTTCATCTGGAACGGGCGTGATGCACGAGAGCATCAGACGGAATCGAAAGGCTCGATGAAGGTGATTTCGAAAAAATTCCCCGCAACGCACCCCCGCAATAGAACGCGTCAAAATCCGCATTTCCCCGCATTTCGACCGTATTCAGGGCCGAGCCACCAAGACATAAAAACCAGCAAACCTTTGATTTTCAGGGATTAAGAATGGAGCCGGCTATCAGAGTCGAACTGATGACCTACTGATTACAAATCAGTTGCTCTACCACTGAGCTAAGCCGGCCGGTGTTCCTGCGGAACGGAACGGAGTATTCTCATTCCGGCCCGGCCGGGAAGCGCAAATTCCACCCGGACGAGGAATTTATCCCGGGCCGGCCGCGATGGCGCGCTTCTGGCCCCGGAATGCGCTGCGTTTGACACGAAACCCGTTTCATGAAGATAGTTCCGCGTTCAAATTCACTCCCGGCGTGCCGACGTCGTGCCTGATCGCCACCCTCTCCACTCTCCAACTCTGTGCTCCCATCCCTTACCGGCCAATCCCCGGAAAATCTCGCCGCTTGGCTCAAGGATGCCGGCGAACCTGCTTTCCGCGCCGATCAGATCCTCGAATGGGTGTGGAAAAAAAAGGTCACCTCCATCGAGGCGATGACCAACCTGCCCGCCGTCCTCCGCACGAAACTGGCAGATTCCTTCCGCCTCGCCGCGCTCGAACACAGCACCACCCAGGGCTCTGCCGACACCACCCGCAAGTTCCTCTTCCGCCTGCACGACGGGCGCTACGTGGAAAGCGTGCTGATCCCGGCCAACCCCGCGCTTTACGGCGAGAAATCCGACCGCCGCACGCTCTGTGTTTCCTCGCAGGTCGGCTGCGCTTACGGCTGCAAGTTCTGTGCTTCTGGCCTCGCCGGCTTCACCCGCAATCTCGACGCCGCAGAAATCGCCGGGCAAGTGCTTGCCGCCGAGCAGCTTTCAGGCGAGCGCGTCGATTCCCTCGTCTTCATGGGCATGGGCGAACCGCTCGCCAATCTCGACAACCTGCTTGCCGCCATCGCCCTGATCACCGGTCCGAAAACCCTGCATCTTGGCGCACGCCATCTCACCATTTCCACCTCCGGCCTCGTCCCGCAGATCAAACAGCTCGCCGAGCACCCACAACAGATCCGCCTCGCGATTTCCCTGCACGGTGCCACCGACGACGTCCGCGAGCAGATCATGCCGATCAACAAAAAGTGGCCGGTCGCGGAGCTGTTCGCCGCGCTCGACCATTGGAACGCGAAAAAAAACCAGAAGCTCACGCTCGAATACATCCTCATCCAGGATGTCAACGACTCGCTCGAACAAGCCGCCATCCTCGCCCGCCACGCCCGGCGGTTGGGCGCGAAGGTGAACCTCATTCCCTACAACACCGTCGAGGGACTCGGATGGAAACGCCCGCCGAACAACCACTGCCGCGCGTTCCAACAGGTGCTTCAAAACGCTGGCGTCACCGCGAACCTGCGCCTCGAAAAAGGCCACGACATCGACGCCGCCTGCGGACAGCTCCGCCTCAAACAGGAGACGGAGGAAGGAATCATCGACGCACCCGCGAAGCGCTAACAACAGCGGCTGACGCATCCCGCCCCTTCGAAACTCACGGAAGCCGTGCCGCGATCAGCGCCGCCAGAGTCGTCGGCGTGGCAAGGTTGGCGCGCGTCAGGTCTTCCGCCACGAGTTCGAATTCAAACCGGTCCTCCACCGCCGCCACAAGTCGCACGGTCGCCAGTGAATCAAGACCCGCCTCAAACAAATCCCCGTCTTCGGGAAAATCCCAATCCAAGTCGATGACCCCTTCATCGTTCAACCAGTCGATCAGTTCCACAGGGGTCGGTGATTTCTTCTTCGTTACTTCCATGTGGAAAAACGGTGCTATGACTTTTTGGCCGCTTCAAGCGGAAAGGTTGGAAAATTTCCGGGCACCTGCGCGCGCGGAATTTCGCGGATGAAGACACCTGAAACGCATCGTCCTTGCACGCTCCCGGCAGGGCCGCTAGGACTTCGCCATGCTTTCCCCGCAGCGCTTTCATCACCGGCAGTTCGCCGATGTGATTGCGTTGGAGGCGTTGAAAAAATCGCAGCGGATTTCAGTCTGCATCCCCACGCTCAACGAAGCGGAGACCATCGGGCCGATCGTTTCGATCATCTACGAGACACTCGTCTGCGGCGGGCTCATTGATGAAATCCTCGTCATTGACTCCGGCTCCACGGACGCCACCCGCGAACTCGCCACCGCTGCGGGAGCCGCCGTCCATCTCGCCTCCGGGATTCTTCCGGACCAGACGGACCATTGCGGAAAGGGCGAAAACCTCTGGAAAGCTCTCCACGTTTCCAGCGGCGACATCATCTGTTATGTCGACGGCGACATCTCGAATTTCCACCCCGGCTTCATCACCGGACTCGTCGGCCCGCTGCTCACAGATCCCGCCATCGACTACGTCAAGGCCTTCTACGAACGCCCGCTTGCCTACGGCGATGAATCGCACTCGACCGGCGGCGGGCGCGTTTCGGAAATCCTCATCCGGCCGCTGATCTCGCTGTTCTATCCAGAGCTCGGCGGCATCCTCCAGCCGCTTTCCGGCGAATACGCCGCGCGCCGCGAGACTTTGGAATCGCTCGCGTTCCCCGTGGGTTACGGCGTGGAAATGGCGCATCTCATCGACCTCGCGCGCGACGGGAAAATCGATCGCATCGCACAGACCGACCTCGTCAAACGCATCCACCGCAACCGCGACGACGACGAGCTCGGCAGCATGGCCTTCGCCATTCTCCGCGTGGTGCTCCGCCGCTTGCAACGCGACGGCAAGCTCAATCTCGCAGCCCCCCTGCCCGACCTCTATCAATCGTGGTCGATCAACGGTGAGAGCATCGAGCGATTTTCGAAAACCATCCCCGAGCCCGAGCGCCCGCCGGTCCGTCCGGGCCGTTGATCGAGGCAAAACAACGGCGGCAATCGAGGCAGGAGGACTTCAATTTGCGCCGGCATTTCTCTCGCGGGGGGGATAAGCCTTGAAATCGGGCGCTTGGGGAGACGTGATGACCTGGATGATCAAGGACGCGTTTCTCCACGAGCTGCTGGGCCGGATGTCGGTCGAGGAAAAGGCCGGGCAACTCAATCTGCTGACCGGAGCGATGGATGCTACCGGCATGAAACACTCGGGCGATCTGGACGCCAAAATCCGCGCGGGCCTCTGCGGCGCGGTGCTTAATGTTTACACGCCCGCCGCGACGCGGGCCTTGCAGGAGCTGGCCTTGGCGAGCCCGCTGGGAATCCCGCTGATTTTCGGCTACGACGTAATCCACGGCCACCGCACGATCTACCCGATCCCGCTCGGACTCTCGTGCTCTTGGAATCTTAATCTGCTAGGACGCTGCGCCCGAATGGCGGCGTCGGAGTCAGCCGCAGACGGGCTACACTGGGTTTACTCGCCGATGGTGGACATCTCCCAGGACCCGCGCTGGGGGCGGGTGGCGGAGGGCGCGGGCGAAGATCCGTGGTTAGGATCGGAAATCGCGGCGGCGATGGTGCGTGGCTATCAGGGAAATGATCTGGCAGATCCGGCGTCGGTGCTGGCGTGCGTGAAGCACTTCGCGCTCTACGGCGCGCCGATGGGCGGGCGCGATTACCACTCGGTGGACATGAGCCGCCGGGCGATGGAGGAGACATATTTCCCGCCGTATCGCGCGGCGATCAGTGCCGGGGCGAGGACGATAATGACCGCCTTCAACGACATCGACGGCATTCCCGCGAGTGCCAACCGCTGGCTGCTCACCGAGCTGCTGCGCGGGCAGTGGGGCTTCCAAGGCTGGATCGTGACCGACTACACCGCCGTGACCGAAATGAAAAACCACGGCACTGCCGCCACCGATGCTGACGCGGCGCGGCAGTCGCTGGAGGCCGGCGTGGATATGGACATGGTGTCGGAAGCGTTTCTATCCGAACTGCCGGCGCTGGTGGAATCCGGAGCCGTCCGCGAAGAGCAGCTCGATGCGGCGGTGCTGCGCGTGTTGGAAACGAAGTGGGACCTCGGGCTTTTCCGCGATCCCCTCGCCCGCTGCACTCACCAACCGGCGATGCAGCCGTGCGCTGAAAATCGGCAACTCGCGCGCGAAGCGGCCCGCGAGTCGATCGTCCTCTTGAAAAACGAAGGCGAAGTCCTGCCACTCTCGAAACACGCCACCATCGCTCTCATCGGCCCACTCGCCGACAGCCGCCGCGACATGCTCGGCTGCTGGATCGCCGCCGGGGACGAATCGCTCGCCGCCTCGCCGCTCGATGGATTCCGCGGGGTCGCAACCGTGGTTCACACCCGAGGCTGCGGGATCAGCGAAGCAGACGAAGACTTGTTAGCGGAAGCGGTCCGGGCGGCCAAGCAGGCGGACGTCGTCGTGCTCGTGCTCGGCGAGAGCTGGCAAATGAGCGGCGAGGCCGCCAGCCGGACGGACATCCGCCTGCCGGAATGCCAGCGGGAACTGGCGAAACACATTCTTCAAACCGGCAAGCCCTGCGTGCTCGTCACGATGAGCGGACGCCCGCTGGAACTCACCTGGGAGGACTCGCAATTTCCCGCCATCCTCCAGGCGTGGGCGCTCGGCACGGAAGGCGGTCACTCGCTGGCCGAGGTGGTTTTCGGCGACGCCGCACCGGTTGGAAAACTCACGATGGGCTTCCCCCGCAGTGTCGGGCAGCTGCCGATGACTTACCGCGAGAAGCCGACGGGGCGGCCCTTCAACGCGGCTGAGAAGTATTCCTCCAAGTATCTCGATGCGCCGAACGACGCGCTCTATCCGTTCGGCCACGGCCTAACTTACGGGAAATTCCGCCACGGTGCGGTGAGCATCGACTCGCCCGAAATGCAGCCGGGCGGGACGGTCACCGTGTCGGCGGAAATTACCAATCTCAGTGCCTATCCGGCGACAGAGACCCTGCAACTTTATCTCCGCGACCTCGTCGCACCGGTCAGCCGTCCGGTGAAGGAGCTGCGCGGTTACCAACGCGTCACGCTCGCCGCCGGGGAGACGCAGGTGGTTTCCTTCCAAATCACCGACGCGAATCTGAGTTTCCCGGGGCGCGATTTCCAGCCGGTGGTCGAGCCGGGGGATTTCGAGGCGATGGTCGGTCCCAATTCCAGGGATTTGCGGGCGGTGAGATTCGCCCGCCTGTCCTGATCAGGGAGCGGTTTTCACGCAGCGGAAGCCGACGTGGTTGCTCGACGAGCGGACCTCGCCCTTACCGCGTGTGCCAAGCATGTAGCGGTTGCAATATTGGTCGGTGCAAAGGAAGGAGCCGCCGCGCTGGACCCGCTTTTGGGTGCCCGGCTCGTCCAGATCGAGCGAGGATTCCGGGCCTTTTGGATTGCGCGTCACTCCTCCGGTAGCGGCCGATCCGGCGTAAGAATCGGCGCGATACCAATCGCTGCACCACTCCCAGACATTTCCGGTCACATCGTGAAGACCGTAGGCGTTCGGCGGATATTGGCCGACGGGGGCGATGCCTCTGAAACCATCTTCACCGGTGTCGCCCGCCTCGACGGGGAACTTACCCTGATAGATATTCGCCTGGAACTTCCCGCCAGGCTTGAGCTCGTCGCCCCACGAAAAACTTTGGCCAGCCGAGCCACCGCGGGCCGCGAATTCCCACTCCGCCTCGGTGGGCAGCCGCTTACCGGCCCATTTCGCGTAAGCTTCCGCATCTTCGAAAGCGATGTGGACCACGGGCAATTTCCTGGCGTTTTCAATATGGCTATCAGGTCCTGTTGGATGCTTCCAGCACGCCCCGGCGACGTAGCTCCACCAGCGGACCTGAGTGAGCGGCACCGGCACCGGCGTGGGCGTGAACACAATCGAACCCGCGATTAAACTCTCCGGCGGTGCCGTCGGAAATTCCGCCTGGGTGGGCTTCTGCTCCGCAACACTGACGTAGCCGGTGGCTTTTACGAATTTTTCATACTGCTCGTTGGTGACTTCAGTCGCATCCATCCAGAAGGCATCCACGGCGACCCGGTGAATCGGCAACGCATCCCGGGTGGTGCCTGGCCGGTCGCACATTCCCTCGCAAGCCAGGTTCGCGCCCATCGAGAACTCGCCGCCCGGAATCCAAACCATGCCCTCCGGAGCGGGTCCCGGCGCGGGCGCGGTGTTAGGAAGCGTCGGGGCGAAGGCCGGGACTTCCGCCAAAACGACCCCTGAACCTGCTAGCACCAGCGCGAGCGCGAAGGCGCTGCATCGGACCTGGGGCTTTACAGAGGCCTTGTCGACAAGACGGAATTTCCGGGAAATGATTTGCTGACTCATGGATTCGGGCGATTGCTGCCGACCTTCTACACGCGCTCGCCGGGATTTCAACGGCGATGGCGCTTGGATTCAATACGAGCTCGCGGCAGCACCGGACCTTTTCCCTTTGCCTTGCCGCAGGAATGTCTTACCAAGAGCGCCCCGCCGCATGAGATTGTTCCGAATCCTTACTTTTAAAGAACTGAAGGGGTATTTCCTGACCCCTTTCGGCTGGGTCGTCCTGGCATTCGTCACCATCATGCAGGGCGTCTCGCTGTCCACGGCGATGAAGGGCTTCCGCGACACGCCGGTGCGCGACAGCCTGGTTTACGTGACCTTCCACACGCCGCTGTTCTGGTTCTATTTCCTGTTCATTTTCCCGCTGATCACCATGCGGCTGTTCTCCGAGGAGGAGCGCTCGGGGACATTGGAAACGCTGCTCACCGCGCCGGTGCGGACCTGGCAGGTGGTGTTTTCGAAATACGCGGCGGCGATGATTTTCTACACGGTGCTGTGGATTCCGGGGCTGGTACAGTTCAAGATGTTCGAGTGGGTGACGGATCTCCCGCCCGCCTGGACGCCCGGCGCGCTCGGCGGGGCGTTCACCGCAGTGATGATGATGGGCGCGGCGTTCACGGCCATCGGCTGCCTGGCCTCGGCGTTGACATCGAGCCAGATCATCGCGGGAATTTTCACCATCGGGCTGCTGGTGATCCAGTATTTCATGGGATTCGTCACGATCATCTGGGGCGAGTCGTTCGCGGGTGCGACGTTCTTCCACTACATTTCCTCCCAGCAGCATTTGCATTATTTCGCCAGCGGCTTGTTCGACACGCGGCCGGTGGTTTATTTCCTGAGCCTCGCCATCTTCGTGCTGTTCCTGACCTATCAAGTCGTCGATTACCGCCGCTGGCGCCGTTGAGTTTCCTGTTGTTTTCTTCATGTCCGATCCTTCCTCCGAGCCCCAAGGAAAACCCGCCCGCCCGCTGAACCGCTGGGGACTGGGCACGCTTTCCGTGCTCCAGATCGCCTTCCTCGCGGTCACACTCATCGCGCTGAACTATCTGGCAGCCCACCATTTCACCCGCGTCGATCTCAGCCGCGAGGCCGTCTACACGCTCTCCCCATCGACGACGAACTACCTGAAGGACAAGGTCCTGGGCGGGCGCGAGAAGCCGATCAAGTGGATCATGGCCTTCCGCCGGAGCTCGCCGTTTTACGAACGAGTGCGGGCGCTGGCCGAGGAATACGCCCGCCTTTCCGATGGGAAGATCCAGTTGGAAATCGTCGATCCGCTGCGCAGCTCCGACCGCACGCAGGAGGTGACCGCCGCCTACGGACTGCCGCTCAGCAAGGACCTGATCATCATGGACGCGCGGGCCGACGATGGGCCAGTCTCCACCGAGGACAAGAACGGCAACCGCATCCTGCACCCTAACGTGAAGCTCATCGTCGCCGATGACATGGCCGTTTACACCACCGCCGATTCGCAGCGGAAGATTACCGGCTTCCAGGGCGAGGACGTCCTGACCGCCCGCCTCGTCGAGTCGATCGAGGGCCGCGCGCGCAAGATGGCTTTCCTCGCAGACAAGAGCCGGATCGATTCAGAGGGCGAAAACTCCCCCGCCAAATCGCTGCTCGACACCCTCCGCTTTCAAAACGTCGATCTCCAGGGCGTCAATCTATCCGGCCTCGCGGAAATCCCCGCCGATGTCGAAGGCGTCGCGCTGGTCGCCCCGAAATACGACCTGACCGATGCCGAGCTCGCGGTGTTGGAAAAATACTGGACCACCCCGCGCTCGGCCATGCTGGTGCTGCTAGAGCCCGGCGACACGCTGCCGAAATTGCGGGCCTTCCTCCGTGGCAACGGCATCACTCCCCGACGCGACCGGGTGATTTCCCTCTTGGACAAGCGCATCGACACCACCGCCCGCGGCATCTTCACGGCCGGCGTGGATTTCACCAAGGACTTCGCCGGGCAAGCGACCGTGTTCGAGGGCGCGACCTCCTCGCTCGAAGTGCGCGAAGGCGCGGAGGACTTAATGAACAAACAGGTGAATCCGATCGGTCTGATCCAGGCGGCGGACGGATTCTGGGGCGAGACGAAATTCGGCGGCAAAGACACCGCATTCGACGAAAAAGAAGACACCAAGCCGCCCTTCCATCTCGCCGCCTGCGTCACCCGCGGAGCCGCCAGCGACGACCGCTTCGCCGCCGCCACCTCGCGGATGGTGGTCATCGCCAACACCGATTTCCTCGATCCCAAGCAACGGCGCGCGGAGAACATCGACTTCCTCGCCTCGTCCGTGAACTGGCTGATGGACCGCCAGTCGCTCGCCGGCATCGGCCCGCGCTCGCTGGCCACTTACAAGCTGCCGCTTCTCGATGCACAGGTCTCCTTCATCAACCGGGTGAACCTGTTCTTCCTCCCTGCGTTCCTGATCCTGGCGGGAGCCTTCGTCTGGTCCTCGCGCCGTGCCTAACTTGTCATGCGCTCCCTCGGCTTCACCCTCATCCTCGCGCTGTTAGCCATCCTCGCCTGCGGACTGGCGGGTTGGCAGTGGAAGGAAGGAAATTTCAACTCCGTGCTCGGCGCGCCCCCCGTCCCGCTCGGCGGGCGGATCTACTCCACATTCACTCCGGGCGAGGTGAAGCACATCGAGATCTCGCGCAACGGCGTGACCGCCAGCTTCGACCTCCGCGAAAACGGCTGGCAGGCCACCCTGCCATGGAAGGACCGCATGGACCCGCGCGCCGCCGTCAGCATCATCAATTTCACCCTCGGTCTGCGCGTCGAGGACTTCGCCGGCCGCGACGAAATCGACCAACAGAAAGCCGGACTCAGCGATGGCTGCGTCAACGTCCGGCTGGAAGGAAAAGATCACGCCCCGCTCGCGAGATACAAAATCGGCCGCGTCACTCCGTGGCTGGCCACCGTCAAAGACATCGAGAAGCCCGTGCCCACCGTTTTCATCCACCCCCGCGACGAGGGCCGCAAGCGCTTCATCTACTCCTGCACCGGCGACATTTCTCCGCTCTTCAAGGATGGCTTGAAATTCCTCCGCGACCACCGCCCGTTCTATTTCAACCCCATCGCCCTCCAGAAAATCCGCATCCGCGCCGAGCAAGGCGAGCTCACCCTCGGCCGGGAAACCCCCAAAAGCCCGTGGCGCGTCGTCAAGCCGCTCGACCTCGCCACCGACCC
The DNA here is from genome assembly GCA_947462535.1 of Akkermansiaceae bacterium. Classification (GTDB taxonomy): domain Bacteria; phylum Verrucomicrobiota; class Verrucomicrobiia; order Verrucomicrobiales; family Akkermansiaceae; genus Luteolibacter. The sequence goes on along the minus strand of CANHPN010000026.1, from coordinate 8,343 downwards.
AGCAGCTATCAAATCGCTCATGGAAGGACTCTACGAATTGCAGGCGGTGAAAATCTCCGACCGCGCCTCAGTCACGCTTCCGACCCATGGCCCGCTCGCCAAATCCGGACAGATCGCACTCACCTCCTTCGGCTCGGACGCCGAGTCGGTGCTGGAAATCTTCCCTCGCGAGACCCCCGAGTCACGCGACGTGCGGGCTTCTATCAGCGACCGCCCGGACACCATCTTCGACCTGCCGCTCAAGCCCGAGCCGAACCTCGTCTCCCTGGCAGACCTGCCGCTCGCCATCAACGACCTGCGCGACTCCACGCTTACCAACCTCAACATCCAATCCCTGCGCGGCATCCTCATCCAGCCCGCCACCGGCACGGAAATCCTCGTCTCACGCACGCCGCCGCAACCGTGGACCGCGAGCATCGACGGCCAATCGCAGGAGGCGAACGAAGAGCGCCTTTTCACCCTGCTCAAGGCGGTCACCGAAGGCCGCGCGATCGGCTTTGAAACCGACGCCGCCACCGACTTCACCCCGTGGGGACTGCACCGGCCGTTTTTGAAACTCAGTTTCCTCGGCAAGGACAACCAGGCGATCAACCTCGCCTTCGGCATCGACGCTAAGGGCGGGTTTTTCGCCAACCGACTCGGCACGCCCACCGTGATTCGGGTGGATCAATCACTCGTCGCCTCCATCGCCGTGCGCCCTTACGAGTGGCGGCCTGCTAGACTCTGGTCGCTCGACCGGGTAAACCTCATGGCCATCGAGCGCAAGTTGGGTGCCGAGCCGCCACTGATGCTGCGCTATGTGTTCAATCCGGAAGGATGGACCGCCAACCGCGATGACAAGGACATCACCGCATCGCTCGATCCAGCGCGTGCGAATTACATGTTAGGAATTCTGGAAAACCTCAAGGTCAGCCGCTGGCTCTCGCCGGATGACGAGTCCGCCGCCAAGGCGCTGCTCAATCCGACACTCGCCTTCAAGGTCATCGAAAAAAGCACCAACGACCTCGGCGATTTCACCGGGCTGCTCAGCCGCGAGATCACGCTCGCCCCCGGCACCACCGGCGCGAACCCCGCCTTCTACTACGGCCGCCTCGGCAACAGCACCAACCCGTTCCTGCTGGACCGCGAGACCTACGGAAAACTCGCCACGGACCTCTTCGACGAGAAGTAGCTTCAAGCATGCCGCGTGGTGAAGAAGACTTCCATCCGGTGATGGAGGTCGTTGTAGAAGCGCTTCTTGATCGCTTCGAAGGCGGCGAGCTTGTCGCTCTCGGCAGGACCGATGGATTGCTCCTCAATCCTCATTTTCTCGGCGAAGGATCTCTCCATTTCCACGATCGAGTCGAGAAACTCACGAGCGGCGCGGGTGTGTTCCACGCCATCGACGAGCGCGTTTTCCAGCCGGGAATTCCGGGTGATAGCGATGAGATTGCCGCTGGAAAGCTGGTCCATGTAGCGCGTGCGGCTGTGGCGGAAGGCTCGGTGCTCGGTGCTCGGTGCTCGGTGTCGAAGGTGATTTCATCGCGGTCCACCAGGGAATCGTAAGGGCCGACCCTAGTGAAAAATTTCACGATGAGCGGGATGGTGTCCACCAGCATGAAGAGCAATGTCAGGACGATGTAAGTGTAGAACGCGAATTGGCCGCCCTCGTTGCCGGCCTTGAAAAGCGCGTGAAGCGCGAGCGTCTGGGTGAGGATGTCGCGGCGGGGCTCGGCACGCAGCGAGCCGAGGCGGTTCGTCTCCTCGGTGGCCACGGCGGCGAGTTCGCCCTGCACGCGGCTGAGCTCGGCGAGGCGGGTGTCGATCTGTTGCTTGATGGTCCCGCGGAGGGAATTCTGTTGGGTGACGAACTGCTCGGCCTGGTCGTTTTCGACTTTCTGCTTGAGGCCGGCGACGCGCTCCGCCTCGGATTTGTTAGCAGTGGCGATTTCCGCGAGTTTGGTTTCGAAGAGTTGGATGGCGGCGGCTTCCACCTCGCGCGACTGGGTCTGGAGAGTGGATTTCTCCGCGGTGAGATGTTCGAGCAGGCCGCCGAGGCGCTTGGATTCCTCGCGGCGCGGTTCGAGCTGGTCGGAGCGGATCGAGCGGGCGCACGGGCCCTCGCCGCGCAGGCCGGAGCGCTGGCCGTTGAGCTCGCGCTCGAACTCCGCCTGCCAGAAACCGAGCTCGGTCTGGAGCTTGGCGTATTGCGGCGAGAACTCGGCGGATTGTTTTTCAATCACTGCCAGACGCTCGCGGAACGGCGCGGTGCCTTCTTCGATGGCGGCCTTGAGCTCGGTCTGCTGCCCAGCGGTGAGGCCGGGAATGGCGGCCTTGGCATCCTCGTTTTCCTGCAGGATGAATCGCGCCTGGAAGGACTCGTTCCACTTGGCCCGCTGCTCAGCTCGCTACAGCGCGATTTCCAGCACCGTGACCTGGCTGCGGACCTTTTCCTTCTCCACCGCGAATCCCGCGCGGGCGACCTCGATTTCCGCCGCGCGGTCCTTTTCGATCACCAAGGAAACCGTGTCGCGGAACAGCAACAAAACCAGCGGGTGGGCGATGGTGATCCCCATCAGAATCGCGACGACCAGACGCAGGGAAAACTGGGAGGCCTTGCGGAAACCCGACGCATAAGCCCGGTAGCCGGCGAGCAGCGCGCGGTCGATGGTCTAGATAATGAAGGTCCACACCGCCGCGACCGGGTAGATGACGCGGGCGTTGTCGGTGAGTGTCGAGAGCGCGTAGGCGCACGCGATGAAGGCGAACGCGCATGGCACCAGCACGGTGGCTCCGAAGGCGACGTATTTTCTCTGCTCCCATGCCGGACATTGTTCGAGAGTCTCGGTGCCGGCACCGGAGAGCCAGAAGAACGCGCGTTTGATGGAGTGCATGTGGATTTGGGAATTCCCACTACCTCGGGACTTTGCGGAATATTTCAATTTCAGAAAACTTGACGAAAAAAATCGCCGTCCATCTATCAGGACGATATGGATCCTTCCGAAATGGCTGGGTTTTCGACTCTCAACTTGAGTCACAATTCTCTCTGCCAATAGATATTCTCAATCATGGACCAAGCCACCCACAACAAAATCGTCTATGGCCTGGAAGACGCGTGAGAAGGTGTTGGCACGATGAACCCGTTAGGCGATGTCTAAACACACGCCTATTTGGAGGCTACAGTTTGGATTTGGCGCGGGCGATGGCTTCGGCCTTGCGGTAGTTCGCGCGGAACCACTCGCCGAGTTCGGCGGCGCGGTCGGCGGCTTTGAGCGCGTCCGGGCCATCGAGGAGCGGGTCGCCTTTGCCGAATTGAGCGTAATTCACCCGCCAGACATCGGAGAAAACGGCGAGCGCGTCGGCGGGCATGCCGGCATCGCGGATGGCGAGCCAGGCGGATTTCATTTCCTCGTGCGAGTCGATGCACATGATTTTGACGAGCTGCCGGAGCGTGTTGAACGAGGCACCGGTCAGCTCGCGCTGATAGGTGAAATTGCCGCGGTCTTCATACGGCTTGGCATCCGGTATCGTCGAGTTTGCTAGATTTTCCGGCGTGTAAACATCGCGGCGGATCGGCGTGCGGTGGAGCGCGCGGGTCTTCGGGCCGCCGGGCGTGCCGGGCTTGCCGAACCATAACGTCTGCGCTTCCGGACTGAGGCAGAATTCCACGAAATCCTGCGCCACCTCCGGATGAGGCGCGCCTTTCAGCACCGCCACCGGATCGCCGCTCAAAGTCGTGCCACCGAGCGGGGCGATCCAGACGACGCGCGGCTCGCCCGATTTGGATGTGAGCTCTTCCGCGAACGAGCGGCCGTAAAAATCGATGCACATCCCGGCAGCGGCATTCCCCTGCCCCACGTCCTGCGGGATCTTCGACGCGCTGTCGGTGAAATAACGCGCGTTCGCCGACATCCGCTGGATTAAGCGGAGTCCGTTAGCCCAGCCGGCGTCCGGCGCGGCGGCGCGCTGCATTTCCGACTGCACGAGCAGTTCGAAAGCGCGGGCGACCGAGCCGCTTTTCGTCGGGTCCGCCAAGGCGAGAGTGTCGGCGTATCGCGGGTCTCCCAGATCGTTCCAAGTCGTCGGCGTGGGAATTCCGAGCCGCTTGAGGACGTCGGGATTATAACAGATTCCAAACTGCGACATGCAGGTGCCCACCCAGACATGGTCGGTGGGATAATACCGCTCGCCGGTGAAAGTCTCGGGGATCGGGCCGTCTTTCGCGAACAGCTCGGGATGTGAATCAAACACCCGCAGCGGCACGAGGCGGCCTTTTTTCGCCTGACTGGTGAAGTCCGGCTCGCCGCCGCCGAAAAACAAATCCACGCCGATGCCCTGCCGCCCGGTCTCCTCCGCCGCCTTGAATCCAGCGTCCAGCACCATGCGGATTTCCGAAGTCCCGCCGGGGGTGCGCCAGTCGATGTAGATCGAGCGCCCGGTCGATTTTTTCCAATGCGCCGCGAAGGCCTCGCCGAATTCCTGGCGAATCGATTCGTTGTGCGGGCTGAGAATGACCAGCCGGTCGTCGGCTTTTCGCGGCGACGTGGTCGAGCTTTCGCGGCGCATGACCAGCGGCAACGCCACGATCAGCGCCAGCACTCCGAAGATGATAGACGCTCTTGTTGTCATCACGACGGCTTCAAAACCACGACATCATCGTGCCGCGCATGCAGCGTGATTTTTTCATCGCCGGGCATGTGGATCACGTGCGGATTCATCTCCACGACTTGCTGGCAGCCCGCCGCCGTTTCGACCCAATATTGGATACGCTGGCCAAGATAACTGCGCTCGACGATGTTTCCCGTGACTGGATTGTCGCCGCTATCAGCATGCAGGTGCCACGCCTCGGGGCGGATGGAAAGCCGCACCTCCTCTCCCGCCGCGGGCGTCCACGCGGGATCACTGACGCGGCCGACAAGCGGACCCGCAGCCGTCCTAACCAGCGTGAAGCCCTCGCGGGTTTCGATCGCCGTCCCATCGATTAGATTCGTCTCGCCGATGAAATTCGCCACATCCGCGCTGTGCGGCGTGCGGTAAATTTCCTCCGGCGTGCCGATCTGGCCGATTCTGCCGCGAGTCATCACGGCCATGCGGTCCGCCATCGCGAGCGCTTCCTCTTGGTCGTGGGTGACGTAGATCCCGGTCAGGCCGTTGTCCTTCACGATCCGACGGATCTCGCGGCGCATTTCCACGCGGAGCTGGGCGTCGAGGTTTGAAAGCGGCTCGTCGAGCAGCAGGCACTTCGGTTTCACGACCAACGCGCGGGCGAGCGAGACGCGCTGCTGCTGTCCGCCGGACATCTGGTCGATTGACCGCCCGCCAAACCCCGGGAGCCTGACCATTTCCAAAACCTCCTCGACCCGGCGCTTGATTTCCGGTTTCGGCACGCGCCGCTCTTCGAGCCCGAAAGCGATGTTTTGGCCGACGGTGAGATGCGGCCACAGCGCGTAGCTTTGGAAAACCATCGCCGCCTCGCGCTTGTGCGGCGGCATTTGGGTCACGTCGCGTTCCCCGAAAAAGACCGCGCCGCTGCTCGGAGTTTCCAGCCCGGCGATGCAGCGCAAGAGCGTCGTCTTGCCGCAACCCGAGGCACCGAGCAGGAAAAAAAGCTCCCCAGGTTCGATACGCAGGCTGATCCCGTCGAGAGCGCGAGTGCTTCCAAAGGATTTGACGACTGACTCCGCGCGAATGGATTCCATGACGATGAACAGCCCTATGTTTTCCTTTGAGAGCGTCGAAGCAAGTTCCAAGCTGGTTTAAGTGCGGTGCCGCTATTTTTTTCGAAGATTATCTTGCCAAATCCCGGGTCGGCTCTTAACAAGTGCGCCCACCCAACCGGATGCTCGGATGGCGGAATTGGTAGACGCGCTAGACTAAGGATCTAGTAGGGAAACCTGTGGAGGTTCGAGTCCTCTTTCGAGCACTTTCCCCTTATAATCAAAGGGTTACGGCAATCACAGATGCCACGGTTGACACGCCCAACAGCGGCATGGACGAGGGTGGCGACAAAATGGCGACAATTCGGGAGAACGCCTCTCCCAAACGGCGGAGCAAGAAAGCTGGCCCCTTCTTCAAAGTGAAAGCAGGCTCTGCTGTGGTGCCGATCTACCGCGCTGAATCCAAGGGCCGCGTCCGCTTCACCCTGAGTTTCTACCGGGATGGACGCCGGATGCGGAAAATGTTCAACGATCTCGATAAGAGCCAGACTTTTTTAACAGGATGCTCGCGGGGATTTCCCCGCTCCGTGGTTGCCGATTTTTTGCAAAGGAGCGGCAAGCCAGTGCGGAGCGACGATCTTTGGGGTGGGCTAGATTGGGCCGGAGGGTGGTTTTAAGGAAGTAGATTGTGATTTCCAACGCCAAATCAGAATTGCGGCAATAATCATTCCGAATGGAGCCCAGATCATCCAAGATTTCGTCGGAACACTGCCATCCCGGCTCGCAACAGATTGCTTCGTGGATTTCTCAGCTACATTACCAGTTGCGGCTTCTTTTGCGGATGGATCTCCTCTTAGTAATGGCCTCGTTGCTTGCTTCGCTCGTTCCAATCGTTCCAATCGCCTTTTGAAAAATTCGAGGGACTCTGTGACATCACGTGCCGTAAAAGGGCGCTCAGCAATCACTTGCTCCAAGAGAACCAAGTCTGATTTTGAACCATGATTTGCCAACAGCATCGACGCCGGCTGAGCAAGCACGAAATTCATCGTCTGTGTACGTTCCCGAAGCAATGTTCGAGCATATTGAAGGTATGGTTCCAAATCAATGTTTCCAACTTGTGCAATTTGATCGAGAAGTGCGCTCTCAAAGATGCTGTCCTGATTCTCCCTTGCCAACTCAAGTAGCAATGGAGTGATGGAATTTCCCCGACTCCTCATATCTTCCAAGACCACTGTTTCTTCACGTTCCGGGGTATTCGAATCTATCATGTATCTCAGAAAAACATCAATATAGGCATGCCTTAGCAGTAGATCTTCGAATGACATTTTCGCCAGACTTTCCGCAGTTATCCCACGCAAATCGTCGCGTTCAAACTTCCGAAACTCTTGTGATAAAGGGCGGTTTCGACCTGTCTGATTCTCATCTTCAGGCTTTATATCGACATCCGCACTTGCGTGTAGAGTGAGACCGAGAAAAAGACCACAAATGATCGACTTATTGCATCGGTACATAAAATGCCTCCTTGCTTTTGATCGTGTTAAAGTTTCCTTCCTCAAAACGCTTGGAATCACGCCTACTATTATTCCATGACATAAGACTTTTCATTAGAAGATGTTCTGGATCAAGGTGATCCAATCCGAAGGTATGAGCCACTTCGTGAGCGGTCACTCCTAGTTTGTTTCTAGCTTCCGGGCTTCCAAGTGAAACTAGAATGCCATCAGTTCCAAGGTCGGTAACGCCGAGGGGGTATTGTTCTGAGAAATTCTCATCTATAATCTTCATGGTGGAGTTCACGTAACCGATTCGAATGTGCTTAGCGGGAACCTGCCTATTTCGGACTAAGGTTCTAGCGGATTGACTTTCGGTATCATTCAGCTGATTTGCGGGTTCTATGTCTGGCTTTGTGGGATCGGGGTTCGGCACTGCATCAAGCCATGACTGGGGAATGGCCACTCCCTCGATGCTGGCCCATGCGACACGGACTCCAATCTGGCGGTAGATTTCCTGCATTTTCGCAACCTGCCGATGGATGAGAACCTGGATATCCTGCGGGACGTCACCCTCAGGTGAAAGATACACCGTGTCGAGAGTGATGTTACCAAGTGGCTTCTGGGCCGTGAACTCGACCTCGGCGTTGTCCAACTCGGGCAAAGTCACGATGATTTTGGACTCAAAATCTGCCAATAATGTCTGATCATCTTTACCATCGTCGGTGCCTTTGCCGTTATATCCCTTATCATCGTCACCATCGATCACGAGCAGGATCCAGGTACTGACCATAGCACCGTTCTCCTGCTTCATTTCGACCTCGTAGTCGCCATCCGTGGCCTTCGCGACGATTGCGCCATCGATCACCGCGCCATTGAGGCCAGTTGATTTGATTTGGATTTTTGTCAGGTTTGGGAGGATTCCGGGAATTCTAATCCTGAAACGGTCGCGGTCCTTATCGGCGAACTCGGGGTCTAATAGACCTCCAGGAAAGGCATCAAGCCACCGGCAAAACCGAATGCCTTTTTCCGAAGTATAACCTTCTTGTTCTACCTCCACCGGGAGGAGGATTGCCTCCAAGGGTCCTGCCACGTTGCCCGCCTCGGGTGTTTTCTGGTGAGTGTGTGAGGTGAAGAGTCCGGGACGGTTGTCCACGATCCAGTTTCCGCCGCCGATCGCGAAGAATTCAGCGACTCCAGCGTTCCGGGTGGCTTTGTAG